>JAXDKI010000555.1:0-19227 GCA_034667245.1 Thermomicrobiales bacterium | reverse complement strand
GACCCTGCGCCCCGGCGGCTACGACTGGGCGTTCGTCCCCGTCGCCGGCCAGTCCTTCGCCGACCGCGGCACCGGCGCCTGCCACGGCGCCCCCGCCACCGCCCGCGGGGCGCTCGCCACGGCACTGACGTTGGAATGGGATCCGGGGACGACTGGATTGGTCGCGTCTGGCTCGAAGGTCGCAGGCTTGTCGCTTGCCGGTATCCTCTTAGCCACGATGTTGGGACGAAGTGTGCGCCGCCAGCGGACGCCGCGACCGACGATTATCAAGGCGCCGACCGCGAAATAGGGCACACGGAACTCTTCGGCCGTCAACAATCGTGACGGGGCGCCGGGATAGCCCCGGCGCCCCGTCACTTCGGAGGCGACGGGCGGGCGTCACGCTTCCGATGCCGCCACAAGGACCTCCGGCGTGCGAGGGTACATTGGCACCTGAGGGTTATGCGACGTTCGATCGCCGTCCGAGGCACGCGTCCCGGCGGATTCCGGGGGAGTGCTTCGTTGCCGAGCAGCGTCCCGCGAGCGGGCGAGCGACTCGCAACAGGTGCGTCGTTCTCAACGGCCCCCAATGCCGCACGTCCAGGATCTCTTCTGACAAGCACGTCATCGAACGTGATGTCAAAGATGTGGCTCGAGGCGTTGTCACCGAGTTGCAGAGCTCCGATGCCGATCGCATCGGAACCAAAGGATCCGTTCAGTTCCGGCACTTCCTTGCCATCGTATCGGATTTCGACTCGGCCTTGTTCGCCAACCCGTAACCCGACCTCGAGTTGGTGCCACCTCCGCCTGGAGACGGTGATGGAGCTCGTCGCCTGGTGGCCTCCGACTTCGTTGCGAATCCTTAGTTGGCCATCACTTGAGATCTCGACGCCGAGCAATCTCTTGCCGTCCTCCGACCGGAATTGGACGAGAGTCAGTCCTGTCTCCTGGTCCATCAATCGGAAACGCATGACGTAGGTGATCGCGGGCTCTGGCATCGTGAAGTTTTCGACGGCGTAGGCTGGCGCCCGATTGCTCGTTGCCCGGGCAAGGTATCCTCCGTCCCTTCCGCCTCGTTCTACCCGGAATCCCCTGGTGCGATCCCAGAGCGTGAGATCTCCTCCGTCGAAATCATCCGAAAAGATGACGTCAGACGTCCCTTCCTGGACCGTAGGCACAGGGGTCGCCGGCTTCTCCGCGTCCGGCGAGGGGGAGGGTTCATTGACCGCTGGCGTCGCCGTCCCCGTCTCGGCGGCAGGCGAACTGTTCGCTGGGAGCTGGGTCGCCGGCAGGGGAGCGTCGACGTCGACGAGAACTTCGTCGAAAAGGACGTCGTAGCGCCGTTTCGGGGCGCTGTCGCCCATTTGGATCTCGTCGACGGGCGCAGTCCCCAGGTCCTCGATGGTGTTCAGATCCGCGACAACCTCCCCGTCAAGCCATATCTCCACGCGACTGCGCGGGCCATCGACGAGGATACGTGCGTCCACTTCGTGCCATTCCCGCAGCGTCACCTTCGTCCTGCTCGTATTGCTCGTGCGCGTCACGTCGTCGAAGTAGCTGAGTCGGTTATCTTGGGTGACGAAGACGCCGAGCACCGACTCTCCATGGGCGCGGAAACGCAAGAGGGTTACCGGGTTCTTTCCCTGGTCGAGAATCTTGAAGCGTACCCGGTACGAAAGGGATGACTCGGGTGGATCCAGCGTATCGCGCGCGAAAGCGACCTCGCCTGCCGAATTCGCACGCGCCGCGAAACTCCCGCTCGCAACGTCCTGCTGATCGACGGCCAATCCCTTGACGACGTTCCACCGCGAGAAGTCGCCGCGCTCGAAGCCATCGCTGAAGAGCGCTGGCATCACGGCGACAGCACCGACGGGCTCGCTCAGGGGTGAGGCGTTCCCCGCAGCGTCGCGCGCGGACACCCGATAGGTATAGGATTGGCCGGGCTGCACTGCTGCGTCCGCGTAATGCGAGATACCCGCGACGGTGGCGAGCAACGATCCATCGCGGTAGACGTCGTAGGCTACGGTGCCCACGTTGTCCAAAGCACCGCGCCACGCGAGGGTGATCTCGCCGCCCTGGGATGCGCTTGCGACGAGTTGGTCAGGGACGTTCGGGGCTGCCTGGTCGGGTGGGGCGCCGCGGCACGGCACGGTGCCGGCGTCGCGCGTCGCGCCATCTGTGCTGATGAAGCGATAAGCTGCTCCTTCGCGGTTTAGTTCCAACCGCAGCGCGCCATGTACGTCGTCGATACTGTGAGCGACGCGGCTGTCGGAGGTTTGAAATCGGTAGTTGCTCTGGCCCCCGGTTCCGACGACGAACTCCGTGACACCAAGCGCACTCCTGTTCGCGGAGGCATCCATGGGCTGCCACCGCTGGTAGTTATGATCGTGACCTGTAAGTACGAGGTCGACTCCGCGCTCAACCGCGAGCCTCCATATGTCGAGCAGCGCGTCCTTATCGCCGTGCTCGCCGATGTTGAATACTGGGTGATGGAAAAAGAGAATCGTGCAGACGGCGGAGTTTGTGGCAAGATCCTCCACTAGCCATTCGTACTGCTCCGTACCTGGCTCGAGCTCGCCGAAGCGGTCATTTGAGTCAAGACTGACGAAATGCCAGCCGTTCGCCTCGAAGCTGTAATAGTGAGGGGGCGCCCCCCAATACCCCATGTAGCCGTCGAGGGTCTGCCGATAGCCGTACTCGTGGTTACCAATTGTGGGATTGGAAACGTCCCGGAATCTCCCGAAATATGTGTCAGGCGCGTACCAGTTAGCAAATTCCGCCGGTGACCCAGAATTATAGACGTCGCCGAGATAAAGGAACAGATTGGGATTCCACGAGTCGATGAGATTGGTGACGGCCGCTGCTGCCGGCTTGCCGCCCGCGCCATCGCCGACGGCGGCAACGACGAACGGCTCGCCGGGCGCGGGCGATGTCCCCGACGACGGTTTGAAGGCGGGCGGCTTGGCCGCTCGCTCGCCCAGACCGTTGGTAAACCGCACGCGTATCCCAACTCGATCCGTGGCAAAATCACCTGCCATTCTGGCCTGTGCCTCGAGACGGTATACGCCGTCCGGCCAGTCCCCTGACGAGAGCAGCATCCTGTATGGGGGCACGTATGCGGAAAGAACATACTCACCGTCGAGCGTGAAGGTAACGGACCGAACCGCGGCCTCGGATCCGCTCACTGAAACCGAAGCCTCCACGACCTGGTCACCGGTGATTTGAGCGTCATCCATGGGTTGAGTTATACAGACCGTTACCGCGTAGGAGCGGTCCTTGGGACCGCTCCTGCCGCACGTCATTTCCGCGCTTTCGGCGATCGTCGCTCCCTGGGATAGCGGGGCAGTCGCCAGAGCGACGCTCATGGTGAGCAGCACGAATGGGCGAGCCCAAGACGGACTCGCCCATCGTGGCACCGGCCAAGAACCAGGGAGACGCGTTGCCGGTCCGGACGTATTTCTCAGCTCTCTTTGCCCTGATCTAAACCGGAGCCCCATCGTCGGCGCTCCTCCATTCATCGCTACTTAGACAGCCCGGCGCGGATCCTGAGGAGCAATACGCACGTTTCGGGTGCGCTTCCGCGCCTGCAGGCGGCGTGGGAGTCGGTGGTTCATTGGATGCCGCGGCTCGGCTTGGGGTCGCGGAAATGGGCAACTCTCCAGCAAACACGATGTGGGCACCGGAGGACGAGTGCCCGGTCGTGTCCGGGGTTCCCGCGGCCGGCACGGCCACCGAGCGGCCCCCCGGGGCTGGCCGGCCAGCAGAAGTCGGGGCCCGGTAACCGCGAGCGCGAGAGGACGTCCATTCGGGTCGTGCGGGTTACGGCGGCCGAACGGGGTCGGCAGGAATCTGGCGAGCAGATGTTCGTGCCCGTTGCAGCGATCGGCAAGCCCGATCATGTGACGCCTTTCCTGTTATGACCCAGTTTTCCCGGTTGACCGCCCACCGCTTCCCGTCGCGATCGTTGGATCACGGTAGCAACGCTGGCCACCATCAGCGCGCCGAGACCAAGAAGTACGGCGAGGCTGCGCGCGCGCACCTGCGTGTCACCAGGGGAGCTAGAGTCGAAGTCGGAACCAGAGTCGGCGGCCCCCGGCGTCGACTCTCCCCCAGAGCCAGGAGTCGGCGACGCGGCTGCCCCCGTGACCGCGCCGACCGTTGCCTCCACCAACGCTGACCGGTCGCATGTGGGGGCCCCCGCGGGCGCATTGCCACCGGTCAGCTCGGCGAGAGCTTCGAGGTAACGCACGCCGTAGGCGCAACTGGGCTCGACATGCGAGTTTTCGCTGAATTCGTTCCAACTGATGAGCCCGATGGCATCCGGAGACGAGGCCAGTGCGGCTGAGACCTCCTTCCGGAGCGTCGTCCCGTCCTGCCGGTCGACGGACCGCTCGCCGCCCATATGCCGCGCATCGAACCCTGGCGCGGCCGGTGCTATCCAGAGACCGCCGTCCGCGTGGACCGCCCGCGCCATTGTAACGAGCTTTTCGCGGTACCCGGGGTACGTCGAGGGATCCACCGACGACCAGTAGTAGGCGTTGCCGGCAACGAAATCCGCGATCGCTTCGTAGCTGTCGGGATTGCGCTCGGAAGCAAGGATCATCAGCCGTTGCTGTCGACTCTTCGTGACCGTGGCAATCTCCTGAGGAGTGAATTCCCAGGTCCCCGACCAAATGACGACCGGACGATCGAACATGTCGAATGCTCTATTGTCTGCGTATTTTTCGTAAAAGAAATCTAGATCGGCTTCTATTCTCTCGATGGGTATGGGACTCCGCGAAAAATCGAGCCCTTGATAAATGATTGCGAGTTTGAAGTCTTCTTGGTTGGCGATCTCGACGAGTTGGTCCAAGCGTCTGGTCAGGACTTGGGTGTCTTTCCAACTGACAATGAAGCCGTCGATTCCTGCGGCCTTCGCCCAGCGAACGTGCTGACGCGTCACCGCTGGGTCGTCGCTGGAGTAGCGGCCGAGGAGGGGAAGATCGGTCTTGGCTCGACGCCAGGATGTCTCGTCGAACCAGATGTAGTAATAAGCGAGCACGGGCACGAACCGGTCGCTGCTCCGGTCGGCCTCCAGCGAAGCGACGGGCGAAGCTTCGGACGCAGCGAAGCCAGTGACCCTCACGCCGACCAGAAGTGCAAGGGCGACGAGGACGGCCGTAAGGACGATCACCCAGTGACGCCGAAAAGGACCGGCCGGTCTCGGCGCAGCGGCGCGGCCGACATCCGCATGTGGCAATGGGACCGACGCAAACAACGCGGGGGAGGGACCGGCTCGCTTTCGGCCTCGGCGATGCACGAGGAAGATCGGCGCGAGCACCAACCGCGGGCGCCCGATAATCAGGAGTCCAAGTCCAACCAACGAAAGCATGCCGCCGGCAAGTGCGATGTCGAGTTGGCTGATCACGGTGAGGTCAACTTGCTGGTCCCGTGTCAGTGCGATCGGGCGGGGAGGAGCGTAGCCTCCGCCAAGGACGCTCACCTGATACTCGCCTCTTGGCAGTGCTGGCAACACCGCTTCGCCGGTCGACCCCAGCGGCGCATCGCGGGTCGTCCCATCCGGATACTGAAGCCGGATCGCCTTTCCGAGCGGCGTGCCGAAGAGCGCGTCTCGAACGCGAAAGTTGGCCGAGTAGAACAGAAGGGTGATCTTCCACTCCGAGGTTTCCGTCGGATCGAACCGTGCCTGGCCCTGGTTGACGACGTTGGTGCCGCTGACACACACATTCTGGACGACGTAAATGACCGGTTTGCTGACGTAGCCACCTTGGTGCCGCACCGGCCGGGTAACTCGGACGTGCTGCAACTGTCGGGGACTTGGTCTCGTGTACGTGACGACCCCACCGATGCTGTTCTGGAAGGTGATCGAACCGATGAGTGCGGCGTCGACCGAACGCCCTTCCTGGTCGACGAAGTTCCAACTCACCGGCCGAACGACGTCGAAGAGCGCATCGACATCGTTATCGAGCGGCCCGTTCCACTCCTGCCAGCCGGCGAATGACAGTCGCTCGTCGGCAAGCTCGGAGTCGGGCACGCGGATTCGTTCGGAGAGGTCGGTCGACCAGCGGACAACGTCGATCCGTGCCACCCCGTCCGATTTGGTGGTGAAGGATCTGCCGTCGAGTTCGAATCGGACGCCAGCACGGGGCGGGAACGCGCGGACGGTCAGGGTTCCTCGTACCGGATCGGGGAGCCGTTCGGGCGGAATCATGCTGGTCGCAACGACAATATCGTCGTAGGCGATGTCGTAGCGGCGGGCACCAGAGTTATCGCCGAGGTCGATTCGCCCAATTCCGTAATTTCCAAGCCAAGTCTTTGTCACGCTGATGTCGACCGCCAGTTGGTCGAGCCAGATGTCGATCTCGCTCTCACGTCCGTCGATCTTGAGCCGGACCTGGACCTCGTGCCACTGCCCATCAGAAACCTTGACGGATGACTCTGTATTTCGGTTGGCTATATGGTTATAGTAACCTATCGTTCCGTCTTTATTGACATACACGCTCAATACCATCTCATTCCGGTCGGTGCGGAGCCGCTGAAGGACGACCGGGTTGTCTCCCTGGCTCACAACGCGGAACCGGAGACGGTAGTAGATCTCGTTATAGGAGCCCTGGAGATCTTTCTGAGCGAAGGCCGGTAACCCCGTGCTCGTCGCCCGAACGCCGTAGCGGCTGCGGAACGTCTCCTTGTCCTGGACGGTCATCGTGTCTTCGCTGCCGCTCCAGTCGTGGAATGTGCCGAACGCCTCGAAGTCTTCGGCAAACAGAAGTGGCGGCTCGGACGCCGACGTAGCACTGGCGTCGCGGGTCTCGGTCGCGCTTCGCCCAGGCGTTTCGCCGCTCGTGAGGAGCTCCTCGCCGGTTGATTCAGTTCCAGATGCTGCGACGCAAGACGTACCGACGGGTACTTCTTCGGCGCGGACGATCGGTGCGCAGAGCAGCATCCCACAGAAGGCCAACGCGAATGCCGACGGCAGTGGCATCAACCCGACATGCGTGCGCCCCATCAGCGCTCTCCCCATGATATTCGGATCGTTGGTAGGCGCCGGGGTCGCCCGGGCATCTCGAGGAGAGCGGCGCCGATGACCAATACCGGAACGAGGAGCGCCAGGCCGTACGTGCCGTAGATGGCCGCACGCCAGGGAATTGCAAGGCCGGTTTCGTTACGAACCGACGAGACAATGCTCGGCGGCCGGGCTGGCTGGGTGAAGTCAAACGCGCTCGCGATGCTGGTCGCGGCGGCATCCCGCTCCGCAAGTGGCTGCAAATGGAAGTTTTCCTCGATGAACTTCAGAATCGAGGTAAAGTCGAGCGTGGTGCTCTCTACGTACCCCTGCTTTGCGTAGGGGCTGACGAGAAGCGCGGGAACGCGAAATCCGTAGCCGAACTGGTCGACCGCTGGCGGGGGAACGTGGTCGTACCACCCTCCCCAATCGTCGTACGTCCACATGAAGGCCGAAGTCGACCAGGCACTGCTTAGCGTGAGCGCGTTGATCAGGCGCTTCACGAACAACTGCCCGGCGGAGATGCTTCCTGGCGGTTGCTCACTCGCACCAACGGGGACGATGAACGAGACCGCTGGCAACGCGTCGTTGCGCAAATCTTCGTAATACTGCTCGACGTCGACAATCTTGGTGCTCAACTCCGGGTCGTCCACGAAGCGGGGAATACTGAGGAGCGGCAGCCGGATCAGTTGCGGTTTCAAACCGCGCTCTCCGCGCGTGCGGAAGTTGACCTCTGGCTTGTAATTCTGGACATAGACTTTCCAAGAGACCCCATTTTCTTCCAAAAGATCAAAGATCGTGCGAATGTTTCCCCATCCTTCCGGGGGAATCGAGTCCTCGTCGATGCTCTCTACGCCGGCCTGGCCCGTCATCCAAAACATGTGGTTGGCGACGCTCCCTCCCTTCGCGGAGGAAAAGAACCGATCGAAGAGTACGTACTCGTCGGCGACGTTCCAATAGAAGGAGAGATCGCGATCGTCGTAGTACCCCATGGCGAGGTCGCCGTTCTCCCCGAGTACTCGGTGCGCCCAAACGAAGCCATCCATGGCGCCGTTGCGGTACTGACGCTGTTGGGTGCGGTGGATATGGGAAAGGTCTGCGGTTTCGTGGCCGCCGATGTGGAACGGCCGGACGCACTCGTTGTTGTCCGGATCCGTCGGATCGACCGGCATGCAGACGTCGAGCGACACGCCATCGGCACGCGGATACGTACCGAAATAATTGTCGAAGGAGTGGTTCTCCTGCATGAGGACCACGAAGTGCTCGATCGGTGTGCTCGGCTTCGGGCCCGTCCTCACCCTCTCCTGGGCATCGGCTGACGCCACCGATCGAAGCGCCAGGGCCAGCAGCAGGAGTGGGAAGACGAGCAGAACGGCACGACGGATCATGGGCTAACCTCGTAGACGATAATCACGGCCTTCGGCGTGACGTTGCCATCGGCATCGGGAACGTCGATGTTTTCCCGATGCACTTCGTGGCCGCGGTACTTCTCGACATAGCTCATCAAACGCTCGGTAAAATACGTCGTCCGCGACGCGGTGTAGGCGTCCCAAACGAGGTACTGGACCTCTCCATTCCTAATCCGGGCGTCAGGATTCCCCACGGGCTGATAAGACGGATTTCGGTGCAACGGGTTGGAACTGACGGACAGGCCGAGAGCGCGGTGGTGCCCATAGAATTGGATCAAGTTGGCCATAGAGGGGCCGATGGCAATGAAGACGGCATCCCGCGGGGTATTCTCACGGATCCAGACCCCGACTTCCCGACCACCCGGGATTCCGCCTGCCCCGGCCAAGCGGTGGGTCGAGGTCGATGGCTGCAGGCGGTCCCACGAAGGAAGAACGAGCGACAGCAGGACGATGCCGACGAACAGCGGGCGTACCCACACGTAGCGCTGGCCTGGCCAGCGGGTAAGCGTGCGCGCCGCAAGGATGGCAACCGCGGGGGCGACCGGAAGCAAATACTGAAACCCCTTAACGGGCCAAAGCTGGAAGACGGTGACCGGCACGAGGATCCAGGCAACCAGGAGCGTTTCGCGCCAGGTGCGCTCCCGGCGAAGCAGCAGTAAACCAAGCAGCGCTGCGCCGATGACCGCCAACCCAATCGCCGGAGGGACGACCGTCGGGAAAAACGTCCACTCGTGGTTGCCGCGCCGGAACAACTGCCAAACCAAGTAACTCTTGGCCGTAGACGTCCGTCCCGCCAGCGCAATCGACAGCGGAAACATCACCATTGGCACCAGCGTAAAGATGCCCGAAACGAAGATGTCGCGCATCCGCAGTCGCGCCGTGGGCGTCAGCGCGAGAAAAGCATAAACCGACGCGGCGACAACGAAACCGGTCTCTTTGGTCAGGAACGTCAATCCCAATGCGGCCCCGGTAGCGTAGAGCATTGCCGGTCGCTGCGACTTGGCATACCGCGCGAGGAGATAGAGCGCCAGTGTGGTGAAAAGGGTCATCGGCCCATCAAGGAGAACCTGTCGGGTGACAATAACATGATAGGGCATCACCGCCATCAGCAACGCTGCCACGACGCCACACCAACGGCCATACAGCAGATTGCCAAGTCGGTAGACGAGGATTACGGTGACGAGACCGAGGAGAGCCGCGAGGAGACGACCGGTGATGTCACGCACACCAAACAGTTCGTAGGTCGTCGCCAGCATCACCTGAAATATCATGGGGTGAGCACGAAAGATTGGGAAGAACCGACTTATTTCGGGATCACCGGCGAGCGCAGCTGCCTGACCGGCGTACACAGCCTCATCGCTGTTGTAGCCCACGAGGTTGATGTGCCACAACCGGAGAAACGCGCCCGTGCCGAGTGCCATCGCTACGCACGTGCGCGCCACGGCAGCACTCGCCGCAATGGTAGCGAATGGGAAGAAGAACGCTCGATTTGCGTTGCGTCGCGTTTCGATCTCTAAAGACGACATGCTTCCTTCGACCATGGGACGCCCATGACGCATCTGTTTAACGTGAATCACGAATGGGTGCCACCATCATTTGGCAGGCGCCCGCCCAGGTCGGCGGGCGCCACGCGCGCGTCCATTTGAAGTCCGTTGGGCAGAACCGGGCTCCTCCGGTATCCGCCCTCAGGTGGTTAGTCGGCCGGCGTTGCGACTGTTCCTGGTGTCGCTTGAGCTGGTCTGAGGCCGGCGAATCCCTCGGCGATGCTGTCGGCAATCACGGGCAACTGCTGCCACCAGCTCCTCGTCTCGCTCCGAAGCAAAGCGGCGGGGCATCCCGCCAACGCCGAGTCCACGATATCCCTCTCCCTGGGACGCAAGTCCTCCCCGCGGGCCGCGTACAAGACCTCCTTGATCTCCGGATACGGCGGAAAACCGTACGAATCCTCACAGTTACGCATCAAGATCTCGAGCGCCTCCCCATGGCTTAGGGAGATGGTCCCCTCGGCGCCTCGCTCGATTACGATCAGGCCGGCCAGGCGCGCTTCGCTTGCCATGCGCACTCCGGGAACGAGTCGCTGGACGTGGTACTTGGGCGGCGGAATGACGGCCTGAACGATCGCATTGGTCGTTGCCATCGGCAGCCGAGCGGCCGAGAGAAGAAGTCCAAAGCGTCGGCCCGTCTTTGAATGGAGCCGACTCTGCACGACGAGGGCCAGGCGCTCTGCCCAGGACAATAGCGGCGTCTTGACCGCCACCAGGGTATGGCGGCTGATTGTCAGCGGCTTGGGATACGGCAGGACTCGGCCGTCGGGGGCAAGGAGGGTCAAATCGTCCGAGAGAAACGCGGCGTCTGGCCGGTTGTCCAGCACCCGCAGGACGGTCGTCGTCTTCCCCGTATCGGTTCGGGCGGTGACGATGAAGGCATCGTTGCCGAACGCCAGGCACGCGCCATGGACGAGTGCGAAGCCTTTCTCGACGAAGGTCCACCGCAAGATCGGCTCAACGACGTTGGTGTAGAGCACGTGAGGCGAGCGCGCCAGGAAGGGCGTCGCGAAGACCTCGACCGTGTCACGGTAGTCGATACCGATTCTGAATCCAATTGGCCCATGCCCCTCCGCGTAGCGGACATGACGGATCTCGGACTCGCCGGGCGCGGACCTTGGTTCCTGAGGAACTTGGCAGATGCGCACCCGAATCGTTGGTTGCAAGATGGCGTCGTCAACGCGAAAGGCCTCGAGCTCAGGCAGGCGCGCCTCAGCCACGACCGTCACGATGCCGTGGATATCGTAGTGATAGACAGGGGGGTGCACGTCTCAAACTCCTTCGTTCGCGGATGTGGCCGGGGCCGCAGCGGGTTGCACATTGGTTGGCACCAAGCCTTTGATCGACAGCCCGCCCCAGATCATCCGGTCTGCGGCACTAAACCGTAGGACCATCAGCAAGACCAACGTCACAAGGTTGGACAGGAGATAATTGACGCCGAGGGCGGAAGTCAGGACGAACATCGTCGGCCCTCGCAACGCGAGGGCGGCGTTGTTCATGGCGAAATACATTGCGGCACGCCGTGGCCGACCTACGCGCCAGTTTCGTCCGGTAAAGACCCAACGCTCGGTGAAAGCGAAGTTCCACAAGGTGGACGCCTGGGTGGCAACGATCGCGGCGAGGAGGTAGAACAGTCCGAACAGCTCATGCGAGACCGCCAGTGCAACACTGTTCACCAGGATTCCCGTGGCACCGACTGCGCCGAACCGAGCGAAACGTCGCGCACCCTCGCCGAAGCGTAGACCACACAGCAGTTGAAGATAGCGGACGCCCTCGCCGAGGGACGCCTTGCTTTGGCCCGCGCGCCGCGTCCCGAACTGGAACGGAATTTCGGCAACCTTGAGACCCGGCGTTCTGCCCACAATCTCAAGCAAGATTTTGAATCCGCACGGCCGCAGACGGTCCACGTCGACCGCGGCTCGTCGCACGAGGAAGTAGCCACTCATCGGGTCGCTCACGTGCCGCAGGCGATTGGGAAACATGATCCTCGCCGCCACCGTCGAGCCTTGGGAGACTGCGGAGCGGATCATAGAGAAGCTACTCGCTTCTCCGTCGCCGCAATATCGGCTGGCGACGACCAAATCGACCTCGGTCTGCGACGCATGGGCGACCAATGCCGGCACGAGTTCGGGTGGGTGCTGCAGATCGGCGTCCATGACGCAGACCCATGGCGCCCGGGCGCCACGCAGCCCTGCCGCGACAGCTCCACCCAGGCGTCCGGTCCGCTCGCCAGCGGGCCGATGCAGCACTCTCACATCGAAGCTGTAGCTGGACCGACACGACTCGATCACCTGCGGAGTGTCGTCGTCGCTGTCGTCGACGAAGAGCACCTCGATCCCCACCTGGTCGGCAATTCCGCCGATGCGGCGAAGCAGCTCCTCAACGTTTCCCGCTTCATTTCTGGTCGGGACGACGATCGTCAGCGCGGGTGCCTGACGCTCCTTGACCTCCTTGCTTTCGGCGGGTGGCACGAGTTGGTGATCGGCGAGCTTCTCGCCGGACCGCGGATCTCCGGTGTGTTGCGCACCGTCCGCTCCGAAATGTGTCTCGTGTGGCTTCATCGCACACCCTATCCCCGTTCGTAACGCGCATGAACGACATAGCAAGGCTTGTCCATCTGGCTGTGCAAGCGACGACAAATCGGGATAAGATGTGCCCGCCGCTGGACATGCCCATATGGGTAGGCCGGTTGGTTGACGGCGGGCGGGGGCTCATCGGTGGCTCGGTGCCCCGCCCGCCCCTAATGGAACCGGACGCGTCGATCAAGGGGAATGGCAAGAGTTTTGCACAGACTTGCTCCGAGGACACAAAAACCGCGGGACACGCCGCCGGGACGGTTAACGCAAGCAGGGGCTCATCTGTGGCTCGGTGACCCTGCCTGCACCTACTGAGTTTCGGAATGGATGTTATGGTGAACGAGTGACGCGGCCGATAACAAGCTCCCCTTTCCCGGGGGAGTTGCTCAGGAGAAACGACGGGCCGCAAACGGCGCGCGTATCCCCATCAGCACAGGTCGTTTTGTCCCCGTGCCTTCATCCCCGTTTGCTTTAACGAACGTTTCACGAACTGCAACGACTATATCGACCGTGATTCCGAGCGTCAACTGAACGTACATAGGGGGTCACGTGATGCTTTCTGCCGGCCTTGTCTCCTTGGCACAGTGTCCGTCATGGATGGTCCTCCCGAAAAGTCTGGGGGCGACAACCCAGTGAGTGCCCCACCGAGTTAAGCCGCTCCGGCGGGAACGCCAGGTGAGCCAGCACGTCGACCTCGGCGTGGCCGAGCAGGTCGGCCAGGCGCGGCCAGCGGTCCCGGAAGCCGTCGGCGACCTGCCGCCACGGCCGTTTCGCCGCCGCGTTGGTCGGCTGGGCGAAGGCTCGGCACCAGCGCCAGGGCGTTGCGCAGGACGTGGACTCGGCAGCGCCGCCACCCGGCGCCGTAGAACACTGCGCCGATCGCCTGGCGCAGCAACTCCCCCAATGCCAGCCTCACGTCCTCGGCCATCGCGTACCCTCCTCGAAGCTCGTATCCACTTCGACGAGAACCACGCCGTGGTCGACCCGTCACGGGCAGCCGTCCGTTTTCCACACTGCCGGGGACTCTACCGTGTTTCATCCATCGCCAACCAAGGGGTGTCTGTCTGTGCTGTACTTTCTCGTCATATTCAGGAGGTGCGTATATGCGATTGTACTTCACATGTACGTTCAGTAGAGGTATCTTGACAGGCGTTTTATTTCACCTAAACTAAATGTCGGCTCAGATGCAATGAACTTTTACGCCTTGCCTGATTCGCCGATGCCGTGGCTCGTGCGAGTGGCGAAACCGGCCGAGCCGGTGGGCGCGGCGAGTTCTACTAGTTTCAGACACACCAAGGGAGAGTGGGGCATGGGCCAAAGGCTTTTGTTGCCCGCGATTCGACAATGGGTTGTTGGGTTGGTTTTCGTCTTGCTGCTGACCTTTATCGCGTTCACGGCCGCGGCGCCTACGGGTGCAGACGACGAGCCGCCCCCCGACACGAACGCTTGGACCGGTGATGCGCCCCCCCGATCGTTATCCTCTCCCGATGAGTCGATATCAGAAGAGGATAGCAATGGGAACTCAGACGGAGAATTGCCCATCCCCTCCGGTTCAACCGCTGCGTCGGGGGACTCATCCGAATGGGAGCCGTCTGCACCCGTTGAGATCGAACCTGACCAACCCATCCAGTCCAATCCCGATTCAATCAACGCGGGCCAACACGAGACGGCGGGCGGTGCGCCAGTCGACCCGGGCCTTGGGGCCGCTCAAGGAGACGCGGGAGAAGAATCGGTCGAATCAGTCATCGACGAAGATGGTCAGGCGGCCACCAATGGCGATGGCACTCGGTCGTATCTAAATCGCTCAAGGGTGGTCGACGAGGCCCAGGACGAACAAGGTTCGATCCTGAAGATTACGCTCCAGGAGATCGCGAGCTCGGGCCTCTCTGGAACCGCAACACTTGTCGGCAATGGGGAGACAACGAGTGTGCTTCTCGAGGTGACCGGCGACGCGACCGATACAACGGTGGGCATTTACTCAGAGCACTGCGATGGCCACCGTCGGGATCTCGTGCTCAGCCTCGAGGAGCCAGACGACACCGGCCGAAGCGAAACGACGTTGGCAGCGCGCCTTTCCCAGTTGTTCGCGGGTCCTCACGCGGTAGTCGTTTATCGTCAAACCGGTAATGCCAGTGTCGAAGCTGCGTGTGGAGACATTGCGGTGGGAAGTGACGCAATCACAGACACCGGGGTTGGGACGATGGCAGCAACCCGACAAGGGAGCCAGACCACCATAGTACTGGCCGGCCTGGCCATCTTACTGCTCTGTGCCGGACTGGTGATTCGGCGGCGCCCATATTGGTTTGACAGGTGAGCTGCCAGGGGCGTCGAGGGGCTGCCGGACCGAGGGGGCGATCAAGCGCCCAGGACGGGCCGGCAGCGGGTGCGCCCCACCTCGTCGCGGGGAACAAGGACGACGGCGGCGGCAAGGTCCGCCGGGCCCCGCGGCGCCGAGGGATGCGGGCATCCAACGACGCGGCGACGCCGGCGATCTTCGCCATCCTGATCTAGTCGCAAGTTTGCAGATACGCCCCAGTCGAATTGGCCGGGTGGTCCTGGGTCTGGCTCGGTTCGCCTCGCCGACTGCGGATGGCGCCGCTCAACGTCGGGGTGCGCCAGGGCGTACCCGTGGCGAATATTCATCTCGACACCGGCCGCGTTAGCTTGGATCTCTGGGATGCTCCCGATTAGAGGTATGGCGTTGCTGCTGGATGATATGTTCAAGACGGGACGCGTCGCGGGTAATGTCGCGACGCGCTTGGGCATCGAAATAGGCAACCACGACCAGCACAACGAAGAGAAAGAGTGTCCCAGCTATTGCAATGACGATCATCAAGGGCAGTGTTCGAGCCGCGTCCCCAGCACCGGTGAGCAGTGCGGCCACGACGAACTCGCCCACCAGTAGGACGACGAACCATGCGGAAAGGATAATGGCAAGGTCCCGACGTTCTTGCACGTGCCAAGCCTACCACACGGGACATGCCCTGAGTCCCGTAATGGTTCGCATCCGATTCTCGGTACTCCCGCAGCGCGAGGCCCTGGCCTCCTGACCTGCCCGGGTTTGGTCGTGGACACGTACAGACTCGGTACAAAAGTCCTGCACGTTGGGGGACGCTTCGGGCTAGTTCACCACCCCGAAGGTCTATAAACTTGAGTCGAAAACCTCGTAGCCCGATGCAACCAATTTACTGGTATGGTGGCGTGTAATCGCACGACAGACCCGGAGGCGACTGGTGACACGATCGTCGCATGCCGAGACGCCGCAGTCTCGTTCCGAAGCGGCAAATTTTTGGGCAGTGATACCAGCCGGCGGTTCGGGCACGCGGCTCTGGCCCCTGAGCCGAGCTGCTCGGCCGAAATTTCTCCTGCCACTGGTCGGTTCGCGGTCCCTCGTGCAGCAGACGGTCGATCGGCTGGCGCTTCTCAGCTCTCCAGAGCGCACGCTGGTCGTCTGCGGGCCCGCCCATGCGCCAGCGATTGCTCGTCAGCTGCCACAACTCCCTGGGTCAAATGTCGTGATCGAGCCCGCGCCGAAAGGATCCGGGCCGGCGATTGGCCTGGCATCGGCGATCGTGGCCAAGCATGACCCCGATGCGATCATGGGGAGCTTCGCGGCCGACCACCACGTCCTTGACGAGACCGCCTTCGTCCAGGCGGTAACGGTCGCCATCGAGGCGGCGAGATCGGGTTGGCTGGTCACGATCGGATTGACTCCAACTCGGCCCGAGACCGGTTACGGCTACATCGAGCGAACCGACGAGGAGATTTTCGTCTCTTCAGCAGGAACGGCTTACCGGTCCGCTCGTTTTGTCGAGAAGCCGAAACTCGAAACCGCGACCGAATACATCGCCTCCGGCAAGTTCCTCTGGAACGCCAGCATGTTTATCTGGCGGGCGGGGACATTTGTGGCAGAGATGGCTCGTCTGCAACCGGGATTGCACGCGGGGATTGCCCGAATTATCGACGCGTGGGGAACGACCGAGCACGAACGCGTGATGAGCGAGGTATGGCCGACGCTCCCCGAGAGCACGATCGACCAAGGAATCATGGAACGCACCGAGCGAGTTGCCGTCGTTCCGTCCGAAATGGGCTGGTCCGACATCGGTGACTGGCATGGGCTTGGCGAACTTATGGAGCACGATGTAACCGGCAACAGCATTCGAGCAGATTTGATCGCGATTGCGGCAACGCGGTGCGCGGTTTGGTCTGAGACCGAACGTGTTGTGGCTGTTGTTGGCCTGGAAGACGTCGTGGTGGTTGATACACCCGATGCGCTCCTCGTCACGCACCGCGCCAAGGCGCAAGACGTTCGCCGGGTCGTCGAGTCGCTAAAGGCCCAAGGACGTGTGGCGCGGATCTAGGACCAAGCCGTCACGAGGATCCAAAGGTCGGCGCTTATTGCCATCATCGGGTGTCGCCTTGCTTGTCCGGTTATCATGGCGGCTCAACAATTCGGCAGAGTGTCTCGAGCGCCGTTCCGAAACGGGGTGGTAGCTCCGACGGATTGAGGAGGGAGCATGGGGGAGCTGAGGGTGAACAGGCGACGGGTCGTCACGACGGCAGCGTTGGCGGTTCCGGTCATCGTGCTGGCGGCTCGCGACCTTCCGCATGAAAAGGGAACATTGGCAATGGCGCAGCAGGCCACGCCAGTGGTCACATCAGAGGCGACTGGCCAGGATCAGCCGATCGGGCAGGCAGAAACGCCGCCATGGACCTTCACCGTCCTCCAGTTCCAAGATCCCTACTCTGGGAGAATCACCCAGCCGCGCGATCAACAGCCCGGCACCCGCTACGTCGGTGCCGAGGTCCGCATCGCCAACGGCTCGGACCAACCATTGGATTTCTCGAACGCAGACGTGCTGCTGCGGGATGCCGACGGCGTGTCGTATGCGGGCGGAAGGGTGGTAGGAAGCGAGCCCAAGCTCGTGAGCCAAAACCTGCCCGACGGCGAGCGTACCCGCGGCTGGGTCTGGTTTGCCGTCCCGGAAGACGTCACCATCGTGGAGATCCGATTCGTCGGTCCCTCGCCGGTGTTCACCGTCAGCTTGGCGGAGCAATAGGGATCACCTAAGATCGCAGCCAACTATGTGAATTAGTACTTCGGTACTGAACGGCCCTCTTTGCCGGCCACGACGTGTTGCGCCACACTACGGTTCCCGGGGATGGTACGCGACGCTAAGGGCGCAACGCGTACACGTGGTACTTGGCGTTGGCTGGGCCAAACATCACACGTTCCCCGGCGCTAGACGTCCCGATGAGGGATCGGGACGTTTGGTGACGGTACGCGTCCGCACCGATCGTTGGCCGACCGGGGTTGCCGGCGGTCCTATCGAAAAGTCCCAAAGCGGTTTCAGCACCCCGAACGTATCGCTCATCGCTCTGTCGGCGAGAGGGACTCCTTTGTGTTGCACCGTTCGCGGGACTTCATGCCGACAATGGGGGAATGGCATGACGTGTAGGCGTTCATCGCGTATCTCGATCTTCTCGAGCACCCTTGTGCTGGCGGTCGTCGTTGCCTCGATGGTCGCGGCGATCGCGGCCTCGACCCAAGGGGCACTGGTGGCAAGTCCTCGATTGACGATCACCCCGCGCAAAGCGAATCCAGGCGGAACCCTCTCTGTCCGAGGCGTCCGGTTTGCGCCAAACACCGACGGAACCCTGATTTTGGGGTCTGCTGGTTGGGCGTCGGCCGGCCCGGCCCTCGCCGAGTTCCAAACGGATCAGAGCGGCACGTTCAGGCTGAAAGCCGTGGTGCCGGAGGTCGCAGCCGGCTCGTATGTCGTGACGGCCAACGTTGGTGCGACGACGGCGTCGGCGACGGTCAAAGTGGAGGCAAAGGCAGTCCAGTCGCCCGAGCCGACCGAAGAGCCTCCCACCCAAACGTTCGATCCGGTACCCGCGGACGAACCTCCGACAAGTACTGCAATCACCGAACCGGTATCACCCACTGAGCAGCCCACGGAAACCGACAAGCCCAAGGCGACCCGACTGGCCACCGAAGTCAGCGGTACGGACCCGACCCACACGCCGAGTGTGCCGGACTCAAGTCAGGATGATCCATCGCAAGCCATGGTCGCTGCCTCAGCTGCAGAAGGGCTGACGTTCACGCCAGTCGCCGACGCGAGGGTAGAGGAGAGAGCCCCAAGTCAAAACTTCGGCACTTCCACCACTTTACGCGTCGACGGCGACGCTGGTGCCCGCGTTACGACGTTCCTGCGGTTCGAGGTGACGGGGCTGACGAGCAGCGCTCAGCGAGCGACACTCCGCCTGGCCGTGCGGTCCGGCACGCAGGATGGACCAACAACCTGCTCGGCGGCAAACGGCTGGAATGAGGCGAGTATTAATTGGGCCAACAAGCCGGCCCGGACTGGCGGTCCGACCGACGACAAAAGCATGATCGCGGCAGGAAGCTGGGTGGACTACGACGTCACTTCCCTGGTGAAGGGAAATGGCACCTATACGCTCTGTCTGGAGGCGACGTCTTCCGACGGCATCGACTTCTATTCTCGCCAGTACTCGAACCCTGCGGTCCGGCCACAGCTCGTCATCAACCAGAGCGGTTCTGCACCTCCAGCAAGCGCGACCCGCCCCCCGACGCCGACGCCGACGCCGACGCGGACGCCGGGGGGCCCGCCGGGGGGCGACGCCGCGCTGCCGCTGCGCGCCGCCTTCTACTACCCCTGGTTCCCCGGCGCCTGGGACCAGAAGGGGATCAC
>JAXDKI010000554.1:0-5282 GCA_034667245.1 Thermomicrobiales bacterium | reverse complement strand
TCGGGAAACTTCCTCGACGGCTCACTCGTCGGCACCGCCGGCAAGATCTACCGCCAGGGCGACGGTTTCTGCCTCGAAACCCAACACTTCCCCGACTCGCCCAACCACCCGAACTTCCCCTCGACCGCCCTCCGCCTCGGTGAGGAGCTCACCTCCACGACGGTCTACGCCTTTTCGACGACGTAGGGGCAGCGGTCAGAGGCTTCGCGATCAGCCCATCCTGGGCGGCGCCCACCGCCGGAAGCGTGCGAGGGACGCCCTCCTTGGCTGCTTGTCCTGGGGGATACCGGCAGCGCTACGGATTTGCGAAGAGAGCAACGCCGCCTGATCCCGGTCGGCGCAATTGATCGGCGGTCGCCAGCCATCCCACATCTGCCCGGCAAACTCGATGGCACCATCGATACGCTGCCGAACGTGGACCTGGTAGCCCACGGCCTTAACCGCGACGACATCGCAAAGTGGGACGGTAAATCCGGTCCCGGTCCCGTCCCGCACGCGCAACGTCCTTGTCGTCAGCAAGCACTCGCCCGCCTCGATGAACGAACCGAGGGGCTCTGCCGGAGCAGGGGACTCGATGCGCAGTAGTACCTGCTCCATCGGGGCGAACTTGTCCATGGTTGTCCCTTCCCGCTCAAGCCCAGAAGGCTCCGAGCGGAGGCTTCATAGACCAAGGCCGATTACGGGAACTTCGGTTTCCCGAGGCGTCCTCGCAGTCCTCGCCAACCACGTCATCGGCCACGGCGGCGATCCCGCTGACCAGGAATGCGGTCATGTTCAGCCGCTGCCAGGTCGGCAGATCGTCGCGCACCGCGACGGAGATGTTGGTGTCGAACGTCATCGTCACGGCTCGGCCATCAGTTGCCACTTCCCAGACGGTATGACGGCGCAACGTCGGACACGTGAACCGAATGTCCGGAGAGCCTACCACGCGGCAATGCCGCGGCAGTGTTCTTGAAGGTTTCGAGCCCGGCGGGAACGTGCGCCCTTCTAATCGGTATCCTTCCGGCGGTCAACCGCTCGTGCGGGAGGGGGCGGAGATGGTTCGGGAGCGACAAACGGACATCCTCGTCGTCGGCGGCGGGCTCGGCGGGATCGCGGGAGCTCTGGCTGCCGCTCGTCTCGGTCGATCGGTGATCGTGACCGAGGAGACCGACTGGATCGGCGGTCAGCTCACCGCGCAGGCTGTTCCTCCAGACGAGCATCCCTGGATCGAGCGGACAGGTTGCACCGCGAGCTATCGCCGACTCCGTGACGGCGTCCGCGACTACTATCGGCGCGCCTATCCCCTCCTGCCGGCAGCGCAGGAGGATCCATTCCTCAATCCTGGTCAGGGACCGGTCAGCCCGATCTGCCACGAACCGCGGGTCGGACTTGCCGTCCTCGAGGAGATGCTCGCCGCGCACCGAAGCGCTGGTCGCATCGAAGTGCTGCTCCAGCATCGACCAGCAGCGGTGGAGATGGACGGCGATCGCGTGCGGGCGGTCACCTTCCTGAGCGAGGCATCGGCCGAGCAAGTCGTTATTCATGCCCACTACGTACTGGACGCCACCGAACTCGGCGACCTGCTGCCACTCAGCGGAATCGAGCACGTCCTCGGCTCGGAGAGTCAGCAGGAAACCGGCGAGCCGCACGCGCTACCCGGCGAGGCGCAGCCACTCGATCAGCAGGCGATCAGCTGGTGCTTCCCCCTCGACTACTTCCCGGACGAGGACCACACGATCCCCCGACCCGCCGACTACGACTATTGGCAAAACTTCCAGGCACCATTCTGGCCAGGCCCGCAACTCAGCTGGGTCGACTGGCACCCCGAGACGCTCGAGCGACGCTACCGGCCGATCTTCGACGGCCCGACGGATCGACGGGACTCCGACGACCTCTGGCACTTCCGCCGCATCCTCTACCGCGGTCACTACCCGGAAGGCGCCTTCCCGAGCGACATCACCCTGGTCAACTGGCCCCAAATCGACTATTTCCTCGGCCCCATCGTCGGCGTCAGCGAGGAGGAGCGGCAGCGACACCTTCGCGGCGCCCGGCAACTCAGTTTGTCGTGGCTCTACTGGATGCAGACGGAAGCGCCGCGTCCCGAGGGCGGTTACGGTTATCCCGGCTTGCGCCTTCGCGGCGACGTGGTCGGAACTCTCGACGGACTGGCGAAGCAGGTCTACATCCGCGAGAGTCGCCGCATCCGAGCCGAGTTCACCGTCTTGGAACAGCACGTCGGCGTCGAGGCACGCGGCAAGGCCCGCGGTGCGGAGCTCTTCGCGGATAGCGTCGGGATTGGCAGCTACCGGATCGATCTCCACCCGAGCACCGGCATGCGGAACTACGTGGACGTCAGCAGCTATCCCTTCCAGATCCCACTCGGTGCCCTCATCCCGCGCCGTGTCGAAAACCTCATCCCCGCCAACAAGAACATCGGCACGACGCACATCACCAACGGTTGCTACCGCCTGCACCCCGTCGAATGGAATATCGGTGAGGTCGCCGGCGCAATCGCCGCCTGGAGTCTCGATCACGATCGGACACCCCGGCAGGTAAGGAACTCCCAACCCCTCCTGGCAGACTTCCAACGGCTCCTTGTCGACAATCTGGGCATCGAGTTGGCCTGGCCGGAGGAGCTTCGATCCGTGACGCGGTAGACTCGACCCAGACCGCCTTGTCGTCGCGGGAACGCCGAGCTACGGTCGCACGACTGATCGCAACTATCCTCTCGATCTCCCCCTCGTCCCGCCATGCAATCGAACGGTCCAGGTCCCCCGCAGGAGCGCCGAAAGGATCATTCGTTCTCTTATCGTACCTGGTACGCGACACCGGAGGAGGGACGGCGGGCCTGGGACCGACCATGTTGGCAGCGGGCGGGCGCGATGAGGTCGCCACCGGCAACGTTGTCTATGCCTTCGATGGGAACCTGGGTCCGACGCGGAATGACGGCAGTGATCCGCTCGTCAAGCTCGCGATCTTTCTCCAGCCTCAGTCGGGCGACAAATGGGGTGAGGAGTCCGGTGAGGCGGCAGCGGCGGCGCCTAGCCGGTGACGCGATCGGCGTTACGTCCGGGCGATGGCGGGGCGCCGAGCGCGCATCGATGCGGCGAGGGAATCGGCGAGGCGCCAGGCCAGGGGATTGACGGTGATCGAGACGAGGGCGCCTGCGAGGATGAGGTCGCGGCCCTCCGGGGGGAGCAGGTTGAGACCGATGCCGAGCTCGGCGAGGATAAAGGAGAACTCGCCGACCTGGGCCAGGCCGGCGGCGACGGTCAGACCGGTCCGACTCGGTCCGCCGAGCGCGCGGACGATCACGATGGCCGCGATCGCCTTGCCGACGACGATCACCGCGGCGACGGCGAGCACCCGACCGAGGTTATCGACCAGGAATGATGGGTCGATCAGCATCCCGACCGAGACGAAGAAGAGGACAGCGAACGCCTCGCGGAGTGGCAGCGCTTCCTCCGCCGCGCGGTGGCTGAATTCCGACTCGTTGACGACGACCCCGGCCAGGAAGGCGCCGAGCGCGAACGAGACACCGAACAACTCCGAGGCACCGTAGGCGATGCCGAGGGCGGCCGCGAGGGTTGCCAGGACGAAGAGCTCGCGCGACCCTGTCCGCTCGATCCAGCCGAGCAGCCAGGGGATAATCCGCACCCCCGCGACGAGCATGAGGACGCCGAAGATCACGACCTTGCCGAGGGTGAGGGCGAGTGTTACCCCCAACGAGCGATCGCTCCCATCCACCGCAGTTCCCCCGAGCGGCTCGGCCAGTGCCGGCAGCAGTACGAGGGTGAGCACCATGACCAGGTCTTCGACGACAAGCCAGCCGACCGCGACGCGACCGTCCGGTGCCTGGACCGCGCTGCGCGCCTCGAGGGCGCGGAGGAGGACGACCGTGCTCGCGACCGAGAGGGCCAGCCCGAAGACGAGACCCTCGCCGACCGTCCAGCCCCACAAGTGGGAGAGTCCGATCCCGAGGATGGTGGCCGCAGCGACCTGACCGATGGCGCCCGGGAGCGCCAAGCGACGGACGGACAGGAGATCGACGGGGGAGAAGTGGATGCCGACGCCGAACATGAGGAGGATGACGCCGACTTCGGCGAGCTGGGGGGCGAGATGGGCATCGGCGACGAAGCCCGGGGTGAAGGGGCCGACCGCAACACCGGCAAGGAGATAGCCGACGAGGGGCGGCAGGCGGAGTCGCGCCGCGACGATTCCGCCGATCAAGGCGGCGGTGAGACCGACGGCGAGGGTGGCGATCAGGGTCGTGTCGTGCGGCATGACTCCTCCCTCGTTGCGCGGCGGTTCGTCCGCCGGTCGGCGGTATGGCCGCGCTAGTCCGCTGCTGCAGTACTCGTGCCCTGGCAATATGAACATCGTTAGTCATTACGCGAACAGTGTAAGTCTTGAATCTTCTCGGGTCAAGGCCTACACTGTGCGCCATGCCATACCCGCATAAGCTGAGTGAGGAACAGATCCTCGAGGAAGCCGCCCGGCTGGTGGACGAGGAGGGACTTGCCGGTCTTTCGACCCGGCATCTGGCCGAGCGACTCGGGGCCCGTGCACCGAGTCTCTATCGGTATTTCCCGGATAAGGAGCGATTGGTCCGCGCCCTCAGTGAACGGTTCCTTGCCGAACTCGCCGCGGAGCTGGCGCCGCACGAGCTGCCCGCCGAACTCGGTCGTGCCTATTGGGACTATGCCCTGCGCCACCCTCACCGGTACGAAGCGGTCGTCCGCGAAGCCGTGGCGATCGGAGGGCCAGCGAACGAAGGGCAAGCGCAGGCGACCGAACCGTTGCTCGCGCTCGCGACCCGTCTCAACCCGCGGCGCCCCCTGCCGACGGCGCGAGCGCTCTGGTCGTATCTGCACGGCGCGGTCGATCTTCGCCTCCACGCACCGGCACGCGACGACCTCGACACGGAGGAGGCCTTCGCGCTGGGGTTGACCGCTTTTGCTCTGGGGCTGGCCAACGAGGGTGCCGAGGTGGGCAGAGAGGGGTCGCACGGTGGCGCCGAGGGTTGTGCAGAGTTGACAGCGGTCGTCCGTTAGGAGAGGATGCCCCTAAGGCACGGAGGCAAGCCAGCAGGACAGGAATGCGGCGGCAATCGGCGTGACGATAGCGCTTCCGCTTCGGCGGCAGCCCCCTTTTCACCCGTCTTGGCGCGACCTCCGAGCGAGAGTCATCTACCCGCATCCAAGGAGGGATGAGCGATGTCGCGAGAATCGAGCCGAACACCGTCGATCGGCCGTGAAGTAGATGCGCTGCTTGCGGAATGGGCGCAAGGGCGGCTCAGT
>JAXDKI010000553.1:0-7923 GCA_034667245.1 Thermomicrobiales bacterium | reverse complement strand
TACAACAGGCAGCAGCAACCACTTGGGCGGTAATTGCGAAATAGCCGTCAGCTTTGAGCCGTCAGCCGTCAGCAATAAGAGATAAGCGGTAGGCCAGAGAAGGGCGTCATTTTGGAGTTCATTGCTGCTGATCACATAGCAGCGATCACCTTCTCGCCCAAAACGTTCACCTGGAGGCTGACAGCTGCCGGCTCTAACACACGAGCCGACAGGGAGCGTGGCACTCCCTGTCGGCTCGTTCCCCCCGCCGGGGTGGGACCCCGGCGGCCCTCTGAAGTGACCCCCGCCCCGGGGTTAGACGAGACGGACCGCGCCGTACCACCGAGACGAGTAGTACGACGAGGAGAGGCTGCTGATCACCACGCCGGTCGATTCGTTCTCGGCGTGAATGAACTGATCGCCGCCGATGTAGATACCGACGTGCGACAGTCCCCAGGTGTAGGTGTTCTGGAAGAAGACGAGATCTCCGGGTTGCAGTGCGCTCCTGGAAACCGAGGTTCCCGCACTCGCCTGGCTGAAGGTACCGGTGCCGATGTCGATGCCGAGGGTATTCAGCACCACCCAGTAGGTGAATCCGGAGCAGTCGAAGCTGCTCGGGCCATGTGTTGCCCAGACGTACGGGTACCCAAGGTACTGCATCGCGTAGTTGGCGACCGCGTTCCCGGTGGAGCTGCCTCCACCACCGCCACCCGAGACGCCATCGCCGTCGCCACCCGGTGTGCCGGAGCCACCACGATCGGTCGGCGCCTCGTCGGTCGCCTTCAGGTAGTCGCCATGCATGTAGCCGCCGAGACCGTCCCAGTCAACCGGGTAGAAGCCGTCGCTCGCCCCACCTGTGATGACGACGACGGTTCCTGCTGGAGCAACCGCTGCGACACCGGCGCTGAAGCTCGGATCGTAGCGGAGGTTGAGGCTGTCGAGCGTGACGGCGTGGTCGCCATCGGAGAGACCGCCGCCACCGCCGTTACCGGAGCTCGGCTCGTCACCGCCCCCATCACCGGACCCATCCGATAGGACGAGGTAGTCCATGTGGACGTACCCCTCGCTCCCGCTGTGGGAGACAGCAACCCAGTTTCCGGTGCTGCCGGCGACCACCTCGACGACGGTTCCCTCACGCAAGACCGAAATCACCGAATCGCCGGTGCTGGGACCGGAGCGGAAGCGGACGCCATCGCCGTTGGTGCCGCTGACCTCGGCTACGTCACCGGTGCCGAGGCTCGAGTTCGAGCCGCCACCGGACGAGCCGCCGCCCGAGTCACCATCGCCAGAGTCGCCACCACCGGTGGTCAGGTAGTCACCGTGGACGTAGCCCTTGTCACCTGCGCAGAAGACCGGCTGCCAGACGCCCTCGGCGTCGCCACGTAGATCGACCGAGGTTCCTTCGCGAAGAACGGCTAGGATGTTGGAGTCGAAGCTGGCGCCGGAGCGGCAGCGCAGACCATCACCGTTCGTGTTCCCGACGACCGCGGCACCCGTGACGTCGTTGCCTCCGCCGGAGTTGTCACCGGCCGACCCGCCGTCGTCGCCGCTGCTACCGCCATCGTAAAGCAGGTAATCACTGTGGGCGAAACCGTTCGTACCAGCGCAGGTAACGGGCTGCCAGGCTCCCCGAAGATTGCCGCGCAGTTCGACGGTCGACCCCTCACGGAGCACCACGATGACGCTGGCATCGAAGTTAGCGCCCGAGCGGCAGCGCAGGCCATCGCCGTTCGTATCACCGATCGTCGCGAACCCACTTGCGGCGGCCGAAAAGGCGTCGGCGTCAGCGGAGTCGCCGCCATCATCGGACGCACTGTCGTCGCCACCGGTGCCGTCGTAGGAGACGTAGTCGGCGCTGACGTAGCCCTCGCTGCCATCGCAGAAGACGGGTTGCCAACTGCCGCTTGCCTCGCCCCGGAGATCGAGGACGGTGCCCTCCTTGAGAACGGTAATGATGTCGGCGCTCGTATTGGCCTTGGCACGGCACCGTAGACCGCCACCGTTGGTTCCGACGACCACGGCGGAGCCGGTGACCGAGGCCGCGCCGAACTCGTCGGCACCCCCGCCGTCCGCAACTGCTTCGGCGTCTGCTGAGGCTTCGGAGCTGCCAACACCCGAGCCGTCGTAAGAGACGTAGTCGGTGTGGACGAATCCGCCCTGGCCGGCGCAGTTGACCGGCTGCCAGACGTCAGTCACGTCGCCGGTGAGCTCAACGGTGGTGCCTTCTGGGAGGACGGTAATGATGGCGGCACCGGAACTAGCATCGGCACGGCAGCGAACGCCGTCGCCATTGGTTCCTGCGATCACAGCGACGCCGACGACTGTGCCCGCGGCAATACCGTCAGCGGAGGCGCTGCCTTCGGCATCAAGAACGGTTGCATTCGCCGGGACGGTGCCGCCGTCGCCGCTCGGAACGGCCAGGTAATCGGCGAGGATGTAGCCGGGCTCACCATAGAGGCCGACGTTGTACCAAATCGATCCGTCGTCGGCCTCGATCGGTCCATAGAACACATCGACCATGGTCCCTTCCGGAACCATGTCGAGAACTTGTGCTCCGTAATCTGGACCTTCGCGGAAGCGGACATTGTCGCCATTCGCATAGGCAACAACTGCTTCGCCGCCGACTTCGAGGTTGGTATCCGCCAGTGCAGTGACCGGCGCAAACATCGCGGCCATGAGGCAGCCAGCGATGGCGAAGACGAGCCCATGACGGACTCTTCTGGGTAAACCAGCCAAGACCTTCCCTCCCCGTGTTTCCGCCCGGCCAAGCAGCCCCTCAGCCGTCCCGCAGGTGCCGGGATGTCGGAAACCTGTATCGCCTCCCTATTGCAGAGCAGGCGCAGCCACGCCTACTTCTACAAGGGCAACGGCACCCAACCGCGCCGCCGCCACGGAGTCGCCACGCTCACCCCAGCCGGTGAGCGCAAGGCACAAAAAAACCAGCGTGCTAGCCGAGCCGCGACGCTGGCGACAGGTGGACCATGCCTTTGATACGGCACACGGTGATCCCACCGGAGTTCGCTTGCGTCACGCTCATCGGGCACCCTTCGCTGGCATCAACCCACCTCAACGCCGCTCTCGTTCCCGGATCGAAACGATCACGATAACGTCGAAGCGTCGGGATGCGGCGACGGTAACAGACAACACAATGGGTGTCAAGACCTTGCGGGGGGTGAACGGACAGCCTAGACGTCACTCAAGGTCATGTCCTTTCGTGCATAGGCGGTAAATCCAGCCGCGACAGTCACTTCCTTTCCAGCTATCCGCCGGGGAATCATGGCTACAATGATCGCGCCAACACGCCATGGTGGCATCCATCAGGAGAGCGTCGCCGGCGCGCCAGCAGGGTGCTTACGACCGGTGAGGAGACTAGGGTGCGGCATCGGATCGAGTTCGCGGACAACCTCATAGCACTGGCCGAGATTCCCTCCAGTTCGGTCCCGCTTATCTACATCGATCCGCCCTTCAACACCGGTAAGCAGCAGCGGCGGACGACGACCCGAACGACGTCAGCAACCGACGGCGACCGCACCGGGTTTGCCGGCCGTCAATATCGAACGACGCGGTTGGGGACGAGTTCCTACGCGGACGCGTTTGACGACTACCTGCTCTTCCTCGAGCCTCGTCTCCGCGAAGCTTATCGCGTGCTGACGCCGAACGGAACACTTTATGTTCACCTCGATCCGCGCGAGGTCCATTACGTCAAGATATTGCTTGATGAGATTTTCGGCCGGGCATCGTTCCTCAACGAGATTATTTGGGTATACGACTACGGGGGTCGCCCCCGTGACCGTTGGCCGGCAAAGCACGACAATATCCTGGTTTATGTCAAGGATCCGAAAAACTATGTCTTCAATGCGGACGATGTCGACCGAGAGCCGTACATGGCGCCTGGTCTGGTGACACCGGAGAAGGCGGCGCTTGGGAAGCGACCCACCGACAGCTGGTGGCACACCATCGTCAGCCCAACGGGCAAGGAGAAGACAGGCTACCCGACGCAAAAGCCGATCGGTGTGCTGAAACGGATCGTGACGGCTTCCTCCCGTCCGGACGATGTCGTACTCGATTTCTTTGCCGGCAGTGGAACAACGGGCGCGGCGGCCCTTGCGCTCGGCCGTCGGTTTCATCTGATCGACAACAATCCCCAGGCAATCGCGATTATGGCCCAGCGATTCTCCGCGGTGGCCGAAGTGGAATTCGTGGCAACCGGGTCACGTCATTGACGCGTAGAGGGGCACCCGGCCCTGGGTGCCCCTCCCCTCACTACCTGCGAAGGAACGCGGAGTCGCTACATCGGCGCGGAGGCCGCCATTTCGGCTTGGCCCATGGGCGGCGGGCTGGAGAGCCATTCGCGCATCGCCTGGTCGCCGGGACGATCAACGTGGACGTGCTGGTCGACCCTGGTCACCCACTCCATGGGAATCCAATGATGCTGGCCGTCCGGGCTCCCATTCTTGGTCAGCTTGATGTAATTGCCGTCTACGTGATCGACGGTTGCGAACTGCTTGTTGTTCGAGCAATGGACCGGCATATGCTCACGAATCTGCTGCGTTTGATCCATCCAAGATCTCCTTTCGGTGTCTCGCCGGAAGATCCGACTCACTCATTGGTTGAGCACGCTTCGTGCCAACGCCGCAATCCGTAACTGGGACACGGCGGGATTCAAGAACTGCCACGGGAATATTTTTCCTGGTGAACTTCGCAGAACAGGTCCTTGCGCCGTACTGCCGTACCGACAGAGGTGCGGAGCGAGTAGCTCGGTCTTCTGATTCAATTGCCGATCATGGACCGGCATTTCAGACTTGGTCCGGATGTTGCGCGTCCGAGTCGCGTCCGGCCTTTGGAAACGCATCATGACGATCAAGGAAAGGAGTGATGAACGTGGCAGATGTCAGCCCGAAGCTCAACAGCCCGGATCGCCCGAAGGGTCTCCCCACCGAGGACGCCAATCGACTCATTGATGCCGCCTCGGGATTAAAGCAAGCGATCGACGACCTGGCGGAGACAATGGTAAGCGGCGGCATTATTCGAAGAGACGATGCCCGCGATCGATTCGAAATCGCGCTGGCTGAGTTCTCGGAACTGATCGACCGCACCAGGGAATAGCACCCGAGACTGCCGTTTGGAAACCGCGACAGCGTCTCAATCCCTAACACGTGGCCGCCGCGGCCGCGAAAGGCCTGCCTGGTCCCGGCAGCCGCCGCTGAGCGGTCTGCATCAACTGGTCGCCTCGTCAGCTCGTTGATCGATCCGAGGAACAGAGGCAGCATCGAGCTGATTCTTGGGTGAGAGGTAGCGCAGGAACCAGGCGCGCGCTAGTCTCGCCACGTGCTCCAACGCCCCCGGCTCTTCGAAGAGGTGGGTAGCGCCGGGCACGATCTCCAGGGCTTTGGTCGTCCGCAATTCGTCAAACGCCGCACGGTTCATCTGTATCACCGGCGCATCATCGCCGCCGACGATCAGCAACGTTGGGGCACGGACACGACGAAGCACCTGCTGGCCGGCGAGGTCGGGTCGGCCGCCGCGAGAAACGACCGCGCCGACCACCTGCGGACGTTCGGCCGCCGCGACCAGTGCGGCGGCGGCGCCGGTGCTCGCGCCAAAGAGTCCGATGCGCACGTCACGGGTCTCGGGCTGTTTGGTCAACCAATCGACAGCACCGACCAATCGTTCGGCCAGTAGGCCGATGTCGAAGCGCAGGTGACGAGTCCTCAGATCGATCGCTTCTTCCGCCGGCGTCAGGAGGTCGATCAGGACCGTGGCGAGACCTCCCGCCTGCAACTCACGCGCCACAAACTGATTGCGCGGGCTGTGGCGGCTGCTACCGCTGCCATGGGCGAAGAGAACGACACCGCGGGCCCGAGGCGGTGTAACGAGATCCCCACTGAGCGTGACGTCGCCGACGGCGACTGAAACCGGTCGTGCTTCGCCGGACGTGTTGGTTGTCGCGTCCATGACCGCCTCCTCGGTCGAGCGTCGCCCACCTCACACGGCAAACGGGAAAGTCTCCGGTGCCTCGCCGCGTTCCCACTCGCCCGTCAGCTCCAACGGTTCGAGTGCGAGCGTCTCGTCGAGGTGGATCATCGCGTCGAACTGGTCGGGGAGTCGGGCGTGGAAGTAGTGACTCAGCCGCTCCGTCTCGGGTCTGTAGATGACGCCGATTGCTCTCTGAAGGCAGGGACCGCGCAGATGAGCGATGGCGTCCGAGTCATCGTGTAGATCGAGAACGAAGTTCGGGACGTCGACTTGGTGGAAGAGGAGTTCGTAGCTGTCGGGAAGACCCGGGCGGACGCGCTTGCGCTCGGCGGGGGCACCCCAGTCCGATGCGGCGGTGACGGTGCCGCGATAGGTGCTGAAGCCGACCAAGCAGGTCTCACGGCCGAACCGCTCGCGGGTAAGCTGACCAAGGTTGAACTCGCCGGTCTCGCCCATAGCGGTCGCGCGGGCATCGCCGAGGTGAGAGTTGTGCGCCCAGACGACGATCTTGCTGCGACCTGGACCGACCCGGCGATCGAGGTGCGCGGCCAACGCCTCCAGGGTTTCGGCCATGTGCCGATCGCGCAGGTTCCACGAAGAGACCCGGCCGCGGAACATCGACCGGTAATAGCGCTCGGCGTCGAGAGCGAGGCGGGCGTTTTGCTCAGCGTTGAAGAACTCGTCTTCGGCGACGTACCCGTCACGTTGTGCCAGTTCGGCAGCGCGGCGCCGGAGTTCGATGAGTTGCTGCACGACCTCGTCTTCGCACGACTCGGCGACGCCCAGACTGGTCGCGTAGCCATAGGCCTGAGCGTCGTCGCCGAAATGGTCGAAGCAGGAGTAGCGGGCGCGGGCTCGACGCGCGGCCTCGGGATCGACGTGTTCGAGGTACTCGAGCACCGCCTGGATCGAGGAGTTGAGGCTGTAGAGATCGAGACCGTAGAACCCGGTCTTCGCTTCTTCCCTTCTCTGGGCTTCGTTGTGTGACCGTAACCAGTCGACGAAGTCGAGCACGACGGTGTTGCGCCACATCCATTGAGGAAAGCGTCGGAAATCGGCCAATGCGGCCTCGGCCGATGGATCGTCGCTGCGACCGCGCACGTATCGGTTGACGCGGAAGGCGTCCGGCCAATCGGCCTCAGCGGCGACGGCGTGGAAACCGCGCTCGGCGATCAGGCGCTTGGTCAGCTCGGAGCGAAGTCGGTAGAACTCGTCCGTGCCATGGGACGCTTCGCCGATCAAGACAAAGCGGGCGTTGCCGACGAGATCGAGCAGTTGCGCGGCACCGCTCGCATCGACGCTGACCGGACGTGCGACATCGCGCAGCGAGCCGAGGACTTTCTGCAGTGTGCCGACGTTCTGAGAGTAGGTTGAGACCATGAGATTTCGCTCCTCGGCGCGGCGCAAAAGGTCGCGAACCTCCTCGTCGGTTGTCGGCGAGAAGTCCTCGTACCAGAGGCCGACGGCATAAAAGATGTCTGGGGTAATCGCGCAGACGGTTTCGTCGACAACGTCCAGAAGCGATTCGCACGTTGCCGCAGCGGCGACGGGCACCGCGGCGACGATGCGCGCGGGGCCCATCGTGCGGAGTGCCTCGGCAGCAGCACGCATCGTCGAACCCGTCGCGAGACCGTCGTCGACGAGGATGACTATTTTGCCGCGGACATCGGGCGGCGGGCGGGTCCCCCGGTAGAGCCGTTCGCGCCGCGCAAGTTCCTGCCGCTCCCGTGCCTCGACGACCGCAATCGCCTCCTCTGGGATACGCCAACTCTCGATCACGTCGCGATTGAGGACGCGAACACCGCCGGTTGCGATGGCGCCCATCGCGAGTTCCTCGTGGCCGGGTACGCCGAGTTTCCGGACGAGGAAGACATCGAGTGGCGCATTCAGGGCCTTCGCAACCTCGTAGGCCACCGGCACGCCGCCCCGCGGCAGACCGAGGACGATCACATCCTCTCGGTTCGCGTA
>JAXDKI010000552.1:0-5511 GCA_034667245.1 Thermomicrobiales bacterium | reverse complement strand
GCCGAGAGTTCGAGCTGGTCGACGACGATTGACGGCCGAAGCGATCAACGGTACGTGCGACGAGGCGGCCCTTAATCAGGGCCGCCTGATTTGTGCCTGCTGGGGGTGCTGATCCAGCGCTACGTCTGGCGGTCGACGATCAACTCCCGGACGTGTAGCCTCCCAACCACGAGTTCATCGATCGCGAGGTGGCCGACCCGGCCGCGCTTGATGGCGAGCCGGCCGATCGCCAGGCGACCGATCGCGAGGGCACCGAGCGCGGTGACGGCCAGTGCGGTGGCGACCCGTGCGAAGGCGATTTGGGAACCGAAGAGGGAGGCCTCTGCTCGGCTCGGGTGGTGGTTGGTCGCGGACATCGGGAGCTCCTTTCGCGCGACGGTCGCGCTTACGATTTCCGGTCGTCTCGTCCGCCGAAGAGGCGGCGCCACCAGGGGCGATGGCCGGTTTGGGGGTCGGGCCACTGGCGGCCACGACGGAGGCGACCGAGACCGCCGCCGCGGACGAGGCCGTAGAGACTGCCGCCAACGAAGACGATCAGCAGAATCCAGACGAGCCAGTCGGGGCCGGTGTAGCGCAGACGCTCACCGGTCACGATCTGCCAGATAAGCACGCCGCCAACGACGGCGCACACTCCCAACAGGAGCAGACCGATCACGTTCTCGCCGTCGTCGAACATCTTCTCTCCTCGGTGCAGTGGGCAAAGCGAGCGTCTCGCCCTCCATCCTACCGCGTCGTTGGCCGTTTCGGGACCATGGGGTCACTCACGGCGGGCCATTTCTTTTTCATACTTGCTGCCGATCAGCGGTCGGCTTCACCGGCTTCTCTTTGGCCGTCGCGGCCGGTCGAGTCCCGCGAAAGGGAATCTTGAGAGCGCTCGTCGTCGAAGACAACTCCGGGATTCGCGACGTGGTCGCCGACTTGCTGCGGCGGCGCGGTCACGACGTTGCTGCCTTCGGCGATGCCGAGTCCGCCTGGGACGCGACGCATCACGAGGTCTACCACGTCGCGGTCCTCGACTGGGGCCTGCCGGGGATGGACGGGGTTGAGCTCTGCCGGCGCTTGCGGGCGCGGCCGGGTGGCGCGGCCGGCGCGATCCTGATCCTGACCGGTCGGGCCGACCCCGAGGACATCGACGAGGTGGTGGCGGCCGGGGCGGACGACTACCTAACCAAGCCGTTCAAACTCGACTGGCTTGAGGTGCGGATCGCCTTCGCCGAACGGAAGGTGGCGGAGCTCGCGGAGCGAGCACGGACGGCCGAGGCCCTACGGCAGAGTGAAGCGCGGTTTCGGTCGCTGGTGCAGAACGGCGCGGACGTGATTACCGTCCTCGACGCCGAGGGGAACCGAACCTTCGTCAGTCCCTCGGTGGAGCAGGCGATTGGACTCCGGCCCGACGCCATGCTTGGGACGAATTTCCTGGACGACGATTTGCGGACCGGTCCAGTCCGCGCTGAGGCCCGGCGCCTCTTCGCCGAGGCGGTGGAGACCCCAGGCGGGACGGCGGTCGCCGAGCTGCCGACGCGCGCCGTGGACGGCCGAACCGTGCTCTTCGAGGTCCTCGCCACCAATCTGCTCGATGACCCGAACGTGGGCGGTGTCGTCCTCAATGCCAGGAACATCACCGAGCGCCGGCTGGCGGAGGAGCGGCTGCGGGAAGCGGAAGCGCGCTATCGGACGTTGGTCGAGCAGATCCCGGCGGTGGCCTACATCCGGCGCCGTGGTGGTGACGAGGCCATCAGCTACGTCAGTCCGCGCGTCGAAAGCGTGCTCGGCTATTCGCCCGAGGAGTGCCTCCGCGATCCGGGGTTGTGGAAGGAGATCCTTCACCCGGACGACGTGGCGCGCGTGGTCGAGGAGGACGAGCGGACCAATCGCAGCGGCGATCCCTGGCGTCTGGAATATCGGCAGCGGCGACGGGACGGACGCTTCATCTGGATTCGGGACGAGGCCGACATCGTGCGGGATGCCGAGGGCAGGCCACACTACTGGCAGGGGATCTTCGTCGACGTGACCGAGCAGCGGGAGGCGGCGGATGCCCTGCGCGAGAGCGAGCGCCGGCAGCGCGAACTGGTCGTGGCTGCGGAGCGCCACGCGACGGAATTGCGCCTTCTCCACGAGGTCCGCACCGCACTGGCGCGGCAGGTGGATTTGCCGGATGTCCTCCGGGTCGTGGTCGAGGCGGTCGCGCGGACGTTCGGATATACGCTCGTCTGCGCGTACCTGATCGAAGAAGATGATCTGGTGATCCAACACCACGTCGGCTATCCCCGCTGGCTCGACCGCATTCCGCTCGATCGGGGAATCGTGGGCCGTGCGGCGCGGACCGGTGGGGCGTATCTGGCGGCTGACGCCTGGAGAGACCCGGATTTCGTTCCACCGTTCGAGGACGTGGTGTCGGTGATCGCGGTCCCCTTGCGCGACGATGAGCGGGTGGTCGGGGTGCTCAACATCGAGAGTCAGAACGGGGTGGCACTGACGGAGGCGGACCTGGCGCTGATGGTGGCGTTGGGCGAGCACGTCGATGCCGCGATCGGCCGGGCGCGGTTGTACACCGCGGGGCGGGAGAGCGAGAGGCGCTACCGCTCGGTGGTCGAGAGCGTGCAGGAGGTGATCTTCCAAACCGACGCCGAGGGGAACTTGACGTTTCTCAACCCGGCCTGGACCGAGATTATGGGCTACGCCGTGGACGACAGCCTGGGGCGGGGGGCGCCCTCGTTCGTTCATCCGGAGGATCGCGACCAATGCGTCCACGTGCTGAGCCGGTTGATGAATCGAGAGGTCGTCCATGATCGATCGGAGGGGCGGTTCCTGACAAACGAGAACGAGGTACGCTGGCTCGAAGTTCACGCGCGGGCGATCTTCGACGGGGAGGATCGGGTGGCCGGGGTGTCGGGTACGCTGACCGACGTCACAGAGAGGCGGCGCGCGGAGGAGGCACTGCGCGAGAGCCAGGAGCGGTTCCGGCACCTGGCGCTGCACGACCCGCTGACGACGCTGCCGAACCGGACGCTCTTCCTCGATCGGTTGGACCATGCGGTGGCGAGCTCGGTTCGGCGTAAGAGCGGGGTGGCGGTGCTCTTCCTCGATCTCGACGGGTTCAAGGTGGTCAACGATAGTCTCGGTCACGAGGCCGGGGACCGGCTGCTGGTGAGCGTGGGCGAGCGGTTGACTGAGTGTCTGCGCCTGGGCGACACGGTCGCCCGGTTGGGCGGGGACGAGTTCGCGATCCTGCTCGAGGGGGACGTCGACAGCGCGGCCGCAGGTTTGGCGGCGCGGCGGTTGTTGGAGGCGATGCGGCCACCGTTCCTTCTCGGTGGGCGGGAGATCGCCGTCGGCGCGAGCATTGGGGTGGCGTTGGGACAGGGGGGCGAGGTCCGTCCCGCAGATCTGCTGCGGAATGCCGACATCGCGTTGTACGAGGCGAAGGGGGCGGGGCGGGCGACGTTCACGGTCTACGAACCGCGGATGGCGGCGACGGTGATAGTGCGGTTGCAGCAGGAGACCGATCTGCGGCGGGCGATCGACCGGGACGAGCTGCGGTTGCACTACCAGCCGGTGTTCGATCTGCAGTCGGGCGAGGTCGGAGGGGCCGAAGCGTTGATTCGCTGGCAGCATCCGGAGCGCGGGTTGCTGTCGCCGGCGGAGTTTATCCAGACGGCGGAGGCGAATGGGCTGGTGGTGCCGCTCGGAGAGTGGGCGCTGCAGGAAGCCTGCCGGACGGCGCGACAGTGGCAGGAGCGGAGACAGGATCGGGAGGTCGTCGTCGGCGTCAACTTGTCGGCGCGGCAGTTGCAGGAGTCAGGGCTGGTCGACAGTGTGGCGGCGGCGCTGGCGGGAAGCGGGTTGGCACCGGCACTGCTGGAGTTGGAGATCACGGAGAGTATGGTGATGATGGACGGGCCGGCGGCGATCCGCACGTTGGCAGAGTTGCGGGCGTTGGGTGTCCGCCTGGCGATCGACGATTTTGGGACCGGGTACGCCTCGCTCACCTATCTGCGCGACATCCCGGTCGACGCGGTGAAGATCGACCGCTCGTTCGTGGCCGGGATCGGGCGGACGCGGTCGAGTCTGGCGATCGTGCGGGCGATCGTGGGGCTGGCGCACGACCTGGGGCTGGAGGTGACGGCGGAGGGAATCGAGACGCTGGAGCAAAGGACGATCCTGCGCTCGCTGGGTGTCGATCGAGGGCAGGGGTATTACTTTGCCCGACCGTTGCCAGCCGGGGCGATCAATGGCTGGATCGAGGGGGGGCGTCCGGCGGTGCTGAATGGGAGCGCGGACAAGCGGCGAGCGCGGGCAGCGGTGGCGTAAGCGGATCGAGAGTCACCCCGGGTTGAAACTCCGGGACTGAAGCGACAACTTCGAGAGGGTACCTGCCTTCGGGCGCGTACGATGGGTGTCTTTCCCTCCAGATCAGATGGGTTGCCGTCGGGTTGTTGCGCGACGGGTCATCTTGCCGGGCTCAACCGGAATATCTTGCCAGCCCAGGGCCGTTCCCGTAGACGGGACGGGGAGCCGATGATATGGCTTGGCGGCTGGGAAGGTGGGAGCGGTGGCAGCGGCGCGAGGGTGGCGGCTCGCTAGCGCGCGACCGGGAGGGGCACGGGATAACCGGGGTCTGCAACCGGGGCCGTTGGCTGCTCCAAGCACAAGAGGCCTTGCTTGGGGCGCGTGGGTACCTGCCCATGCCCCTCCACGCTCCGGTAGGTGACAGCTTATATAGATCATATGTTCTGTTTGGCGATTTGTCAAGATCCTTGACGCCGGGTACCCGGCACTGGAAGTGCCGGTCTCACTAACATAAGTCGGCTCGAAGCCGACTGAGGTCGGCCAAGGAGCGCTGACACTGGTTGAGTCTGCTGGTTGTGCGTCAGGGGTATCCGAAGGGTAGGCGGGAGATCTCAAGATGTGCGGCGCGTAAATGGCGGTTGGCGGTGGTGTGGTGTGAAGGGGCGAAGTCGGGTTCAGGATAAGTAGTTTTGCCAAGATTTGTCACATTTTGGGTTCGTTGATGCGCTCGTTAAGTAGCAGGTGTTGTTTCGGTCGGGATTGGAGAGTAGGCAGATGCGACGACGGAGACGGGGCGGTGGCCGGCGGTGCATGGCGCCGGGGTGCGGGCGGTTCGTGCAGTCGGGGCAGGCGACGTGTGCGGATCATCGGGAGTCGGCGGCGGGTCGCGATGCGACGGTGGCCTTGAGAAGGATGGCGGCGGCTGTGGCGAGCGGAGAGGCGGACGGGCGGAGGGACGGAGAGACGGACGGGCGGGTAGGCGGACAGGTGGAACGGGAGGAGCGGAGGCGGGTGGAGTTGGCGGAGGGATTTCGGCGGCGGTTGGAGCGGGGGGACTACCGAGCGCTGCTGGATGAGCGATTGCGGGAGGTGATGGCGCAGGCGGCGGAGCAGCGGGGATTGGCGGAGGAGGTGGGAGCGTTGCGGTTCGCGATGGCGCGTTTGCTGGCGGCGGAGGAGGATCCCGGGGCGCTGGCGTTGGGGATCAGCCGGCTGGCGACG
>JAXDKI010000551.1:0-6030 GCA_034667245.1 Thermomicrobiales bacterium | reverse complement strand
ACGAGAGTCACCTCGCCGCTCACGTCGTCGGCCGCCCAGATGGCGATGCTGTCGTGCCCGCGATTTGACCCGTAAACGAACCGGCCGTCCGGCGCGACGGCGACGTGGGCACACCAACTCTCGCCGTCGAAGTCATCGGGGAGCGCCGAGACCGACTGGCGAGGCAGGAGCTCGCCGCGCTCGCCGTCGTAGGCATAGACGGACAACGTGGAGGCGAGCTCGTTGATGACATAGAGCGTGCGACCGCTCGGGGCAAACGCGAAATGGCGCGGCCCGGAGCCGGGGTCGGCCGTTGCAAAGGCGGATCCCTGCTCGTTCGGCGCAAGCTGTCCTGTTGTCGCATCCAGCCGGTAGACCAGGATCTGGTCGGTCCCGAGGTCGGTGGCAAGCACGTACCGACCGTCCGGCGACGGCGCGATCATGTGCGGGTGCGGCCGGTCCTGCCGCCGCGGGTTGACGCTCGAACCCTCGTGATGAACGACGCTCGCCGCGGGCTCGAGTCGGCCGTCCGCGGCGACAGGGAGCGCCGCTACGGTGCCGCCGCCATAGTTGGCAACCACCGCGTAGCGGCCAGAGGAATCGAGGCTGACGTAGCAGGGACCGGCACCGTGGGAGAACTGGCGATTGAGTGGGCGCAGTTCGCCGGTTTGAGGATCGCGGGCGAAGGCGCTCACGCCGCCCTCGCCCCCTTCGCTGACGGCATAAAGGCAGCGCTGGTGCGGATCAAGGGCGAGGAAAGACGGGTTGGCGATACTGGAGACGGTCTGCACGAGACCCAACGTCCCGGTGTCGGGATCGAACCGGTAGACGTAGATCCCCTCGGCCCTGCCTGCAGGTGGCGCGGTGTACGTGCCGACGTAAACAAACACAGATACATCCCTCCTCGCAGCAATCGACCGACACGGGGCAGGTCTCCCAGCGTCGGGACGCGCAGACGTGCCTGAGCAGTCCGCGCTGCTCCCTGGTGGCGAAGCCGAGCGCTCTCGACTCGCCACCTCATGGTCATTCTCCGGTATTCGGCCTGGTCGTGCTGCCCGAGTGACGCCCTACGTATCGCGAGGCCAAGTATCCGATCCTGATAAGATGCCCGAATCCGTGGCCGCGCGTCGATCGCCGCCAGGCGTTCCCGTGCAGCCGTCTGCACTCTTCGAAAGGACCTCCCGTGACCATCCCGTCAGCCGTCCGCGACCTCTTCTCCCCTGCTCCCGGTCTTGCCTACCTCGATGCGGCGACCTACGGTCTGCCGCCCAAGCCGACGGTCGAGGCGCTCGAGCGCGCGCTACGGCGCTGGCAGGACGGGACGGCAGATTGGGTGAACGAGTGGGACCGGGAAGGTGAGGCGTGCCGGGCGCTCTTCGCCGAGCTGATCGGCGCGACGACCGAGGAGATCGCGCTGATCCCGACCGTTTCGGTGGGGGTTGGGACGATCGCTGCAAGTCTGCCGACGGGGACGGAAGTCCTTGTACCAGAGGGAGAGTTCACGTCCGTCCTCTTCCCGTTCCTGGTGGCACAGCAGGAGCGTGGGGTGCGCGTACGGGAGGCACCGTTCGCGACACTGCACGAGGCGATCAGGGAGGGGACCGGGCTCGTCGCCTTCAGCTTGACGCAGTCGCAGTCGGGGCGGACCGCTCCGCTGGCGGCGATCTGCGAGGCGGCGACGCACTACGGGGCGCGGGTCCTCGTCGATGCGACGCACGCGATTCCCTTCGTTCCGGTCGCGGCGCAGCTCCCCGCGATCGACTACCTGATCTGCCATGGGTACAAGCACCTGCTCTGCCCGCGCGGCGTCAGCTTCTTCTACGTCCGGCGCGACCGCTGGGACGACCTGCCGCCGATTCTTGCCAACTGGCGCACGACTGCTCCGCTCTACGGCAACTCGTACGGCGGTCCGTTGCTCCATCGCGCGGACGCTTCTCGCTTCGACGTCTCGCTCGCCTGGCACGCCTGGGTGGGTGCCCGACCGTCGCTTGAGCTGCTGGTGAAGTGGCAGGGCGAGGGCATCCTCACCTCCGTCCTCGATCTCTCGGCTCGCCTGGCGACCGGTCTCGGGCTCGAGCCACCGACCTCGTCGATCGTCTGCCTCTCGGTGCCGGATGCCGACGCGGCGGAAACGGCGCTTGCCGAGGCGGGGGTCAAATGCGCCGCCCGTGGCGGCAACGTCCGCCTCTCGCCCCACGTCTACAACACGCCTGAGGAGATTGACCGCGCGGTCGATGCGATCGCTTCTCTATCAGCGAGCACTGCACCTCGCACCGCATAGACCTTCTGATAAACGGTGCGGGCAAAGGTTATAGAATCTCTCCAACGGTGTTGACGAGTCAGCGGCGATGTCTCCGCGCCCGCAGGATGGGCTTGGGCATGCCCGTTCTCGGGCTGCTCGCCAACCTCCCGCCAAGGAGCCAACCTCATGGATCGCGCCAGCTTCGAGCAGCTCTTGCTTCGGAGAACAAACCGACGGCGCTTCCTCGCCGGGACTTCGGCGCTCGTGACGATGACCAGTCTGCGCGGTCGTCCTACTCGGATCGTGGCAAAAGCGGTCGCACCGTTCACGAACGCATACCCCTTCGCCCTCGGCGTTGCCTCAGGCGATCCCTTGCCCGACGGTGTCGTCCTCTGGACGCGGCTGGCACCCGATCCACTCAACGGCGGGGGCATGCCGCCGGAGCCGGTCGAGGTCCGGTGGGAGATCGCTCGCGACGAGAGCTTCGATGCGGTGGTGCAGCAGGGGAGCGCGACGGCGACGCCGGAGTTCGGTCACAGCGTCCACGTCGACGTGACCGGGTTGGATCCGGGGCGGGAGTATTTCTATCGCTTCCTCGCGAACGGCGAGATCAGCCCGACCGGCCGGACGAAGACGGCACCTGCAGCCGGCACGCTCTCGGACCGCCTGCGCTTTGGCTTCGCGTCGTGCGCGCATTGGGAGCACGGGTATTTCGCTGCGTATCGTCACCTCGCCGGGGAAGATCTCGATCTGATCCTCTTTCAAGGCGACTATATCTACGAATACGGGCCGAACAACGACTACCAAAGCGGCGGCGGGACGGAGCCGGTTCGCCTCTTCGCCGGCTCGGACGTGATTACGACCCTGGAGGATTATCGGGTCCGGCACGCGCAGTACAAGACGGACCCCGATCTTCAGGAGGCGCACCAGCTCTTCCCCTGGGTCGCGACCTGGGACGACCACGAGGTCGCCAACGACTACGCGGGCATCCTGCCGGTACAGGGTGATCCCACCGACAATTTCCTCGCGCGCCGCGCCGTCGCCTATCAGGCCTACTACGAGCACATGCCGCTTCGCCCCGAGTCGATGCCGCAGGGATCGGATCTGCGTCTCTACCGGCGGCTCACCTTCGGTACCCTGGCCGAGCTTGCTGTCCTTGACACCCGTCAGTACCGCACCGACCAGTCGTGTGGGAACACGGTCGGCCCCCGTTGCGATGCGGCCCTCGATCCCGCGGCGACGATGACCGGCCCGGAGCAGGAGCGGTGGTTGCTAGAGGGACTCGGTACGTCGCAAGCGTGCTGGAAGATCATCTCGCAGCAGACGATGATGGCCGAGTTGGCGGTCAAGGTGTTGGGGCCGGACACGCTCTTCAACGACGACCAGTGGGACGGCTACCCGCTCGCCCGCAACCGCATCCTCGGCCACATCCGCGACGCGGAGATTGCCAACGCCGTCGTCCTCTCCGGCGACGTCCACTCCGCCTGGGTCAACGACCTGAAGGCCGACTTCGCCGATCCGGCCTCGCCAACCGTAGCCACCGAATTCGTCTGCTCCTCCGTCACCGCGATCAACCCGATCGGCGGTCGCCTCGCCCTCCTCCTTGCCACCAACCCCCACATCAAATTCCTCGACCTCCGCCACGGCTACACCGTCTGCGACGTTACTCCCAGCCGCTGGCAGACCGACTACCGCGCGGTCAAAGACGTCACGAAGGCCGATGCGCCGGTCGAGACGATCGGGTCGTTCGTTGTCGAAGACGGGACGCCGGGGGCAGTGAAGGCGTAGCCAGGCTCCGGCTTCCCGCCGGAGCCGTGCGCGATGCTCTCTATCCCGCAGTGCCCCCGAGACGGGTGGGTCGAATCGATCGTATGGCGTCAGGACACGACCAGCACGAAGACGCCCGCATCGGTTTGTACCAGGAGCCGGCCACCGCCGGGTGCGAGCACAAGCTCGTCGATCCGCCCTTCCACGCCGGGCACGCGGTGCCAGGAATCGCCCTCATCTAGCGACTCGTAGAGACCGTCTCCGGTTCCCGCGTAGAGATGGTTCGGCTGGGTCGGATCGAGCGCGACGGCGGTGATGCCGCGTCCCCGCTCCGCTTTCGGGATCACATCGGTGAGGGGGTCGACCGACACCGTCACCTCCTCGAGTCCGCGCCGACTTCGTCGCCAGGTGTCTCCCTCATCCGTGCTGATGAGCACACCGTTCGCAACACCGGCCAGATAGAGCCGGTCATGACCGGCGAGACCATCGAGACCGAAGAGATCCGCGAGGATGCCATCGGAGGTCGGCTGGGAGGGGTCGGACAGGTCGAGGAGCCAGATCCGGTTCGTCCCTCCTTCGGATGTCGCGCCCACGAGCGCCGTCCGTCTACTCTGATCGGTTCCGGAGACGACGGCAAAGGAAGAGATGTCGTAATTCGGATCGGTCAACGGCGCCGCCCGCCATGTCTTCCCGGCATCGGTCGAGAGCTGGAGCCCGCTGCAACTCGCCGCCAACGCCAGGCTGGCACCGCGCCAGATCGCCAGGGGCTGAGCGTCGACAAGACCCGGTACCTCCTGCCAGGTAGCGCCCCCGTCCTCGGAGCGATTGAGCGGGAGGTTGTCACCTTCGGCCCGAGCACAGGCGGGGCGATTGCCCGCGAGGAGGAGAAGGGGATCGTCCACGGCGGCGACGACATGGCCGGTCGGGGGAAGCGGTCCCACTCGCCGCCAGCTCTCCGCTCCGTCGTCCGTCCGGTAGAGTCCCTCCTTACCGATGGCGTAGATGGCGGAGGCGTCCGGGGGGGTCGGAACGAGGGAGACGATCGGGTCGCCGTCGACGACGAGCGCACCGAACACGACCGGCGTTGCCTGAAGCATCGGCGCCGCGGAACTCGCGCTGCTGCGACCGATCGCCGTCCCGTACATGAGGAGGAGTGCCACCACCACCGATGTCGCTCCGCGGCCCAGCGTCTTCCCGTGGCACCAGACAGACGCCGCATCAGCTTGCCGGAGTGATGGGATCATCTGCCCACGGAACAGGGGCACGCCGCAGAGCATCGCCATGTGAGTGCTCCTGTCCTGACTCATCCCAACTCGCCGCAGATCGGGAGATACGCCGAGCGATTCCCCGTCATCGCCGAGATCGGCTCTTCACGTGGCCCGACCAGGACGGTCGCTGCCGAGGGTGATTCCTCGCGCGTCCCGGACATCTCGCAATAGATGTGCCGGCTGGTCGATCCGAGACCGCGAGGAATCTTAGCCCGCTTCGTTGGTCGGTGTGGTGGTAGGAGGCTGGTCGCCAACAATTCCCGTTAGATCGATTCGCGGACCCCGCCGCTGTGGACCGACAAGCGTTCTCCCCCGTTAGTCCGAAGCCACCGATTGTCCCCGTCGACGCGCTGCCCGCGGAAGAAGCCATCGGCCGAGATCGTCTCGTCCGCCTCGAAACGCTTCACCACCGGCTCGTCGCGGGCCGGTCCTCGCCTGCCGACCGCGCCCTGATGCGCGTGGAAGACACGGACCGTCGGGAACGATTCGAACCTTGGCTCGTCCCTGACTTCGTCATCCCGAGCACCTTCACTGGTCTGGGCACGCTTCATGATCTCCCGAACGCGATCGTAGAGCGCGTCGGTACCGTCCACGACGGTCTGACCAGGACAGACCTTCCCGGTCCCGATGGTGAATTCTTTGTGCCACCGCACGAAGCTGAAGCCGTCCTGCGGAGCGTCCGGGAACTTGTTCCACGGGATGCCGTAGTCGTGGGCGCGGCTGGCAATCCACTGGGCGAGGGTGGCCCAGCACGCGTCGCTGACCGGCTCCTCG
>JAXDKI010000550.1:0-3096 GCA_034667245.1 Thermomicrobiales bacterium | reverse complement strand
TACCCGGCTCGTCGCCAGCACACGAAGTGTCGAGCAGCGCGCAAGCAGGCGTGCGACCTCGGCCGCGGCAGGAGCCACCTGCTCGAAGTTGTCCAGCACCAGGAGCCACCGCCGGTCGCTCAGCGCGGCCGCGATCCGGTCGGCGAGTGGGCGGTCACCGGGGTCTTGCACTCCCAAAGTCCGAGCGACCGTCGCCAGCAACAGGCCGGGGTCATCCAGCTGGGCGAGGTCGACGAACGCGACCGCGTCGACCAGGTCGTCGGCCACCGCCGAGGCGACGTGTACGGCCAGACGGGTCTTGCCGACGCCGCCGGGCCCCGTCAGCGTCACGAGGCGGACCGCCGGGCGGCCCAGGAGATCCCGCACCGCGGCGGCGTCGCGCTCCCGGCCGATCAAGGCGTCGAGGAAGACCGGCATATCTCTGGTCGCCGCCGGCGCCTCCGTCACGTTTTAACTTCTTGGGTTTGCTCGGCCGCCGCTTCCGTTAACTGGATGGCGGGCGTGACCGATGCCGGCACGCATGGCACGGCCGAGGTGATCATCAGCACCGCCTCCTCGCTCCCCGAGTTCTGATAGACGAGATGAAGAGTCACACTCTGTGCGTCCACGAACAGGGATTCGCCCCCTGCGACGACGATGTCCCCACCGTCGACCGCCTCCGGGGTCGCACCGGACGAATCGACGAAGCGTACCGTTCCGGGCGCAGCGTCCGAATCGACGGTGAAGGTGATCGTGCCCGAGGCGACGTAAAACGACGTCACCTCGCCCGAGAAGATGATCGATTCGGATCCTCCGTCAGTAGTGAGCGGGATCGAGTACAGCTCCAGATCGGTCGGTGGGTCGTCGCCCGTCGTCAGCACGTCAAGGGGGGGCCGGACCGACCTTATCGTGCTCCCGTTGCACGGATTTGCGGCGATGCCCGTCCCTATCACGCAGCCACCGTGGCACCCGCCGTTGGCCGGTTTCTCGGTAAGGAGGAACAGCCCGATCAGGATGACACCGACGGGGATCACAATCCAGGCTTGTTTCATTGGTGTCCTCCCCGATGCAAGTTTGAAGCTGCGACGGACCGAGGGGTGGATTAATGACGGAATCTACACCCGAGCGGCAGCGAGGACAAGCCGGGCACGGATGGGGTCCGCTGGCGAAACGAGGATCAAGGACGAAGTGACAAGGACGGGAAGCGCATCCAATCGCCGGGAGGAATCACGACTGGTCGCACCGGCACGACCCTGTCCTCGGTCCCCTCAGAAATAGTTGACGGTGATACCGCCGTCGACGACGAAGGTGGTGCCGGTCATCCAGGAGGATTCGTCGGAGGCGAGGAATACCCCTGCCCAGACGATGTCCTCGGCGCGGCCAAAGCGGCCCATCGGGATGCGGTTGAGGCGCTTCAGCTTTTCCTCCTCGTTGGGGAAGAGGGTTTCGAGGAGGGGGGTGAGGACGGGGCCCGGGCAGATGGCGTTGGCGCGGATGCCCTGGCGGCCGTACTGGACGGCGAGGGATTTGGTCAGGGAGAGGACGCCGCCTTTGCTGGCTGTGTAGGCGTCCTGGGGGACGGTGCAGCCGAGGAGGGCGACGAAGGAGGCGATGTTGACGATGGAGCCGCCGCCGGCAGCTTGGAGGGCGGGGATGCCGTGCTTGCAGCAGAGGTAGACGCCCTTGAGGTTGACGTCGAGGATGCGCTCCCAGGTCTCCTCGCTGGTCGCGACGACGGAGGTGTCCTCGTCGGGCATGATGCCGGCGTTGTTGTAGAGGACGTTGACCTTGCCGAAGCGCTCGACGCCCTGATCGATCCAGCCCTTGACGTCGTCGCTATTGACGACGTTGCCGACGAGGGGGAGGATGGCGTCGCGGTGGGCGACGCCGGCTTCGGCGACGGCCTCTTCCAGGGTGGCTCCGTTGACGTCGGTGGCGATGACCTTCGCGCCCTGCTCGGCGAAGACTCTGGTCGCGACGCGGCCCATGCCGCTGGCCGCGCCGGTAACGAGGATGACTTTGTTTGCGAGTCGCACGAGTGGCTCCTTGAGCGGCTAGCCGCTAGCCGCTAGCCGCTGGTGGTTCTGCGTCGATTCGGACTGGTGCCTCTGCCAGAAGACGGCAGGATCATAGCAAAGACCGGCGCGCAGGCCGTTCCGCGTTCGGGCGCGAGTGCGATAAAGTAGGGCGCTCGCAGATAGGGACGTTTGGACGATAACCTGGCGGCTAGGGGCTAGCGGCTAGTGGCTCGAGGAGCGCGATATGCCCGACTTTCCGATTGTCGATTCTCACGTGCATCTTTGGGATCCGGAGCGGCAGCGGGTGCCGTGGATGGACAACTCGCCGTTCCTGCGACGCAAGGCGGGGATGGCGGAGTACGAGGCGGACACGGCCGGGGTGGAGGTCGAGGGGCTCGTCTATCTGGAGATCGACATCGCGCAGGTCTACGCGCTGTCGGAGGCGCGGGCGATCGCCAAGTTGGCGGAGCAAGAGCCGCGGATTCTGGGGATCGTGGCGTTTGCGCCGTTGGAGTTCGGGGATCTGGCGCGGTGGTATCTGGAGGAGTTGGTCGCGATCGGGCCTCTGATCAAGGGCGTGCGGCGGCTGACGCAGGATCTGCCGGATCCCGATTTTTGCCTGCAGCCGGGGTTCGTCCGGGCGACGCAGATGCTGCCGGAGTTCGGGCTCTCCTGCGACATGTGCTGCTACTACGTCCAGCTTGGGCAGACGGTGGAGCTGGTGCGGCGGTGTCCGGAGACGAGGTTCATCCTCGACCACATCGGGAAGCCGAATATCCGGGGCGGCGAGCGCGAGCCGTGGATGAGACAGATGCGCGAGCTGGCGTCGCTGCCGAATGCCATGTGCAAGATCAGCGGGGCGACGACGGAGGCGCACCACGACCGGTGGACGATCGAGGATGTGAAGCCGTACGTCCTGCACGCGCTCGACGTCTTCGGCGAGGACCGGGTGGTGTTCGGGAGCGACTGGCCGGTGGCGACGCAGGCGACGACGTACAGGCGGTGGGTGGAGACGCTGGACGAGCTGACCGCCGACTGGTCGGAGGCGGCAAAGCGGAAGCTCTGGAACGAAAACGCGCGGCGGTTCTACCGGTTGTAG
>JAXDKI010000549.1:0-7724 GCA_034667245.1 Thermomicrobiales bacterium | reverse complement strand
GGGGTCGCCGCCGATGCGGCAGGTGGGACGAGCGCGATCTCGAATAGCGTCGGCCAGAGCTTGCCGGTGACGAAGAGGCGTCCGGTGTCCGGATCGTGGGCGATGCCGTTGAGGACGGCGTCCGATCCCTCGGGGCGATCCTGCGGCGGGAGCAAACCGGTGAGGTCGATCCAGCCGGTGACACGCCCGTTCGCCGGGTCGATCCGTGCGATGCGGTCGCGCTTCCAGACGTTGGCCCAGACCTCGCCGTCGACGACTTCCAGCTCGTTAAGGTCATCGACCGGCTCGGCACCGTCCCGCACCACCACGCGGTCGGTCTCCGCGAACGTCGCCGGGTCGCGGAAGACGAGTGCGTCGGTGCCGTCGCTCATCACCAGCCGCTCCCCGTCGGAGGCCAACCCCCACCCCTCGGTCGGATAGGAGAACGTCTCCCGGAGCGCGAACGTCTGACGGTCGTAGACGAAGCAGGTTCCGGTCTGCCAGGTGAGCTGGTAGAGACGGTCGCCGACGGCGGCGATCCCCTCTCCGAAGTGGGGCGGGGCGAGAGCCACCGACTGCAGCACCGTCCCCGTCGCGAGGTCGACCCGGCGTAGCGATGACTCGCCCACCAGACCCGTCCCCTCGTAGAGGACGCCAGCGACGACCGCGAGCCCTTGCGTGAAGGCGGTGGGGTCGTGTGGGTACGCGGCGACGACCCGGTAGCCCCAGACCGGGGCCTGGGGGACGGCAGGGTCGGCATGCGCGACGGCGGCCAGCGACACGACCAGGGCGACCGCGAGCAGGGCGCCCGCGCGCACGGGCCGACGCCGCCCTGTCTCGCTCCGTTGAGGGAGGGCGGACGCCGGCACGGGGGCGGTGACGCCAGGCACGGCCGGGCGCCGCCGGGCGGGGGCGCGGCGGACGACGACAGGCGAACGGCGACGTCGGCGGAGGGAGAGGTGAACGCGCATGGGGACTCCCTTCCGGACGGTGGCGATGACCCGGTGGCGCGGTTGCGGCCACGCTCTCGGGGTGACGGCTTCGACCGCCGCTGGTTCAGGGGGTGATGGTCTCATCGGCGATCCAGCGTTGGATTTGGGAGGGCGAGACCTGGCCGACGAGGAGGAGGCGGAAGCGGGACTGGCGTTCCGGGGTTGGGGCGAGGTCGAGCCAGCGGCCGAGGAGGTCGCGGCCGACGTGGTAAGTAAAGGTGTAGGCGCGCCAGAGGGGGTCGGCGATGAAGCGGAGGCTCTGGCGGGCTTCGTTTTCGGCGCGGAGCCCAAAACGCATCAGGTAGGCGAGGACTTCTTCCTCGGAACGGCCGTCCTGGTGGAGGAGGAGGGCGGCGTTGCCGCTGACGGCGCGGAGCGCGATGCGGGCGCGGGCGATGCGGGACTCGCGTTCGGGGTCGCCGGTGAGGCCGGCGATGGGGTAAAGGTGCTCGGCCTGCCAGCGCGCGGCCTCGCCGTCGGGGAAGGCGATCGACTCGGCGAGGGTGGCGATGCCCTCGGAGATGACGCACTCCGGCGTGTTGATCAACTGGATGGCGTTCTCGCCGTAGCCGTGGTCGCGGTAGAGAATCTGCTCCTTGAGCGCATGTTCGGTATGGTGACCGGGGTAGCCCTCGTGGGCGATCAGGGCGGTCAACTCGTGGGCGTGGATCGGGAGGTCGGTGTTGATCTCGACCCTGGAGCGGTAGTCGCCGAGGTACCAGTTGTAGCCGCTCCACGGTTTGTCCTGGACGAAGGCGATCTCGACCCCCTCGCCCTCGGGGAGTGACACAAGTGCCTCGGTGCGGCGGCGGGTCTCGGCGGCGATCAGGTCGATGAGTTGGCGGGCGATCTCCGTGTCGACGACGTACTGCTTCCGCCAGGCGATCATGCGCTCGCGGACGTCGCCCTCACCGGGGAGGAGTTCGTCGAGTTCGGCGATCGCGACGTCGAAGGCGGCCTCGGGGGTGAAGGCGGGTTCGACGTCGAAGAGGGTGCGCACCTCGTGCACGTAGTCGATCGGCTCGCCCGTGAGCTTGCGGCAGATGGTAACCATGGCGCCTACCTGTGCGGCCAGAAAGTCCTTGCGAGTATCGAGGAGATGGGCCGCGGCGACCACGGAGGCGAGCTCATGCGCCCGCGCCAGGAGGGCCGCCGGGTCGGGGTCTGGCTCGGCGTTTGCGGCGTCCTTGAATTCGGGCGGGCCGAAGTAGGCGTCGACGAAGCCGGGGAAGAGACGCTCGATCGCGAAGGAGAGGGAAAGGTATTCGCGGGAGAGATCGTCGAGGGCCATCGGTTTTCCTCATGAAGTTGCCAGGTGCCAGTGGTTAGAACGAGTGCTTCGATAAGCGGGATTCTCACGGTTCGTCCGCCCGACGATCCATCCTCTTCTGACAACTGGCAACTGGCAACTAACCGCTCGCCTAGCGGTCGTCGCGGCGACCGGCCTCGCCAGACAGTTCGGCCGCAAGTTGACGGTCGTATCGCAGCTCGTGCAGGCGGTGCGAGATGAACCAGGCGGCGCCGAGGAGGATCAGGAGGGCGATCGGGTAGTCGAGAAAGCGCGCCTTCTCGCGGACGTTCTCCCACTTTGGCCCCCAGTGGTAACCGACCCAGGTCAGCGGGACGCACCAGATGAAGGCACCGACGAAGGTGTAGACGCAGAATCGGGCGAAGGGCATCCGGGCTATGCCGGCCGGGAGTGAGATGAAGGTTCGAACAACCGGCAGCACCCGCGAGGTGAAGACGACGATCTCGCCGCGCTCGTTGAACCACCGCTCGGCCCGATCGAGGTCTTTGCGGGTGATCAGGACATAGCGGCCGTACCGTTCGATCAGCGGGCGCCCGCCCCACATGCCGACGCCATAAGCGATGGCGGAGCCGATCACGTTCCCGGTCGCGCCCCAGAAACTCGACTCGACGATGCCCCACCAGCCGAGATGCTTCTCGGAGACGAGGAGCCAACCGGAGAGCGGCATGATGATTTCGCTCGGAAGGGGAATACAGGCGCTTTCGATCGCCATGGCGACGACGACGCCGAACCAGCCGACGGTGTCGAACAGCGAGCGGACAAAGTCGATCAGGTGCGATTCGATCCCGTGCATGAAGCTTGACTCCCAGCGGCCGCTCCGACCGCCTACGGGTGTGCTCCGGCGGCAAATGATACGGGCAAGGTCCGCTGCCGCGTCGCCAACGTTCAGTGGCGCCTCGGACTCGCCTGGCGGTTGTCCGCCCTTGTCGGTGTCGGCACACGGGGATCGTGCCGATTCCGGGAGCAACAAAGCGAGCGCGAACATCGTCCGCGCTCGGTCACCAAGATTCTATTGCGTTTGCTACGGGGATGATTGGGTCGCTGTTGCCACCAGCGTTACCACCCCTAGCCCGAGGGCATCGGCCAGTTCCAGGCATTCTTGCTCGCTATGGACCGATTCGGCGGGGATCAGACCGGTTCCCCAGGCGTCGTTTCCGTGTTCAGCAACGCCAGTGTCCAGTTGCGCCCGTTCGTTCGCGGAGCTCTCCGGCGACCGTGGCTCGGGCGTGGACGGCGACGCAGCGAACGCTGGGGATCGTCCTGGTCTCGGTAGAAGCGGCGCCTTCGGTGCGCTGCTGCTCCTCTCTTTCGTACCAAAGACGAAGTACGTGCCGGGTTCCACCGGAACGTAGCGGCTGACAATTGGGAGGACCGAATCGGACCTTTCGATTACCGATTCGCTAGGTTAGAGCCTGTTATGAACTTGGACCGGCACCGCCGACCGTTGCGAGGGTATCGAGGCGTTGAGAGCCCGCAGGATGAGGCGCTCAGGGTGAGCGGGCATCGACCGGGCCATCGTCTCGTCTCGATCAAAGGCATGTCCGACCGAAAACCTACGAAGCAACAGTTCTATCGCATCGGTACCTTCCGCAGAGTTCATAACAGGCTCTAGCCCAATCGTCGGGCTCGCCTCCACCACGATCGATGCTCCGGCGGTCAGCCCTGTGCAGAGCAGCGGCACGACGAGGAGCCTGCTAAGGACGGTTATCCAGGAACGTGCGGTGTCCAGCGTGGCAAACTCAGGAGAGCGAACGCCCGGCCCCGGCGATGCCTAGGCCGGGCGTACCTACGAAGATCAGTCGTACCGACTGGTGTTCAGGACGGTGCCATCGCTCGTATCGACCTTGACGTCATGGTCACCGACGTCGACGTTGAAGACGAGCTTGCCCTGGAAGTGCTCCAGGTCGACTTCGCCGATGTCGCCGGTGGCAGCTGTCTGGGCCGCCGCGACCGCCTGCTCCAGGCTGATCCCGGCCTGCGGGAGCAACTCCTTGCCGTCGTCGAGCGTGCCCGGTGCCACCGGCTGCTCGTCGTCAAGTCCTACGAAGCGTGCCAAGCTCTCCGCCCCATGGCGTGCCGACGCGAGCAGGCCCGGGGACTGAGCGCTCGTCGTCGCATTGGTCGTGTTGGCGCTCACCGCGCCGCCGCCGACGATAGTCGCTCCAAGCGCGAGGGCGACCAGTCCTTGCCATCGCCTCATTCTGGCAACCTCCCTTCGTGTTCTCTCCGGCGAGCCGATCCCGCCGACTGTCTCCTATGCTGCCAAGGGGACATGAAATCGGGATGAACGGACGCATTGGTTTCCGCGAGCGCTAGGAGGCTCGGTCCAGCAGGAAGCAGGAGTTCGACGCGCGTTCCCTGGCCCTCCTGGCTCTCGAGATGAATGCTCCCGCAGTGGGCCTCGGCGATAGCCTTGGAGATTGCCAGACCAAGACCAGTTCCCCCTTGGGCGCGGGCACGTCCGGCGTCGACACGATAAAAGCGGTCGAAGATCCGCAATTGGTGCTCGACCGGGATGCCGCTGCCGGTGTCGGCGACCCAGAGGCGAACGAGCTCCCCTTCGGCTCGGCAGCCGACGGCGATGCGTCCACCAGCGGGGGTGTGGGCGAGGGCGTTGTCGAGCAAGTTGACCAGCACCTGAATCAAGAGGTCATCGTCGCCAAGGACGGGGGCAGGTGCCGACTCATCGGCGAGGGTAATGTCGGCCTCATCGGCCAGCGGCCGATACTGTTCGATCAGCAGCGCAACGATCTCGGCGAGGTCTGTCAGAGCGCGGTCGAGGGGCAGCGTGCCGGTGTCGGCGCGCGCCAGGGTCAGCAAAGTTCCGACCAGGCCGGTCAACCGTTCGAGGTCCTGGTCGAGATCGGCCAGGGCCGCGCGGTACTCCTCGGCTGAGCGCCGGCGGGAGAGGGCGAGATCGACCTGGCTGCGCATCAGCGTCAATGGGGTGCGGAGTTCGTGGGCGGCGTCGCCGGTGAAGCGGCGCTGACGCTCGAACGCGTCTTCGATCCGCGCGAGCATCGCGTCGAAGGTGCGGGCCAGTCGGCCCAGCTCGTCGTCGGGGAGGGGGAGATTCAGCCGGGCGTGGAGACCGTTGGCGCCGATTCCGGCGGCGGTGCGGGTGATGGCGGCGACGGGAGCGAGCGCCCGGCTGGCGAGCAGATAGCCCAGACCGGCGGCGATGGCGAGCGACGGCGGTGCGACGACGCCGAGGACGAGGAGAAGGGCGCGGAGCGCATCGTCCGTGTCTCCGCGAGAGACGCCGACCTGGATGACTCCGGCGATCGCGCCGTTGGCGCGCACCGGTGCAGTCACGATCATGACCGTCCCATCTTCGGCCCCAACGGTCGTGGTTCGCGTCTTCCCGGCGAGTGCATCGCGAACAAGCACAGGGTCAATTGCGATGTCATCGACGAACCCGCTGGTGTCGACGAGGGTCGTCCCGTCCGGGGCCAGAAGGCGGACGAAATGCTCGTCGTCGCGCAGGCTGTTCACGGTGAGGGGATCGAGGGAGATGAGGCCACCATCGGTGCGAATGGCCTCGATGGCATGGGTGGCGTCGCGGTCGACCTGTTCGGCGAAACTGTCATAGAGCATTTGGCGCAGGCCGAAGTACGACGCAAGTCCGGAGAGCGCGAGGACCGCGGCCAAGAACGCCGCGTACCAGATGGTCAGGCGCCAGCGGATCGGGAGGCCGCTCATGGTCACTGGTCCCGGGTGAGACGGTAACCGGCACCACGAATCGTCTGAATGAGGGTACCAGGGTAGGGATCGCCGAGGCGGCGGCGAAGCGAGCGGATGTGGACGTCGATGACGTTGGTGACGTTGGGGAAGTCGTAGTCCCAGACATGGTCGGCAATCATGCTCCGGGTCAAGACGCGGTTGGGGTGGCGCAGTAGGTATTCAAGAATACGGAATTCCTTATTGGGGAGCTCTATCTCCTGGTCACCGCGCCAGACACGTCGCGTCGCGGGATCGAGACGGACGGCGCCGGCCCGCAAGACGGTCTCGAGCGTGTCGGGGGGACGCCGACCGAGGGCGCGCAGCCGGGCGGCGAACTCGGCGAAGGCGAAGGGTTTGACGAGGTAATCGTCGGCACCGGCGTCCAGGCCGGCCACGCGATCGGAGACCGCGTCCCTCGCGGTGAGGAGCAGGATGGGGGTGTGGACGCCCTTGCGCCGAAGGCGGCGGCAGACATCGAGGCCGTCGATCCCGGGGAGCATGACGTCGAGGACGATGGCGTCGAAGGGCGCGGCGTCGACCCACTCGAGTGCCTCCTCACCGGTCCCGGTGACGTCGACGGCGTGGCCTTCCTCGGTCAGGCCGCGGCGCAGCAGTGTGGCGAGCCGTGGTTCGTCTTCGGTTACCAGGATGCGCACGTCGATTCCCTCGGTGCAGCGACCCACGACGGGAAGATGCTCGTTAGGTGGGAATCGTAGCGGTAACAGATGAAGTGTGGGTGAAGTCTGGGCTCGCCCTGGGGACGCGAAGGGCCCCTCTTTCGTCAGACCAAAGATGAACTGCTTGGCGATGGCAGACAAACCGTACGGAGCGGAGGCGTTGACGACGTTGCCGCCAACGTGGTCCGGGGCGCTGAGTGAGCGCCCCGGACCACGCGAGTTCAGCCGGCGTATCGTTCGCGCGCAGCCGGCGTTTTCGCCCTCGTGTTCGCCCTGCTGCTCGCACTGGATTCCGTCCACCGCCTCGTCGCCGCCAGTTTCGGCCTCCGTGCCGTTCTCCTGCTCGGCGTCGGATTCCGTCTCGGTCCCGTCGGTGGCCTGCGTCTGGTTTTGGGTTTGAGCACGCAGGAGAGTCACCTGCTGCGTGTCACCCGCCACCGCCTGCTGGCCACTCGGCTGGCCGCCGGTGGCGTCCTGCTGCTGGTCGCCGCACTGGAGGTTGTCGGTGTCGTTCGGGTTCTCGGTGGCGTCGTCCGCGCCGTTCTCGTCCTGCACGTTGTCAGGATCGTTGGCGGCTTCCTGCTCGCCATTTGCTTCGGTCGCGTCGTCGGCCCCGTTCTCGTCTTGCAAGTTGTCGGTGTCGTTCGGGTCCTCGGCCTCTCCGGTCGCGGTATCCGCTCCTTCGGCAGCGCACGCTGGGTCTTGTGTCGCCTGCGTCGCCGGCGCCGCCAGCAAGTACGGCGTCCCCGCATCCAGCCCGGCGCCCACTGAGTAGGCCGACCGGATCGATGAGTCTGGCGCCGTGTTGGTGCCGCGAGCGCTCACGCCGGCGCCGCCGGCCATGAGGGTCAAGGCAAACAGCAGACTACCTACCCCGATCAATCGTTTCCACATGATCTCCTCCGATTCGATCTCCGGGCGAGCCGTTCTCGCCCGGCCACCACTACCGTAAGGGGCCCACCTAAATTGACGCTGAAGCGAATCTAAAATCGACTTGTATCCAGCGGCGAACCGGTCGTGCGGCCACCACTGAGCGCCGCCGGT
>JAXDKI010000548.1:0-21762 GCA_034667245.1 Thermomicrobiales bacterium | reverse complement strand
CACCTCTCCTCGAATGAGTATCGCGCCATAAACGGTTACCATCCGTCACCACTGGGATTGAATCGCAGGGACCACGCGCTCGTGTCCTCTCCTGCCGATCCGGATTGCCACGTCACCCCAGCAGATGCGTCTCGAAGAACTCGGCGGTGTCCCGCATCGCCTTCAGCTCGTTTTCACGCTTCGTGAAACCGTGCCCCTCATCGTCGTAGACGTCGTACTTGACCGGAACGCCGCGAGCGCGGAGCCGCTCGACGATCTGGTCGCTCTCTGACTTCACGACCCTGGGGTCGTTCGCACCCTGGATGACGAAGAGCGGCGCTTTGATCTGATCGACGTAGGTGATCGGTGAGCGCGACATCAAGAAGTCGGCCTCGGTCTCGGGATCGCCCACCCAGTCCGCCATGAAGCGGCGCCACGTCGGCGGCACTGCCTTGGCGAAGGTGACAAGGTTGGACGGGCCGACGATGTCAACCGCCGCCGCCCAATAGTCTGGCAGACGGCTGACGCAGGAGAGCGTCGCGAACCCGCCGTACGAACCACCGTAGACCCCCAGTCGTTTCGAATCGACCCAGGGGAGCGATTGGAGATACTTCGCGGCGGCGTCGAAGTCCTTCAGATCGTCGCCGCCGAAATCTCGGTGGATCAGCTTTTGGTAGCTCTTGCCGTAGCCGGTCGAACCGCGGATGTTCGTCGCCAGGATCCCGATTCCGCGACTGAGCAGGTACTGGTACAGGCCGCTGCTCGCGTACACCGGCCGTTCCTGGGCTTCCGGTCCACCGTGGATCGAGAGGATCGCGGCGAACGGCCCCTCGCCCTTCGGTCGGTAGAGGAACGCCGGGATCTCGCGACCGTCGAACGAGGGGAAGCGAATCAGCTCGGGCTCGATCAGGTCCGCTTCGTCGATCCCGCCCAGGAAACCGTCCGTGATCTGCGTGACGGCCCCTGACGGCACGTCGACGAGGTAGATCTCGGCCGGGTGGGTCGGCCGGTTGAGCATCAATCCGATCTTCTTGCCGTCCGGCGAGACCTTGAGCAGCTGGACGACGCCGTTGGGGATGGGCGGCAATGAGATCTGTTGCCCCGTCCGCTCGTCGCGAGCGTAGAGCCGGGAGTAACCGTCCTCATTGACACTCCAGACCAACACCGAGCCGTCATTAGACGCTTGGAGGTGCTCGATGTCCCAGTCCGGCGTGACATCCCACTCGAACGCACCCCGCGCGAGATTGTACGAAGCGAGCCCGAGGAACTCGCGGCCTTCGTCCGCCAGCAGGTAGAACCCAGAGCCGTCGGGTTTCCAGGGGCCGGGGAAGTAAAGGGCCTCTCCCTCGTGCGTCGTCAGCTCGCGCCGGGTTTCTCCGTCGCGCGAGACCAGGAAGATGTCGGTATCGGAGTTGGAGTTGAACTTGACGACCGTGAGCCACGCACCGTCTGGGGACCATGTGTCGGCGAAGTAATTGGCCTCCCCGGCCAGGAGACGGTGCGTCTCGCCCGTCGTCGTATCGCGGATGACGACGTCCTGGTCGGTCGGCTCCCGATCGTTGCCGGCGTAGGCGATGAACCGGCCGTCCGGTGACCAGGCACCGCCGCTCGCGAGATAGTGCTGGACGTCCGGCTCCGAAACGAACACCTCGGGTTGACCGCCCCGCTCCGGGATCGTGTAAAGCTGGTAAAACTCGTCGCCGTGCTCGTCGGCGGTGAAGACGATCTGCATGCCGTCGGGAGACCAGGCGAGATCGCGGACCGCCTTCTCGGTGTAGAGGGTCAGCTGCCGGGGATAGCCGCCTTCGCTCGGCTGGCGCCAGATGTTGAACTGGCCCGAGGTATTCGTCGAGTAGGCAACCGCTGAGCTATCGGGGGCAAAGGCCAGGGTCGGTTGGTAGCGGCGAATGGCAGCGAACTGATCGAAGGCATAGCGCTTCGGCGCGTCCTGGCGGGTCATGGGAACTCCTCGTGGTTCGCGGTCTCGGCGGCGAGCGACGCAGCGTGTACCTCGACCGCAGGCGTTCGAGTCAATCCGCGGTGAGGATACCCCACCGCCGGGCAACGACCGAGGCGGCTGGCAGGTCAGTGGCAGATACGCTAGGATGCGGAGGAACCGATAAGCCTGCTACGACGCGGAATTCTCGAAGATCGGCACACCTCGGAGAACGGGATGGGCTTGGGTCGTTGCGTCCGGCAGGGATCATCCCCGCCGGTCGGCTCGCGTGGTTGTCCGTCGTGGGAATGAGAATCGGCTGGACAACCGAACGCCGGACTGAATGGCTGGCAAGGCTCGAAGCCTGGACCGCCTGGCCGCTGACTGCCTTAGCCCTGACGCTGATCCCGCTCCTGGTCGCGCCGTACGTCCTCTCCCTCTCGTCGTCGACAGTCGAGATGCTGGACGGGATCGACTATGCGATCTGGGGCATCTTCGCCGCCGATCTCCTGGTGAAACTCTTCATCGCGCCCAATCGACTGAGCTACCTGCGGGCTCACTGGTTCGACGCCGTGCTGGTGTTACTCCCGATGCTGCGACCGTTCCGCGTGGCGCGCTCGGTCCGGGCGTTGCGCCTCCTTCGGGCGAGCCGTGCCATCGTCGCCGCCGTGCGCGTGCTGATCATCGGCCGCACGATTCTCGTGCGGCGCGGACTTCACTACGTTCTTCTGGCAGCGTTAGCGGTGATCACCCTCGGCGGTTCGCTCGGAGTCGTCTTTGAGCGCGACGCGCCGGACGCGTCGATCAAATCGCTGCCGGATGGGCTCTGGTGGGCGGTGACGACGGTGACGACGGTCGGCTACGGCGACATGTTCCCCCGGACCGCTGCCGGCCGCGGCGTCGGCGTCATCTTGATGCTCCTCGGCATCAGCCTCTTCGGCATCCTGACCGCCAACCTCGCCGCCTTTTTCGTCGAGGAGAGGGAGGACGAAGTCCTGACGGAGCTTCGCGCACTACGCCGCCAGGTGGAGGAATTGTCCCAACGCCCCGCATCGGAATCGGATGAATAGACGGAACGCGAAGGGGCGGACCTCCGTGTCCGCCCCCTCAGCCATTACCTTAGCGGTGGATGTGAATGAAGCGCTGCTAGGCTAATCCGCCGGGCTCTGCTCACGTGCCGATAGCGAGACCGGCGACTCCGAACGGCCGCCACGGCGACCGCCGCGTGGAGACTCGTCCACGGCGTGGTACTCGGTGTAGTAGTAGCCCTCGGAGTCGCGACCGGACTGTTGGTTGACGATCACGCCGATAATGCGGACCGCGCCGCGCTGCATCGTCGCCGCCGCCCGCCGCAGGGCGTCGACCCGAGTCTTCCCGGACCTGCTGACCAGGATCATCCCGTCGACGTGCGCCGCCACGATCAGCGGGTCGCTGACGACCAGCGCCGGTGGGGTGTCGAGCACGATCACGTCGAAGGTATGTCGCATCTCGGCGAGGAGCTCGCGCATCCGCTCCAGGCTGAGAAGGTCGGCCGGGTTCGGCGGCAACGGACCGGACGGGATCAGCGTCAGATTGGGCAGCATCGTCTGGTGCGCTCCCCACTCCCAGGCGCGCTCGGGTGTCGAGAGCAAGGTGCTCAGACCGCGGTCGTTGCCGACCCCGAAGATGCGGTGTTGACTCGGACGTCGCAAGTCGGCGTCGATCAGGGCGGTCACGAAGCCGGCCTGGGCAAGCGTCACGGCGAGGTTCGCCGCCATCGTGCTCTTGCCCTCGCCCGGATTGGCGCTGGTGATGCCGAGGGTCGCGATCTCCTTCGTCGCCGAGGCGAACTCGATGTTCGTCCGCAGCAGCCGGATCGCTTCTGCCGCCCCTCCCTTCGGATGCTCCAGCACGAAGAGCTGCTTCCGCCCCTGATTTAGCTTCGGAATCGCTGTGACCGTCGAGAGGAGCGGCGCGCCGACGAGCGCGCCGAAGTCCGACGCCACCTTGACGGTGTTGTCCCGGTACTCGAGGACCAGAATCACGCCCATCGCCAGGATCGCCCCGGCGATCACACCGAGCATCACGTTGACCGGCTTGTTCGGCGCGTAGGGAAGCTTCGGTGCCACCGCCGGCACTGCCACCTGGATCTGGCTGCCGGACACCGCAGCGTAGGCCCTTAGGTCGGCCGAGAGCGAAAGCAGCCGGCCGTACGCGCTTTGCGACTCCTGAAGACGGGCATTCAGCGCGTCGATCTGCCCCTGCACGGTGGGATCGCCAGCGTTCGGCTGCGCTTGCAACCGCTCGATCTCGCTCTGGACGGTCTCGATCTCGGTCTCGATCTCCTTGAGCAGGTTGTTGATCGAGTCGATGTCGGCTGTCGACGAGGACGACAGGTCGTCGACGACGTAGCTCTGGAACCGCTGCGCCACCGCGTTCGCGATGGTCGCGGCACGGGCGGGATCGGTGTCCGAGACGGTGAGGGAGAGGAGCTGCGTCTCGCCATCGGCCTGGGCGGTGATCTGGCCGGCCAGATCGGAGGCGTCCATCGGCAGCTGCAAGTCGGCGATGACCTGATCGAGCACCGTCCGGTTCTTGGCCAGCTTCTGGTACGTCTTCGAGAGACGCTCCGCCGTCAGGATCGAGTTGTAGTCGAGCGTTCCGCTCCCGGCAGCCGGGTTGATGAAGAGCGTGGCGGTCGCCGCGTACTTCGGTTGCTGCCGGCTGGTAATGCCAAACGCCAGCGCGCCGAGAAGGAGCGGCACCAAACCGGCGATCCACCACCAACGGCGTAGGATGCGCATCACTTGTCGAAGATCGAGTTCCATCTGCCTGCCCTCAGCAATCGCCGCATCGGCCACGAACCTACCGCCGTGCGGAACGCCAATCCGACTCTAACAGCGCCCTCACGCGAACAGGAATGCCGGATAGTCCCGATCCGGCGTAACTGATCGCTCAGACCGTCTCCACCAAACCTCGGTCGCGCTCGACCACGTGCCGCGCCGCCGACCGGTATACCGCGGCCGTCCGCGCGTACATCCGATCGAACGTGAATAGCTCTTCGTAACGCGCCCTTCCGTTGGCGCCCATCCGATCCCTCAGGTCGGGCTCGCGCGCCAGACGTGACAGTCGGTCGGACCACCCCGCCACACTGTTCTCCACCACGACGTATCCGGTCTGTCCGTCGAGAACCGCCTCCGGCGCGCCGCCGACGTTCGACACGACGACCGGTAGACCCGCCCGCATCGCCTCCAGTGTGGAAAGCGGAAACCCTTCGGATCGCGAGCAGAGGGCAAACACGTGCGCCTGCGCGAGCAATTCCGCGACGTCAGTCCGCCGGCCGAGGAAGCGGACGCGATCCGCGATCCCCAACTCGCGCACCAGCGTCCGCGCCTCGTCTTCGGCGGGCCCGTCTCCGATGAGGTCGAGTCGCACCTCCGGTCGTTCGTTGACGGCGAGGATGAGCGTCCGATGATCCTTCGGCGGCGCAAACCGTGCGACGCTGACCACCCGGAGCGGCCCATCGCCGCCCGGTGCCGCGCGAACGGCGGACGCAAGGTCAGGGATGCCGTTGTGAATCGTCACGAACCGGCCGGCGCCGATCCCGGACGCCACGCCGAGCGACCGGCTGTGGTCCGAGACACAGATGACCTTTGTCGCGAGCGGAGCCATCGCGCGCTCCAGCCAGCGGTAGATTGTCCGCTTCGGCTCCGGCTCGCTTTGGTTGAAGGCCCAGCCATGGACGGTGAAGAGACACGGCGTCGAGGTCAGTCGCGCCGCCAGCCGCCCGACGATGCCGGCCTTGCTGGAATGAGTCGAGACGAGATCGGGGCCGAATGAGCGGATCAAGCGCACGAGCGACGCAACCGACCGGGGATCGTGCAGCGGGTGAATCTGCCGGAGGAGACCGGGCGCCGACACGACCGAGATTCCGGCCGACGCCAGCGCGTCCGTCATCGCCCCCATCGCGCCCGTGACGACGATCACCTCGTCGCCGTCGGCGGCGAAGCGGCGGGCGAGATCGCGCAGATACGACTGGGCACCCCCCAGGATGTCGCCGCGGGTGATGACGAACATCAGTCGCATGTCCGCAGTCTCCTCAGGCCGGGCACGGGATCGCCCGGTTGGCCAGTCGCTCGTGCAGTTCGGCGTACTGGCGAGCGACCCACGGAAGGCTGTACCGAGCAGCGATTCGCCGCCGGGCGCTCTCGCCAAGCCGGCGATGGTCTTCGGCGTTGAGGCTCAGCAAGGACAGGCAGGCTTCTGCCAGAGCTGCCGAATCGCACGGCGGTACGACGCGCCCGGTGTCCCCGACCAGAAGCGCCGCGTCTCCAACGTCCGTCACGGCGCAAGGGACGCCGCAGGCCATTGCCTCACCGACTGTCAGCGGCAGTCCCTCTCCACGTGAAGAGAGGCAAGCGACATCGAGGCTGGCTTGAACAGCGGGGGTGTCATGCCGGACACCGAGCAAATGGATGCGATCGCGGATGCCTGCCTCGTCGATCCAAGAGACCAGCTCGCTGTTGTCCCACGAGATACGCGCGCCCGCGAGCACGAAGTGAACGTCGTCGCGCTGCTGTCGGACGATGCCCGCGGCGTTGACGAAGTTGCGATGGTCCTTATACGGGTGGAACCGCGCCAGCATACCGACAAGGCGACCGTGCTCGGGAAGGCCGAGTTCGCGACGAATGGCGAGACGAGCGTCAGGATCCGGGCGGAAGCGGTCCACGTCGAAGCCGTTTGGAATGACGAGCATCTTGGCCGGGTGGTATCCGAACTCCACGTGGAGGCGGCGCGTCGACTCCGCGCAGCAGACGATCGCCGCCGGCAAGCGGGACGAGAGGAGAGCGCACGCACGCGCGGTCAAGAGAGTCGATCGCTTGTTGAGGTGGGGCGAGAGATCGCCCTGCTGGAGACACCAGGCCACCGGCGGATTCCCGGCCGCGCGGGCCGCCAGACCGCCAATGAGATCGGAGTGGTACATCCAGGTTTGGACAACGTCCGGACGGAACCGACGCATCGACCGCGCCACGTTGAGCACGATCGACGGATCCGGAACGCGGCGACGCGAATTGAGCATCTCCACCGGAATTCCGAGCTCGGCGATGCACTCGGAGATATGGCCCGGATGGGTCAAGCCGATCACGTACGGTTCGTGGGTCGACGTCTGAAGGTGCTCGAGCAGGCGGAGGAGCATCACCTCGGCGCCGCCGGTGTGGAGTCCGGATATCACGTGAAGTGTCTTCATGCGCTTGCCACCGCTCCCAATGGCGCCAGCTTCGGTTCAGCCGCTCGACTCTCCATAGGCCGGGTGCGCGCACCCGCCACGAGAGCCGCAGTCAATGCAATCGACAACAAGATGTACCGCTCTTCCAAGACGTTATGGCTGAAGAACCCCCACATGGCGATAAAGAGCATGAAGGGACCGACGACGTCGAAGGTCTTGGCGTTCGCTCCCCAGAGCGTGGCCAGCAAAAGCGAGGGGATGATGAAGAGGCCGAGAATGCCGTGATCGATCAAGAGAGCGACGTAGATGTTGTGTACCCCAGCCTGAAGGTCTTCGATGACCCGGAACGATCCCGTTCCGTGTCCAGCCAATGGCTTCTCTCCGAACAGACGCCAGCCTACCTGGGCAACCTGTTTGCGGCCCTCCGCCGATTGATCGTCGAGATTGCCCTGCCTGAAGAAGGTGAGACGTTGCAGGTTGTTGAGATTCAATATTCCGCGCTCTTCGAGCGAGCCCTGCACGTTTCCCCAGAGGGGAGAGAAGATGAAGGCGACGACGATCGCACCGAAGACCAGAAGGGCGCGCGCCTGACGGACGCCGAACCCGGCGCGCACGACCAGCAGGAGGACGACGAGGATCCAACCGATCATGGCAGCACGGGAGAAGGTCGTCAGAATGCCAATGCCGGTCAGCACGATGAAGGGAAGACGTACGCGGGACGGGACGACGGCGTAAGCAATGATCATGCCGAGGATCAGCGCGGCGCCGCTCTGATTCGAGTTCTCGAACAGGCCCGATGAGCGGCCGGGGATCTTGCTGAAGGTCAAGGGATGAAAGACCTCGTAAAGATTCAGTCCAACGCCGAGCAGGACCGACAAGGCGATCATCACGCGAGCCAGGTGCTGCTCCGCCGGGCGAGCACATAGAAAGAGCACGAGGAGGAGGAAAATCACGGACAGGAAACGGGTCTCGACCTCTTGATAGGCGATCGCGTTTTGTTTCGAGGGGAAATACCAGGCGATGCTGATCAGCAGGAACCCGGCGCACCAAACCATCAGCGGCCGGATGGGAACCCGCTTGGTTAAGGCTGCGCCGGCGAGAAGCGGTGCGGTCAGCACACCGAGCAGGCCGACCCAATAGAGGGGCTTGTATCCCCACCGTTCCGAGTAGTTGGCAAAGTTTGAGGAGAAGACCGCGACGGCGACGACGACGCAGAGTTTGCGATAGGTCTCTCCGCTCAGAACGACCTTCACGCGAAGCTCCGTTCTCGCACCAGCGGTCGCAGGGCCGTTTCCGTTTGCGTGATCAGGCTGTCGAGCGACAGGAGATCGATCACCCGCCGGCGAACGGCCGCGTGATCGACGGTCTTCGCCACAACCGTGTCGATCACTTCGACGGTCGCCGCGGCCAGCGCCGTGGGGTCGCCGCGTTCGACGACCTTACCCATGTCGCCGACGACCCAGGCCGAGTCGCCGGTGCTGGTGACGACGGACGGGACGCCGCAGGCCATCGCCTCTGCGACGACGTTCGGCAACCCCTCCCCATATGCCGACGACGAAACCATGACGTCGAGCGCGTTGAACACGGCGGGCATGTCGGGCCGTGCGCCAGTCCAGATCACCCGGTCTGTCAAACCGAGTTGAGCGGTGAGATCGCGGAGCGAACGTCCAATCTCGGCCGGTCCGGTGCCGACACAGACGAACTTTGTATTGGGCTGCTGCCTGGCGACGATCGCGGCGGCGCGGAGAAAGGTCGGATAGTCCTTCTGGTGATCCAGCCGGCCGACCCGCCCGATCAGCACCTCGTTGTCGCCGACACCCAGGCCGACCCGCGCCGCGGACCGAAGTTGTCGATCGGGCCGGAATCGTTCGGTGTCGATCCCGTTGGTGATGACGATCGCCCGATCGGCGGGGTAGCCAAGGGCTACTGCGTGGTCGCGGCCGGCATTGGAGTTGGCAATGATCAGATCCGACAGCCGTGACAGCCGGCGTGCGACCTCGCAGTCCAGACGAAAAAACCAGTCATACCGATCGACGTCGACGTCGGACGAACGGATGCCCCAGACAACGCGCGCTCGGTGGAGCGGTTTCGTCAGCGTGCCGAGATAGTTCGATGTGCTGAGATAGCCGTGGACGATCTGAGGTCGCTCGTTGCGCAGGAAGTGACCGAGCCGCCAGAGAAAGCCGACGGTGTCCCAGCGTCCACCCTTGTTCAGGTTCGTGACCGGTACCCCTGCAGCGTGGAGATCGGCCTCCAAGGCTCCGCCCGGGTAGAAGACGCCGACGTGGACCGCATGACCGCGGCCATGGAGTCCGCGTGCCAACGCAACCAGTTGCCGTTCGGCGCCACCGTAGGCGAGCGAGCGGATGAGAAAGACAATCTTCATCTGGAACCCAATCTCGGCATCGTCCAGATGGCCGGCCCGCTCGAATCGGCGCCGGACAGTCCAGTACGTCCCACACACACGTTCGTCATCCCGTCCGCATCCTACGGTGCAGGCGACGCGGTATGGACCCTTCGGACCCGCCCGAAAGTCCCTGATCGGTAGTAGTAGCGCGAGAATCGACCCGGGTAGCCATCGAATCACGCCGGCCGGATGTCGCCAGCGTCTCGTCCAGCAGCTGCTGCCACTGAGCAAGCACTCGCTCGGGGCCGAAGCGCTCGTTGACCTCGACGGCGCGCGCCGCTAGGCGCTGCCGTTCTCCATCGTCTGACATGAGGCGACTCATCGCCGCGGCGAGCCCGAGCACGTCTCCGTCGGGGACGAGAACCCCGTCGACGCCGTCGCGGATGATCTGGCGTGGTCCACTGGGACAGTCGAAGCTGACGGCTGGGAGACCGCAGGCCATCGCCTCACCAAGCGCCATCGGAAAGCCCTCGCGCCGCGATGACATGACGAAGAGATCGGCGCGGCGAAGCTCCCGAAACGGCTCGGTCGTGCGGCCCGGCAACAGCACCCGATCCTGCAATCCGAGGCGATCGCGCAAGGACTCCAGCTGGGGTCGCAGGCGACCATCGCCCCAGACGACCAGTCTCCAGTCTGGGTGCTTCGCCGCGATGCGCGAGAAGGCTTCGAGGAGGAGGTCGAAGCCCTTTTCCGGCGAGAAACGACCCATCGCGACGACCGTCCGGAGGTCGTTCCGTGCGGGGACGTCGTCGACAGCCGGCGCGTCGACCGCGATGGGATTCGGCATGACGACCGATCGTGCCTGGATCGACGGCGGGAAGAACGAGCGCGCCGTTTCGCTGAGCACGACAACCCGCGAGGCTCGCGGGTAGAGGAGCCTGCGCAAGAGATTCCACGTCCGCAGGAGTCGCTTCTGCGCGGGATCGGTATGCTCCGTCACGATCGTCGGGATTCCCAGACCGCGGCCGGCGAGAAGCACGAGGACATTCGCCGTGTCGAGGAACGACAGCACGACGTCGGGTTGAGAGGTTCGGATCGCTTCCCGGATCGTTCGGACGCGCATAAGATTGTTGGCAACGGCGCGCCTGAAGCCTCCGGACACCCTGGAAATGCCGAGCGGACGGTGCCGCACCCGCCGGTCGAGCGTGTAAAATGGCGGCTCTCGACCGTCATCGAACGTGAGCAGCGTCACCTCCCACCCACGGGCAGCCCAGGAATTCGCCATCGTCGCGGCAACCCGCTCGGCCCCGCCGTTCGTCATCGCATGGATCACCAGGGTCAAACGCACGATTCCCCTCCCGGACGCCTCAGGCGGCCCGATCGATCTGCAGCGAAGACGCGACGTTCGCCGCCTCGGCCATCGCAAGCGACTGCATGCCGAAGCGATCCCGGCAGCGCCGGTACTCCTCCAGGATGTCGCGGAGGAACGCCAGGTATTCGTCGGTGTAGGCACCGGCGTTGTGCGGATGCCACCAGATGTGAAAGACACCGTGCTCGGTCGCGGCTCTCCTCAGACCGGAGGTGATCCGGCGCAATCTGAGCAGCTCCAACCGGCGAAGGCGCGGCGTGTACGGGCGAAGGAAGTGACTCGCGGGCAGACAGCAGAGCGAGCCCACGAACGGAATCTCGTCCCACGGCGTCACTTGATCCCCAGAGACCTCGACGTAGCTGTCGAGTAAGCGCCCCGCCCGCGCATCGGGCCGGCGGTAGCGGCTGCCGGCACTCTCCCGGTAGATCCAGCCGGCGGCGTTCGTTCGGCAGGACGTGAAGCCGAGCTCGACCAAGGTATCGGCGTATTCCAAGTTGAACTGATTGCGCGGAAAGACGAGCGATCGCAACTCGACCCCGCGCACCTTTGCGATCGCGACCGCGCTCTCGACGTCGCTGCGAAACGAGGCGGCATCGTGGCCCTCTTCGAGACAGTAGTAGTGCGAGTACGTGTGAGACCCGATTTCCTGCCGGGGCCGGCGGCCGATCAGATCGACCAAACTGGCGGCGTAATGAAGGGGATCGTCGGCTTCATCTGAGCCGGGGACCTCCAGATAGGGATCGAGCCGCCGATCGAGGTACGACGGCCGCATCGCCGGCCGATACCGCTCGAATTCCTCGCGCCTCGAGGCGAACAGGAACCCGACGGTCGCCCACGTCGCGGCGACCTCGTACTCCTCGAACAGGTCGAGCAGTCGCGGAATAGCCTCACGGGCGCCGAGTAGGTTCTGGCGATAGGCACCGCCATCACCCGGATAGAGATCGCGCACACCCCAGTGCAGCTCGAAGTCGAGCGAAATGACGAGTGCTCCGAACCCCGGCGAATCGATCCGTGCCACAATGGCGTCCTTCGGCTCTTCGCAATACGCCCCGCGCTTGCGGGGTGCCCCGACGTCCTAACCCCCGAAGCGGCGTGACTAGGACCATCGGACTAGCACGACGTTACCACTCGGAGCCGGAAATCGGGCCTCTCCGATGGTCTCTAAAAGTCACAACGGGCTCGGGACTATCGTCTGAATCCACTAAGGCAAGAGCGAAGAACCGGGCAATTCCGCTCCGCAGACCTTCCAGTTGTCGCTATTGCGTCCGCGCCAATGACTTGTCGGCAGGAAGAACCGGCGATATGCGGCAACCGGATGGTCGGTTCAAACGTACCGAGCGGACACGACCGATGTGCTAGGGCATTCGGGTCATCCGGTCCGCATAATGCCTGCGATGAGACGACAGGCAGTCGACGGTATCGAGATGGATCGCGGCGCCGGCGGTCGCGCTCCGCGGCGGCACTGAGACGCACCCAAAAATGTGAGGGACGAAACGGTGGTGAGCTCGACGAATGGTCCGAGGTTCGTCCGCCGTGCCTGGTCCGAGGTCGACTGGTCGATCCTCGATGGGTACGCGGACCGTCACCTCTTCCAAACGAAGGCATGGCTGGAGTTCCTCGCCGAGTTTCAACGTGCCGAACCGGTCGTGGCCGTTCTCGAGGACGGACGCGAGCAACTCGGCTACTTCAGCGGTCTGGTGGTCAAGCGCTGGGGCCTCAGCGTTCTCGGCAGTCCCCTCCCCGGCTGGACGACCCCATACATGGGTTTCAACATGAAACCGGATGTGCCACGACGGGTCGCAGCCGACGCAATCGTCGACTTCGCCTTCAAGGACCTCGGTTGTGCCCACCTCGAACTCCGGGATCGCTGGCTCACGGAAGAGGAGACGACCGGCCTCGGTTTCGGGCGGCGTCGCGACGTCGGCTATGACGAGCGCACCTTCGAGGTCGACCTGAACCGGAGCGAAGACGCGATCTTCGGCGGTATGACCAGTGCCTGCAGGCGCTGCATCCGCAAGGCCGAAAAGAGCGGGGTCACGATCGAGGAAGCGACCGACTCAGCTTTCGCCGACGATTTCTACGATCAGCTGCGCGAGGTGTTCGTCCGGCAAGGGCTCGTGCCGACGTACGGCGCCGACCGCGTCCAGACCCTGATCCGGCATCTCCAGCCAACCGGCATGCTGTTGCTGCTCCGTGCGCGGGATGCCGAGGGGCAATGCATCGCGACGGGAATCTACCCGGCGTTCGGCGACATGATGTTCTTCTGGGGAGGCGCCAGTCACCGCGAGCATCAGCACCTTCGACCCAACGAAGCGCTCCACTGGCACGCGATCAAGTACTGGAAACAACGCGGCGTGACGCGCTACGACCTGGGCGGCTTCATGGAATACAAGGAGAAGTACGGAGGCGCGGAAGTCGCGATCCCGGGCTTCCGGCGTTCGCGCCATGCCTGGGTGTCCGCTGCCAGAACAGCCATCCCGACCGGAATGCGCGCCAAGCAGACGATCGTCGGGGGCGCGTCACGCGGCCTGCGCGCGGCAACGGACAGACTCGCGGTTCCCGCACGCCTCGGCATTGGACGAGCGAACGGCTAAGAGGACTTCGCGCATCGGTAGAGTCAACCGATCGGCGATCACACCGACGAAAGGAGACACCGTGACGACTCGACAAGGATCCGGACCGACGGCCTTCGTTCTCGATATCAATGTGTTCGGCGGCCTCGGGGCGGTGCGGAGTCTGGCACGCGCCGGCGTCCCCGTGGTGGGACTCGGCGTGGACCCGAATCGGTTCGGATTCGCCTCCCGCTATTGCCGGCCCCTGCAGTGTCCCAATCCGGTGACTCAGCCCGAGGAGCTGCTCCGCTTCTTCCTGAGTGAGGGGCGGCAGCTGGCCGAACCGGGCATCCTGCTCCCCGCCTCCGACGAGTTCGCGCTCTTCCTCTGGCGCTATCGCGACGAACTGCGCGAGTACTTCCGGTTCAGCACCTGCCCTCCCGACATCATGGAGGCCGGCGTCAACAAGCGCAAACAGTACGACCTCGCGGAGCAGCTGGGGGTGCCGTATCCGGCGACCTGTTATCCCGAGGACATGGACGAGGTCCACCGCATCAAGGATCAGCTGGACTACCCGGTCTTCATCAAACCCTGCTATTCGCACCTGTGGCGCGCCCGTTTTCCCAAGTTCGGAAAAGGGATCAAGGTCCACACCTCGCAGGAGCTCGTCGGCGCCTTCCGGGAGATCTTGCCAAGCGGTGTCCAGGTGATGGTCCAGTCGATCATTCCGGGTCCGAATTCGCACCATGTGAACGTCCGCGCCTACATCGGCGAAAGCGGCGAGACCCTTGGTGTCTTCACGTCGCGGAAGCTTCGTCAGTACCCGGTCCAGTTCGGAGTTGGAACGATGGCGGAGAGCATCTCCGACCCGGAACTCCTCGAACTGGGGCTCCGCTACTTCCGGGGCACGGGGTTCCGCGGTTTCGGCTACATCGAGTTCAAGCGGGACAGTCGCGACGGGAAGCCAAAGATGATCGAGCTGAACGTCCGGTTCTCCGCGCAGATCATCCACTCCACCGACTGCGGGATGAACTTCCCCCTGATCCAGTATCTCGACCTCGCCGGCAGGACGCCGCCGCCTCAGACGACCTACAAGACGGGTGTCCGCTGGCTCTCCAGCGTCGGCGATCTCCGGTCCGGCTGGGAGCACATGCGGTCAGGGCAATTGTCTCCTTGGTCATGGCTCCGGTCGTGGGCGGGAGCCCGCTCCTTCGCCGTCTTCGCCCTGGATGACCTCAAGCCCTTCCTCAAGTACGTCGTGACACTGCCATCGAAAAAGCATCACCGCCCGATCGCCAGCGAATCGGCTGGCTGGCGGGATACCGCCCCTGCGGCAACCCCAGCACCACCCTCCGCGGTCTAGAACCGCGCCGAATCGAAAGCGCGTGAAACGTGCGAGCGCGGGCGATGATTTCTCATCGCCCGCGCTCATGTTCCTGATGCTGAACTGGCATTGTGGTCGATATGGTGAAGCGCATTCATCGGCACGGAAGGGCACAGCGCCCATCCCTACCCCGACGCGTGGGGAATGCAACGCGGCCGAATCAACTCCGGCCGTCGTCTACGGCACCCGGCTCGTGGCGTCCGGCTTGTCGGCCAGCACCAGGTAGAACATGCCGGTGGCACGCAGACCCGGGACGCCCCGATCGGCGAGTTGCTGGAGCCGGCGGTGGACCGCGATTGCGAACGGCGCGGGAAAGAGCTGACGCTGGAAGAGGGTGAACGGCCCAAACCCGAGCGTCCTCTCCTGCCGCTTCACCAGGCCAGCCCGAGACATGAAACCGTCCACCGCTCCTCGGCTCTGGTAGGTAAGACTCGCCGAGGGACGCAGCAGTCCGCGTCGCTCGACCAGACGCTTGGCACGCAGTTTCAGCGGTCGCCAGACTGGGTTGCGCAATGGGTCAAGGAGACCGATCAATTGCCCCTGGTTGAAGGCGGTCAGGAGGACGTGACCACCCGGCCGGGTGACTCGTGCCATCTCGCGGACCGCGACGTCGGGTTGCGCAAGCCAGGAGATGACACCGATGGCGACGACCAGATCGTAGGATCCGTCGTCGAATGGCAAGGCGCACGCGTCGCCGGTGCTTGCGGAAACCAAGTCCTGGCATCCAGCCTCGGCCGCGTTTCGACGCGTCAGCTCCACCATCTCCGCGCTGGCGTCGACGGCATCGACGCGAAACCCTCGCCGAGCGAGTGCGACCGCCATGATGCCGGCACCGCCGCCGACTTCGAGGACCCGACTACCAGGGGCCAGCGCAAGACCGTCGATCCAGGCGAGCGCGGCGGCATGGCGATCGCGGATCACCTCGCTTCCCACCGTGGCGGACTTGTGTCCCACCCCCTCGTACATGTCCTTCCAGTGGGAGGCCTCCGAGCCAAAGCGGGCATTGACGAGGTTTTGATGCTGAAGAGCCGGTTCGCCGCTGCTGATCACGCTGATACCCCTGCCCGTGCGCACGGGGCAGCCGGCCCCATGCTTTCGGCGCTTGGCCGAGGCCGTTTGCCCCGGTCTTATCCAATTTCGGCCTTCTAGAGTCCTAGCCCTACGTTACCACTCGTTTAGCCAATTGAGGGCCGAAAGTCCTGTCGTGCGGGTCCCAACCGGAGGCAGACCTGAGTACCGTGCCGACTGGCTCCCGATTTCAGCAGGAACTGGCAAGAACGAGATGTGAGTCAGCGCTCTTCGATTGCGGGCGACGGTATCATCGGCTCGTGTCAATAGCGATCCTGCCCGGCGATCCGATCGCGGAGGAGCCGTTGGCCGATCAGATACAAGATCGTCAGCTGCACGGCGTAGTTGATGACCGTCGCCAGGGCGATCCCCTGGATACCGATCAACTCTTTGAAGAGAAGGTCGCAGACAAGATTGAGGACAAAGACGAGCATCGAGCTCAGAAGCATGAGGTGACTCTTGCCTAGCGAGATAATGACACGCGAGTAAACAACACCCAGCGTGTAACAGGGGATCATCAACGATAACGTGGCTTGCACCCGCGCGACTTCCGCCGTGTCGGCGGCAGTGAATTCACCTCGCTGGAAGAGTAGGCGGACCACGACCTCAGAAAGCAAAACGAGGACGATGGTGAGCGGAATCGTCGCGGCAAGGATCAGGCGGGTGTAGACCGACAGTGTGCGCTGAAGTCCGTCCCATTTCCGCTCGGCCACAAGACGGGAGAAGTACGGAAAGACGACGGTGCCCAGTGCGGCGCTACTGATTCCCAAGATCGGGAGAACCAGTTTGTTTCCGTAATTGAGAACCGCCAATTGCCGGTCCCCCAGCGTCGCCGCCATCGCGGTGTCGACGAGCGGTAGTCCACCGAAGACGATCCCGTTGCCGAGCAACGGGAAGAAGTCGCGGAACAGCCCGCGGGTCTCCGGAAGTCCGCCGAACCACCCCGGCGTCAGCCGGACCCGATGCCGACGAAGTTCCCGCCCAAGCAGAGAGAGATAGATCAGATTGCCGATGACGAAGCCGACTGCCAGCGCATCCACCGCCCGGCCCGGGAAAACCAACAGCCCGATTCCGCTGGCAATCGGCGCGGCGACCGGTCCGAGGGCGGCCAGGCCGAAGCGGTTGCCGGCGTGGAGCATTCCTGTCCAGATCGCCGCGAGTCCGTTGATGAAGACGGCCGGCAGCATGATCGACCAGAGCCACGAGGTCAGCGCCAACTTCTCGGCGTCGAAGTTCGACGCCAGAATAGGCAGCAACACCTGCGGCAGCATCGCCAACACCGCGGTGACGGCGAGCAGCAGGAGGATGCCGATCAACAGTGTCTCGGCAAAAACCTGCTGGGCCGCCACCTCTCCCCTCTCCTCCCTCGCCCGCGCATGTAAGGGCAAAAGAGAGCCGACGATCGCATCGCTCATGATCAACGACAGGAAACCCGGAATCGCCCAAGCGGCGAGGTAGGCCTCCATCGAGTCGCTCGTCCCGAGCTTCGCCGCGACCAGGACCTCGCGCAGCAGCGTCGTCACCTTGACGACCAGCGTCAGGACACCGACCAACACCGCCGCCGCAATCACGCGCCGGTTGTCGCTCGAAACGAGGACGCGGGTTGCCACGCCCTGCGCCCGAAGCATGACCCGATTCGTCGCGTTCATCGGGGCGCCACGCGTCGCCCAGCCCACCTGCGTCGTGAGATCACCCTTGGCTTCACCTTAGTCGCTACCAGAGCCGTTGAGCATCGACGGCAACGTTGTGACAGCTTTCCGCCCAATCATTCTGACACCAGCAGATCCGAACGGGTGGTAATCGAGATAGACCGAAGGTCACAGCTCATTCGGGACTTTCGGTCCATTCGTCCCGAACGGTTATTACCTACGTGCTAGGGCGATTGGGGCATCCGATCGTCATAATCACTGCAGGCCGCCAGCTTCGGAGACGACCGAGGAATGCATAAAAAAGAGATCCACGATTCCTTCGCGAGATCGACGAGCGCCTCTTCGCCGAGAGAGTGAACCTGCTCGCTCGGACGACGCGCCGGCAAATGCACCGGCAGCCGGGGCGACCGTTTCAGGGCCCCGAATGGAGTGCTGTCCGATCGGTTTGGCGTAGACCAGCTCGGGCTTAGGCGGCTTTCGCGAGATCGTCGGTGCCGCCGCGACGCAAGCGATCCACGAGCGCGGTTCTGACCGAGAACGACCGGCAGACCAATAGGGTCTGCAAGCGGGAACGATCGGCAACGACACGCACGTTAGGCAGGGCGCGCCCTACCCGCGGAGCCCGAATCCACGTCACCGTTGGACGCGCGACGGAAAAGCGCCCGGCGCAACACACCCGGCCAGTCCGCTTCATCACCGGAGGGACGGCCGCGTAATCGCGTTGCGGTGGACGATGAGGACCAGAACTTTGAATGCGGAGGCCACGACCAGAGCGCTTACGATCGAACTTCATCCGGCCTCAGAGGCTGCGGCAGTGGCGGCCATTTGGCAAGAGCTGGAAGCGAGGATCGGCGCCGGTCTGACGAACAGCTGGGATTGGACCGAGACCTGGCTCGACCACTTTGGCGATGTCGTCCCACACCGCTTCGCCGTTGCGACCAGTCCCGGAGGCGTCTGCGGCGTCGCGCTGTTGACGCACGGCGTTGGCCGAACCCGTGGCCCGATCCCGATTCGGACCCTCCACCTCGGGACTGCCGGCGAGCCTCCCAGCGATACGATCTGGATCGAATACAACCGTCTCCTCGTCGCGCCCAATGACCGATCCTCCTTCGCCGCCGGCATCCTCCGTACCGTCCGCACAACGAGCCTGTCCTGGGACAGTCTCAATCTCGACGGCTTCCCGCCGGAGGAGATCGATGCCTTCCTTCACCTCGATCCGGACTTTTTGGTAGCGCGCAGGGCCTGCCACGTCATGGATCTCCGCACGATGCGCGACGGCGGAGCATACGCCGGCCTCAAGAGGGAGACCGTGGCCAAGATCCGCAAGAACCGCCGTCGGTTCGAAGAGCGATTTGGCCCGATCACGACGACCTGGGCGGAGACGGTCGACGATGGTCTCACAATCCTGAGAGAGATGATCCCACTCCACCAGGAGCGGTGGCAGCGGAGCGGCGAGCCAGGCAGCTTCGCGAGCCCTCGCTTCACTGCATTCCACGAGGCCTTGGTTCGGCAACTCCTGCCCAAGGCCCAGATTGTCCTCTTCCGGGTCGCCGCCGGCGAGCAGCTGATCGGGACGTTCTACGGATTCGTCGAGGCCGGTGTCCTCTACCACTACCAGTGGGGGCTGGAGCGATTCGAGCCGAACAGTCTCTCGCCCGGTTTCGTCGTCGGCGCCCTCTGCATGGAGGCCGCGACGGCGCGTGGCCTCGACGAGCTCAACTGGCTGGCAGGAGATAGCCGCTACAAACGCGACCTGGCGAACGCCCAGCGCGAGCTCGTCTGGGCGGAGTTGCACCGCGGCTCGCGGATGCTCGCCATCGACACTATGCGCCGCGCCCGCGACTGGCAACGGCGCCGGCACGCAACCGCCGAGGCGACCAACCACGAGGAAGAGCGATGAGCATCACGAAAATCACCCTCGCGGCCGAAGTCCTCCAGCGCAGTCGCGGCGCCGCGGTCTTCCGCCGCGCCCCCGCCTGGAGCGGGGTGCTCGTGCTCAACTACCACCGCATTGGCCACGCCACCACCACCCCCTTCTTCCGCGACGTCTTCAGCGCCACCCCGGCCGACTTCGACCGCCAGCTCGCGTTCCTCGCCCGCCACGCCGACGTTGTCGGTGCCGGCGATCTGCCAGACGTCCTGAGCTCCGGTCGCGGTCGTCACGTGATGATCACCTTCGACGATGGTTACCTCGACAACTATGAACTCGCCTTTCCGCTCCTCAGACAGCACCGCCTGCCGGCGATCTTCTTCGTCTGCACGGGTTTGCTCGACGGCCGCGGTCTCGCCTGGTGGGACGAGATCTCCTGGATGGTTCGCACCAGTCATCGTCGCGAACTCCCTGCCAGCGGTTGGTTCGATCGGCCGATCGCCTTGGCTGACGACCGCGAGGTCGCGATCAAGGCCGTGATCGAACGCTACCGCGCCCTGCCGGGTGAGGACACTCCCGCCTTCCTCGACCACGTTGCGGAGGCGGCGGGCACCGGACGCGCAGACGCGTCGCTCGCCCGCAATCTCTGGATGACCTGGGACAACGTGCGCGAGATGCGCTCAGCGGGAATGACAATTGGCGGGCATACGGTCACGCACCCGATCCTCTCCCGCCTCTCCGCCGAACGCCAGAAGGAGGAGATCGCGGGGTGCCGGGCCCGGCTCGCCGTCGAGCTCGGCGATGCGCCGCACCTCTTCGCCTATCCGGTCGGCAAACCCCACACCTTCAACACCGACACCCGAACCGCTCTCCAGGCGTCTGGCTTCTCCCACGCCTTCAGCTTCTACGGCGGTCACCAGCCCTTCGCCCCCGTCGATCCCTTCGACTTTCGCCGCACGCACGTCAGCTGGCGGACCACCATGCCCCTCTTCCAGGCGATGGTGACACTGCCGAACGTCTTCGCCCGGTGGTAATCGGCCGCACCTTTCGCAGGGATCGGCATGCCCACTGTCTCTGGTGAAAGCCCTGGTGCATCTGACTATCATGACGCGGACTCGTGAGAGCGCGAGTCGAACCGCCGTCGCGGCACGCCTTACGCGGCAACCGCACTCAGATGTCCATCCATCTGGGGCTGTGCCGCGACGCGGCGCAGAAAGGAGACGACGGAATTGTCTGACGATTCCGAAGCGCACAAGCGCATGCTCGCCGAGGCGAGATACCAGATTGCCCACCCGCGTCCAAGCGTCGTCACGGCGATCAATGCGCTCGGTCTGCGGCCAGGTCAGCGGGTGCTCGATGCGGGCTGCGGCCTCGGCGCGCAACTTGGGCTGCTGATCCAGGCCGTGGCGCCGGGCGGTCGCGTCGGCGGACTCGACATCGAAGCCGACCGCCTTGACGTCGCGGCGACCCTCTGGCCGGACCAGTTGGCGTCAGGCGCAATCAGCCTGGGACCCGGCGATGTCACTCGACTGCCGTTCGCCGATGCCGCGTTCGATGTCGCCTGGACCTCGCTCGTGCTCCACCACGTCGACGAGCCACGTGCGGCTTTGCGGGAGTTGGCACGCGTCGTTGTGCCGGGTGGGTTAGTTGCGGTGCTTGACGGCGACGACGGCTGCTCACTCCCCTTCTGGCCCTGGCCGCCAGATCTCGAGGATCGGCTGCACGCCGCCGTCCGGCGCGGCGCGGCCGAAAACTATCGCGGCACGCTCGACTACATCTATCACCCCTACCTCGGGCGCGACCTGCCGCGCCTCCTCCGCGAGGCGGGGCTGACGGAGATCGGCATTCAAGTGGTCGCGGACGTCGACCGGGCGCCCCTCGATGCGGAGCAAGAGGTCGAGCTGCGGCAATGGTTCCGGGGTTGGCTCACCGGCCGGCTCAATGACTACCTTGCCCCGACCGATCGCACCGCCTTGCTCGCCCTCGTCGATCCCGAGCATCCGGACTACCTCCTCGACAGCCCGGACTTCTTCCTCTGTCGAACCTGGCTGTTGGCAACAGGCCGCGCACCCGTTTAGCTCGTCGAGCTATGACGACGGAGTTGCATGTGGCTGAGGCGTGCCGGCCACCGGTGAACCTATCGCCAGGGTGGCGGTGGTGCCACCTGAACAGGACGCGCGTCCCTCCGGCCCCTTGCCGATGAACGCGTCGATGAACTGCCCCAGGCGGGGATCGTCGGCGCGCTCAAGCCAGAGCTGCTTGCCCCAAGCGGAAACCACGATCGGAGCCGGCAGCCCCGGATACGGGCTGACGAGAATGTGGTCGTCTTGCGCCGCCAGCTCCCGTAACAAGGCGACCTGATCGGCAGGGAGGTCAAGCCGGTAGGTGATCCAGACCACCCC
>JAXDKI010000547.1:0-7108 GCA_034667245.1 Thermomicrobiales bacterium | reverse complement strand
CTACCACGCACGGCCGCCAGGCGTCCTCCCCAAATCTGCGGAAGCCCCCATGTCACGGTGGGGTGTGGCAGACAGAGGCGATTGTCTCCGGGTCACGCGCGTGCCGCGGACCGGTTCATCAACTTTGCGGAAGAGCCACCGCTGCGTGACCCACGTCGAAACGCTGGTGAAGCTCAGTTGCGCCCTGTTCGCGGCAGCGTAGCAAGAGTTGTCGCGTCGTCCACGCGTCGTGGCCCAGCAGTCGGTCCAAGAGATCCATTCCCGCCCTCCCTGCCGGCCCGCACGCCGCCCTATCATCCGTTTCCGACGCGCCCGCTCCCGGCTACCCCATCCTCCAAGAAGATCAGGTCGGTCCTTGACACGATCGTCGCCGGATGACCCTCGACATTCCCTTGAAAAGAACGAATGTTCTGATAGAAACGCATCAAGCGGACCCCTCCGGCACGGCGGGCAGAGGCCTGGGCAGGTGGGGTGCCCTCTGGGCCATCTGTCCCGGGGTGACACCCCGTCATCCGAGTCCCGGCCGCACACGCCAGGTCAGTCGCCTCCCATGTGAGGCCCAGTGTGCCCCTCTCCGCCGTGCGGCAGAGATATGCAACCCTTAGGCCCTGAGCCGTTCGCCTCACGCGCGCGCCGTCACCCGATTGCTCAGCACCCCAACGCCGCCAATCTCGATCTCGATCGTGTCGCCCGGTTCCATCGGGCCGACGCCTTCCGGTGTGCCGGTGAGGATCACGTCACCGGGTTCGAGCGTCATCACTCGGCTGATGTAGGCGATCAGGAACGGCACTGGGAAGATCATGCTCGCGGTCGTCTGCGATTGGCGGACCTGTCCGTTCAAGCGCGATTCGACCTTCGTCGCCGTGATGTCGAGATCCGTCTCGATCCACGGGCCGAGTGGACAGTACGTGTCGAACCCCTTGGCTCGGACCCACTGCCCATCCTTCCGCTGCAGAACCCGGTCGGAGACGTCGTTACCCGCGCAGTAGCCGAAGATGTAGTCGTGCGCGTTCGCTTCCTTCACGTCGCGAGCTCGCCTGCCGATCACGACCGCCAGCTCGGCCTCAAAGTCGGTCCGGTTGCCCGGATTGGCGATCTCGATCGTCGCGTCGGGCCCGATCACCGCCGTGGGCGGTTTCATGAACAGCACCGGTTCTTCCGGCACCTGTCGCGTCGGATCGTTTTCCGTCACATGCGCCGCATAATTCAGACCCACGCAGACGATCTTGCCGGGTCGAAGCGGCGCCAGCAGCGACACGCCAGACAGCGATCCGACGGCCTCACCCTGGGCCAGCCCTGCGAACAGATCGCCGTTGGCGGAGTAGACCGTCTCGCCGTCGGCGATCCCATAACGGGCCTCTCCCTCCGCGGCGTCTCGGTAGCGGACGATTCTCATTGAAGTACGTCTCCCCGGTGCGTCGGATTCCACCTCTCGGCGGCGCATTGTACCGGTAGACGATGAGGTCGTCTCCGCGCCATGACGCTGTGGGCGCCGCGAGTAGAATTGAGCGAGGATGCGCTTATTGTCCCAAGGACCAGACTCATGCCCGATCTCTTCCTAGAACTTCGTGATTCTGATGACAACTCCGGTACGACCCCCGCGCCTCTGGCCGAGGAGGAGGCGCTTTCGCTCCTCAGCGAGGCTGAGATCGTCGCCGCCAAATTGATCCCGTGGGGGTCCAACTACTCCTTCGCCGTTGCCCTCGAAACCGGCGACGGGTGCGAACAACTCGCCATCTACAAACCGCGCTCCGGCGAGGCGCCTCTCTACGACTTCCCGGAAGGCACACTCTATCTCCGCGAGACCGCCGCTTACCTCCTTAGCCGGCGGCTGGGCTGGAATCTCGTCCCACCCACTGTCGTTAGGAGCGGTCCGCATGGCGTCGGGAGCGTCCAGCTCTACGTCCAGCCCCAACCCGAGGACGGCGATGGCCGCCGCTTCTGGGGATCCTGCGTCGACGAAATCGAGCGACTGGTCCTTTTCGACCACATCGCCAACAACGCCGACCGCAAGATCTCCCACTGTCTCCGCGATTCCGACGGCAAGGTCTGGGGCATCGACCACGGACTGACCTTCAACGAGTACCCGAAGCTCCGCACGGTCCTCTGGCAGTTTGTCGGCCGCGATGTCTCAACGCCACTGCTCGAAGATCTCGCATCCCTCCGCCGTGACGAGCGCGCCGTCCGCGACGAATTTGGCAAATATCTCAGCCGCGCCGAACTCAACGCAGTCTTCGCACGCGTAGACCGCTTCCTCAACACCGGCCGATACCCGGTCCTCAATCCGCACCGCAATGTTCCATACGGTTGGTGGTAGAGGCGCTCCGGCGTGACCTTAGCTCGAACTAGTTTCAGCTGCCCAACTCGACAACTGTCTTGATCCCTCCGACATCTTGGATGCGTTCAGCTTCGTCGAACCCGCTGAGACGGGTGGTGATCAGCCGGCCGGTAAGCCCCGGCCAAAGGTTCTCGAAGCGGGCGAGGTGATCGACACCGGCGATGAAGTCCGTCCGGTGCGAGTTCACGCTCCCCACCATCAGTTTGTTCCCAAGGACAAACTCTCGGTTGATCGCGTCGGTGGGGACCGTCCGCTTCCGGTCACCCCCGGTGAGGCTGAGCAGCACCAGCACCCCGTTGCTGCCGAGGAGCGACATCCCCTCGAACGCCGGCTCGCTGTTGCCGCTGCATTCGAAGATGAGGTCGATGTTCGGGATCGATCGCGCCAACTCTCCCGGCGATAGCTCGCTCGTCGACACGTAGTGTCCGCCCGCCGCCTCCACAATCGAGGAGGCAAGATTCGGCGCCGGACGCCTCGCCACGGTGTAGACCTCGACCCCCTCAGAACGGAGGAGGAGCGTCCCGAGGAGCCCGATCGGCCCGGCACCGAAGATAACCGCCGTTGCCGGCCTCGAGTCAATGAGACGCTGCTGCACCGCCCGCGCCACGCGAAGCGCCTTCTCGACCACGCTCAGCGGCTCCAGGAGGACGCCGACCGGTTCGAGCGGCGGTGGGACCGAGATCAGGTGCTGTGGACGCTCGACGAATCGCTCGATCATGAACCCGTGTAACCCGATAATGCCCCGCTCGGTATAACGACGCCACTGGCAGAAGTCCGATTGCCCGGCCCGGCAGGAAGGGCAGTCGTCTGGGCGGCGGACCGTCGCGACGACCAACTCGCCGGGTCGTAGCCCCTGGACGTGATCCCCGATTGATGTCACGGTGCCAATGACCTCATGACCCAGCACGAGCTCGTCGCTCCCTGGTGGGGGACTGCCGAAATGGCCGTCGATGATCTCCTTGTCGGTCCCGCAAACTCCTACCCGGCGGACCGTCACCAGCACCTCGTCGGGTCCGGGCAACGGCGGCGCCAATCGCGTCAGATGGACACTCCCCGGACGACCGGGATAGACGGCGACCCCGGTGACACTTCCGGTGGTGGCGACTGGCATCAAGCGCTGACTCCTCTCGCGTCAAGAGCTCCCGCATCGACCGGCGAAAACCGGAGGTTGCCCGACTCAAGACGGACCATTCTGGCTCGGGCCTAAGTGTCGTATACTTACGCCCGGCACGATGAGCCGGCAATCGATTCGAGGGCGCTGTCCAGTTGTTGGGACACGATTCCAGAAGGGCGTGCCGGTGCGCGCTGTCGTGAGGCAGCGTGAGATGTGTAACAAGCCAGAAGGGAAGGTTGCGAGCGCGCATGCGTGTCGAAATCAAGGATTCCGAGTCGTTTGAGCAGCTGCTGAAGCGCTTCACCAAGGGCATCGAGCGGTCCGGCATCATCCGGGAACACCGCCGCGGACTCCGCTTCATCAGCGTCCAAGAAGAGAACCGCGCGAAGCGCCGAAAGGCCGAGCGCCGGCGCCGGCGGAACGCCGCTTAGCGGTCAGGCTGCGGCGGCCCTGCGCGGGCCACGCCGCGCTTCTTGGCAAGGGTCACAATCGCCGCACGGGGTCGAGCCGTAGCGGCGTTTTGTGCTGCATCTGAGTGCGCCTACTCCTTCGGGGTATATCGTTCGCGGCAACGAAGGCGGTCGACGGTCGGAGCCTGGATAGAGCGTGACTGATTCCTCGACGCTGATCCAAGCATGGTTCGCGGTGGCTGAGGTCGAGCCTGGCATCTTCCAGATCGGCGAGCCACTTCACGATGAAGACGTGAAGTCCTATCTGGTCGTCGGCGCGGATCGGGCGGTGCTGATTGACACCGGAACGGGCATCGGCGACCTGCGGGCCGTCGTCGACGACCTGACGGACCGCCCGATCGCCGTCGTCAATAGCCACGCCCATTGGGACCACATCGGCGCCAACTGGCGCTTTACCGACATCGCCATCCACCGCGCCGAGGCCGAACGATTGTCGCGGGGAGTTGGCCCGGAGAAGCTGCGGCGGGCGTTCGCCGACGAGCACCTCCTGGGTGCGCTTCCTCCTGGTACCGATCGGGACGCGCTCACCATCCCTCCGAGCTCTGCGACCACCTTGCTTGACGGTGGAGAGACGATCGATCTCGGAGGTCGACGGCTCGACGTGATCCACGCGCCCGGTCATTCGCCGGGTGGAATCGTCCTCCTGGACCGCGGAAACGGGGTGCTGTTCAGCACGGACGTCGCCTATCCGGGAGCACTCTACTGCCAGTTCGACGACGCCAACCTGGACGACTATCGCCGCTCGCATTACCAACTCGCGTCACTCGCGCCTTCGCTCCGTGCGGTGTACCCGTCACACAACGCGAGTCCGATGGAGCCCGGACTCCTGCCAAGGATGAGCGAGGCGCTCGACGACATCGCAGCCGGACGAACTGCCGACACGTTCACCGATGGCGTCGCCTGCCACCTCTTCGATGGCTTCTCGGTGCTCGTCCGCGGGGACGGCAGGCGGCAGGTTTGATGGGCGCCGGGCGTCTGGCTGCCTACATCATCGGCAGTATGATTGCCGTCCTCACGCTGGGTACCATCTTTCGCGACCGTTTCGTCACCTACGAGAGCGAGGCTGCTGTTCTCATTTTCGCCGGCATCCTCGGCGTCCTCACTGCCTACATCAAGCCTTTGCTGACCGCGGTTACGTTGCCTCTCACATGTCTGACGTTCGGGCTCTTTCTGGTCGTCCTCAACGTCGGCGTCTTCGCACTGGCAGCCCTGTTGACGCCTGGTCTTGAGGTCAACGTCTGGGGCGCTGCGATCGGAGCGCTTTTCACGAGCATCGCCAACGGGATCGTCTTCTCGATCGTCGACGAGGAGTAGCGCGCGACGCTTGGTCGCAACGCATGAGAGAGGAAGGGGAGCAGAACATGACGGCATCTCGCATTCCGGAAGGTGTCTTTGCTCCGGTCGCGACCACCTTCGACGACGCAGGCGACCTCGATCTCGAGGCGTTTCGCTCGAACCTGTCCTGGTACGCGACCGCGCCGCTCGACGGCGTTGTCATCCTTGGCTCCAACGGCGAGTACGCGCTGCTGGAGGCCGACGAGAAACTGCGACTGATCGAAGCGGGCGTTGAGGCGATCGGCGGACGGAAGGTCGTCATGGCCGGTACCGGCGTCGAATCGACCCGTGGCACGATCGAATTGACAAGGCGAGCCGCCGCGCTCGGCATCGACTACGCCCTGATCGTGACGCCTCACTACTACAAGTCGCGTTACGATCGCGCCGCCTACCTCGCCCACTACCGCGCCGTCGCCGACGCTTCTCCGGTGCCTATCCTGATCTACATCATGACCGCCTACACCGGGATTGACCTTGCCAGCGCCCTTGTCTCCGAGTTGTCGTCCCATCCCAACATCGCCGGGATCAAAGATTCGGGTGGTAACGCCCCGAAAGTCGGCGAGATGATTGCCGGTGCGGCTCCTGGTTTCGCCGTCCTCGCCGGTTCAGCGAGCTTCCTCTACCCGGCCCTGTGCCTTGGGGCGACCGGCGGCATCCTCGCCCTCGCCAACGTTGCTCCGACCCAGTGCAAAGAGATCGAGCGCTGCTTCCGCGCCGGCAACCACCAGGCCGCACGCGCTTTGCAGCTTCGGATGCTGGCGCCGAATGCTGCTGTCACCGGGAAGTACGGCATTCCTGGACTCAAGGTTGCACTGGAGAGCGTCGGCTTGAAGGGCGGATTGCCCCGGCCGCCGATGCTGCCGCTCGGCGAGTCCGATGCCGAGGACGTCCGGCGAACGCTGAGAGAGGCCGGGATTGGTCCGATCGGGTAGCGACTTTCGACCGTCGCGCCGGCGCCGTTTTGACGCCCCACTCACGATCGGCGTCGTCTCCGACACCCATGTCAACCCCCGAGGTGCCCGCCGGCTTCCAACCGAAGTGATCGATCTCTTCGCGCGATTCGACACCGGCCTCATTCTACATGCGGGGGACGTCAACACGGCGTCGGTACTCTGTGCGCTCGCCACGGTCGCCCCGGTGCTCGCCGTTACCGGCAACAACGACGACGCCGAACTCCGCGAGTTAATCCCCGAATCGGTCCAGTTCCAGGTCGGCCGCTTTCGCTTCGCGATGCTGCACGGTCACGGCGGCCAGTCGGCTCGAAGCGAAGCGCGTCGTCGCTTTGCCGGTGAGGTCGACTGCGTTGTCTACGGCCACAGCCACATTCCCCTGATTGAGCGGGAGGGAGACACCATCCTCTTCAATCCCGGCTCCGCCACCGACCGCCGCTGGGGAGACCACTTCGGCGTTGGCCTCATCCAGGTCACAGAAGACGGCATCGAACCGGAGCTCGTGCTTTACCAGGATCCGCGGCATCTGAGGAACGTACAGCCGTCAACCGTCAGCCATCAGCCTTCGGCAGTTCACGACTCTGAATGTGACGCGTGAGGGTCAAGGCGTGGCAGCGGAACCAGAACTCTGACGGCTGACGGCTGACGGCTCGTCACCGCCCAATCGGTTCCATCGCGATGGGGACCGTCATGGGGATCGTGGCAGTCGAGACGCCCGCCGCGGTGAACAGGCTGCCGGCGATGCCATCGGGCGTGACCGCCGAGAGGGCGACGGCATGGTCGAGCGCCGCTTCGACGAGGCGGCGTACGAGCGGGAGGTCGTCCCAACGGAGTACGTTTGGCTCGACCAAGAGGACGACGGTTCGGTTGACCATCTCCTCGAATTGGTGCCCCAAGCGTT
>JAXDKI010000546.1:0-2510 GCA_034667245.1 Thermomicrobiales bacterium | reverse complement strand
GTCGGCACCTGCCACCACACGATGGAAGGCTTCCTGCTCGGCACCGATCACGTCTTCCACGACCCCGCCTGGCCCGGTCTCACCGACTACGGCATCGGCGGCGCCCCCGACGGTCCCAGGCTTGACGGCGTCATCTACGAATGGATCGACCCCGACAGCCGCGTCGTCCCCTGGGCCAACGGCACGGTCGGCGGCGCCATTGCTCCCTACGGCGACGCACCCGCGTTCCTGTCAACCTTCGGCCGCAGCGCGGTCAACGCCCGCCTCCGCTCGATCGAAACCAGCGACGGCGCCAACCCGAACGCCGACAAATCCCAGCGCGAGATCGAGAGCCTCTGCCTTTTGACCGCCTGGATCCACAGCGAGCAAGCCGGCCAAACCGCCGAAACCTTCGCCTGGAACCTTCATCATCGCGAGTTCGGCGTCGATCACCAACAGTGCCCCGGCGCCTACATCATCACCCACGTCGACGCCATCCAAACTCGCACCAAAGCCATCATGCGCGCCTACCAGACCAACACGGCGCTGACCCCACCCCTGATGATCATCTACCCGCCCGGCTGGACCGGCGGCGGGTACCCCGGCGGGGTGATTCCGCAACCCGGCGACGCCGTCCCCACCACCCCCACCTTCGCCAAACGCAAACCGCTCCCGGGGCCCCTCGCCGACCGCCTCCGAAACGGCCACCAATTCGTCGTCTGCGAACGCACCCTCCGCTGCCGCGTCGCCGGCACCCCCGTCCTCCAATTCGCCGACCCGACCGCACCCCCGGTCCGCCCTCCCCTCGCCAAGGGCGCCCGGATCACCACCAGCTACATCACCGCCGGCGAAGACGGCGAGCTCTGGTTCGTCACCAAAAACGGCAGCCGCATCCCGGCCTCCGCCTTCATTGAGCAACTGGCCTGATGGGCGGGAGGCGAGAGGCAGGACGAACGCCCCTACTCAGTCCTCAGTCCTCAGTCCTCTCCCACCTGCTCGTCTCACCAGAGCGCCTGCTCCGTCTCCACGTCAAAGGCGTGCAGCTTCGCCGGGTCCAACACCAGCGTTATCCGCTCCCCGACCGCCGGCTCGATGTCCGACGGCACGTCGGCCACGATCGTCTCGCCCTCAGCCAGAGCGTAGACGAGCGTGTTCCCCCCCATCGGCGACACCACGTCGACGACCGCCGGCACCCCGCCCGCCGCGCCGTTCTGTGGACGGACCGAGATCGCCTCGGGACGCACCCCGAGCCAGACCGATTGCCCCTGGTAGCGCGCCAACGCCGCGCCCCGCTCCGGCGGCACCGGCACCCGGAACGTCGGTCCCGTCAGCAACCACTCGCCCTCTTCACGCGCCACCGTCGCCCGCAGGAAATTCATCTCCGGGTTGCCCATGAAGGCCGCGACGTACTTATTCGCCGGGTGGCGATAGACCGTCAGCGGCGCATCGCACTGCTGCAGGACCCCGTCCCGCATGATCGCGACCCGTGTCGCCATCGTCATCGCCTCGCTCTGGTCGTGCGTCACGTAGACGATCGTCGCGCCGAGCCGGCGGTGCAGCTTGATCAGTTCCGTCCGCATCTGGACGCGCAGCCGCGCGTCGAGGTTGGACAGCGGCTCGTCCATCAGGAACACCTTCGGCTCGCGGACGACCGACCGCCCAAGCGCCACCCGCTGCTGCTGCCCCCCGGAGAGCTGCCGCGGCATCCGCTTCAGTAACCCCGACAGTTGCAACCACGACGCCGCCGCCTCCAACCGCTGCCCAATCACCCCCTTCGGCGTATGGTGAAGTCTCAACCCCAACGTAATGTTGTCCGTCACGTCCATATGCGGATAGAGCGCGTAGTTCTGGAACACCATCGCCACATCCCGGTCCTTCGGCGGCGTGAAGTTGACCAGGCGGTCCCCGATGTAGATCTCCCCACCCGTCGGCCTCTCCAACCCCGCCACCATCCGTAGCAGCGTCGTCTTGCCACACCCCGACGGCCCGAGCAGCACCAAAAACTCCCGGTCCCGAATCTCGAGACTCACGTCATTGACCGCCCGCACGGTCCCAAACACCTTCTCCACATGCCGCACCGACACATTCGCCATCGCCCTATCCCCACCCGAAGTCACAAGTTCCGAGTTCGCGTCGTCTGTCCGTCTCTCCGCCTCTCCGCCGTTCCGCCTCTCCGTCCCTCCGTCTCTCCGTCTCTCCGCCTGTCCGCCTCTCCGCCTGTCCGTCTCTCCGCCTCGTCAGCGCCCGCTACCCCTTCGTCGACCGCCCCCCCGCGATCCCCTGCCTCAGGTAGCGCTGGAAGACGAGGAAGATCATCAGCATCGGAATCATGCTGCTCACCGTCGCCGCGGTCGCCAGACCCCAGTTGGTGTTGTATTGACCGGGGATCGTCGCGAGACCGGGTGGGATCGTCCGGGTATGGTCGCTGGTCGAGATCACCAGCGGCCAGAGGAAGCTCCCCCACTGCGACATGAAGGTGAAGAGCCCGAGCACCGCCAGACCGGGCACGCAGAGCGGGAGGATGACGCGGA
>JAXDKI010000545.1:0-3312 GCA_034667245.1 Thermomicrobiales bacterium | reverse complement strand
AGCATCGCCGTGGTGTCTCCGCAATCGCTGCCAAAGCAAAGGTCACCGATTGGGATAGCGCTATCAAGCAGCCGTTCGATTGGTATGCCATCGATTGTCTGGATAACGACCTGTTCTTCGCACCGCCCTTTGACCCAGAAACGATTGATATCTACGGATTCTCATTGTGTGGCCATCTCTCCGAGGTCGCGAAGCGCATCGAGGCATCCCGACGGATCCTCGACCTCGAAGACAACTGGGACGACGAGGGTAGCATCGCCTACGACGAAGCGACTTGGCGGGCTGCGGTTCAAATTGTCGTGGACAGTGCCAATGCCTACTGGGACTCGACCCAACAGGTGGCCCCCGTACCCGCTATCTCGCCCGGTCCCGACGGTAGTATCGACGTTACCTGGCGTGTTGGCAGGCGCCAAGTATTGATCAACGTTCCTCCCGCCGGTGAAGGACCTGCCGTCTTTTCGGGACTCGATGCCGAGGATAAAGACCGATCGGTTGAGGGGCGCATCGGGACAGACAAGAATCAAGAGTGGCTACTTACGTGGCTGACGAAGTAGCGCCATTACCGTCGGCCCTGGTCCCCGAAGAGATCCCCAACGAAGACCAAGAGGACGTTTCAAAACCTCGCGGGCATGGCATCATTTCACCCATGAAGAACCCTCCCCTTGTCCCCGACGATCTCTGGGAAGCCATCGAACCCCTCCTGCCAAAGCAACTGCCCAAGCCACAGGGTGGCCGCCCGCGTGTCCAGGATCGGGCCGTCTTGGGCGGCATCATCTTCGTCCTCCGGACGGGCTGTCCGTGGCGGCTGTTGCCGCGGGAGCTGGGTTGCGGCAGCGGCACGACCTGCTGGCGCCGCCTGCGCGATTGGCAGACGGCCGGCGTCTGGGAGCGGCTGCATACCCGGCTGCTCAACTGGCTGGGCGACGAAGCCGCCATCGACTGGAGCCGGGCGAGCCTGGACAGCCTCAGCATCCGGGCCAAAAAGGGGGCGAACACACCGGCCGCAATCCCACGGACCGCGGCAAGCCGGGGTCGAAATATCATTTGGTCGTCGACCGCAACGGCATCCCCTTGGCCGTCCGTCTCTCGGCCGCCAACGCCCACGATTCCACCCAGCTGCTCCCCTTGGTCGACGCCATCCCGCCCATCATCGGCCCGCGCGGACGACCGGGCCGACCGCGGAAGCGTCCGGCCAAGCTGCACGCGGATAAGGCGTACGACTCGGCCGAGAAGCGCCGCGCGCTGCGTGCCCGAGGCATCACCCCGCGCATCGCCCGGCGCGGGATCGACTCCAGTGAACGGCTGGGGCGGCACCGCTGGGTGGTGGAGCGCAGCTTCGCCTGGCTGCTGGGCTGTCGTCGGCTCAGCGTGCGCTACGAGCGGCGGGCGGACCTGCTCCAAGGGTGGCTGCACCTGGCCTGCGCCCTGATCTGCACACGGTTCCTTTCCCGAGCAGGTGCGAAACGAGCGTGATGATTGCGAGCAGATCTGCAGCGGTTGACGCCGTGTGCCGTGGGCAGGAGAATGTCCCGATTCTTGAAAAGTCCATGCGACTGGGCGCCTCTCACTTGTCGTACGCGCGGCTGAGAACGCACATGTCGTCTGCACCCGCAGGAGGCGAACCGCGATGACCCGACCGGCCCAGGCGTCGGAGTTCGCGCCGATCGCGACGGTTGCCGTCGTCGGCGCAGGTTTCATGGGTGCCCAGCTCGCGCTGCACATCGCCGTCCACGGCTACGCGGTCGCGGTCGTCGATCGGTCGTCGGACGCCCTGACTCGGATGCGCCGGGGGCACGAGGAGGAACTCGACCGGCGCCTCGCCGCGGGGGCGCTCTCCGGCAGCGAGCGAGCGGCCGTGTTGGACCGCATTCGGGCCTCGTCCGACCTCGCGGCGGGCGTCGGGGGCGTCGACCTCGTAATCGAGGCGGTGCCGGAGCGGCTCGATCTCAAGCGGGCGGTGTTCGGCGAACTCGATCGGGTCTGCCCACCGCGCACGATCCTGGCGACGAACAGCTCGTCGTTTAGGGTCTCGCACATCGAAGACGCGACGGGGCGTCCGGACCGCGTCCTGAACACGCACTTCTACCCGCCGGTCTGGCAGCGGCCGATGGTGGAACTCATGCGGGGGAGCACGACCTCAGACGAGACGGTTGGACGCGTCGGGCGATTCGCACGGTCGGTCGGCGTGACGCCGCTGATGGTACAGAAGGAGAGCATCGGGTTCCTGTTCAACCGGGTCTGGCGAGCGATCAAGCGGGAGACGCTCCACCTGGTCGATGAGGGGGTCGCGTCCGTCGACGACGTCGACCGGGCCTGGATGATCTGCATGGGCATGTCGATCGGGCCGTTCGGGCTGATGGACATGGTCGGGCTGGACGTGGTGCTCGACATCGAACGGGTCTACCACGCGGAGTCGGGCGAGCCGCGGGACGCGCCGCCCCGGCTGCTGACCGACAAGGTTGCCGCCGGCGAGCTGGGGGTGAAGGCGGGTCACGGCTTCTACCGCTACCCGCGCCCGGCCTACCAGGACCCGGCCTGGCGGCAAGGCGACGCCGACGCCGTCCCGGGGTTTGTGCCGGAGGAGGGAACGGGGCGGTGAGCGCGAACCCGCTGATCGGGACGTGGCGGCTGGTGTCGTTCGACGTTCGGGACGCGGGGGGGCGCATCATGCACCCCTTCGGTCGGGACGCCGTCGGCTCCATCACCTACACGGGCGACGGGCACGTGGCGGTGCTGTTCGGGCGGGCCGACCGCGCCCGGCTCGCCGGCGGCGACTGGGTGGGGGCGACGCCGGCGGAAATCGAGACGGCGGCCCGCGCGTATTTCGCGTACTGCGGGACCTACGAGTACCGCGACGGCGAGGTGACGCACCGGGTGGAGCTGAGCCTGATGCCCAACTGGATCGGCGGCGAGCAGGTGCGGCTGGTGTCGTTCGACGGGGACACCGTCACCCTCGCCACGCGGCCCATGCCGGTCGGCGGCCGCCAGCAAACCGCCACCCTCGTCTGGCAACGGGCGTGAGGCCACGGTTTTGCAACACGCTCTAAGCAGAGCGGCGTGACCGCTTTCTGCGACTCGGTGATCGCGGACTCCTACCCGGAATCGGCGGAGGGAGCGCTGATGAAGCTCCATGCCGCTAATCTGATGGGGGATGTCTTCCCGGACGAGATCCTGATCATCCGCACGGTCGAGGACCTCCGCACCGCCAAGCGGGAGGGCAAGATCGGCATCATCTTGACAACCCAAGGCCTGGCATCGATCGGGACCAACACGCGATACATCTGGGTCTACCGGGAACTGGGCGTGCGCGTC
>JAXDKI010000544.1:0-3713 GCA_034667245.1 Thermomicrobiales bacterium | reverse complement strand
CACCCTGCTCGGCACGCCGACGATGCCCATTGCACCAACCGTGCCGACCCCGAATCAACGATCGGCTACGGGCTTTCGGCTACCCGCTCGTAACGTTCCCGATCGTGCCGCCGCCAAGCACTTCGTCGCCCCGGTAAAAGACGACCGCCTGGCCGGGTGCTGCGATCGGATGCGTCTCTCCTGTGAAGACGACCGTCGCCTCGCCGCTTCCCTCCGGACCAAGTGCGACCTCGGCCGCGAACGGCGTTCCCCGGTAGCGGACGACCGCATCGCAAGCAAACGGAGCCTGCGACCACGACCCGGCGGTCATGGCAACTGCATCGGCCCGCAACTGCCGCGCCGTCGCCTCGGCGCGCGATCCTACCACGAGCCGGTTGCGGTCGGGCTCCAGCTTCAGCACGTAGAGCGGCTGTGGCTTGCGGTGGGGAATGTCGATCCCCTTCCGCTGCCCGATCGTGTGGTGGACCAACCCCCGATGCTCGCCGAGTACCGTCCCGTTCGCATCGACGATCTCGCCGGGCACCGTCACGTCCGGTCGCCGCCGCGCCACGAAGTCGGCATACGACCCCTTGCCGACGAAGCAGATCTCCTGACTCTCCGCCTTCTCCGCCACCGGCAGGCCGAAGCCGCGGGCGAGCGCCCGCACCTCCGGCTTCGTCAGGTTGCCCAGAGGGAAGCGGACAAAGCCGAGCTGCTCCTGCGTCATCGTGTGGAGAACGTAGCTCTGGTCCTTGCGAGCATCGACCGCCCGGAAGAGCCGGTGTGGCTCTCCCGTCGCCGGGTCGCCGGGAACGACCCGCGCGTAATGCCCGGTTGCCAGGCAGTCGGCCCCGAGGAGCTTGGCGCGGTGGACCAGGTGGCGGAACTTGACGTGCCGGTTGCACTCCAGACATGGGTTCGGCGTCCGTCCAGCGGCGTACTCGTCGACGAAACGGTTGACGACCGCCTCGCCGAACTCCGTCTCCATGTTCACCGCGTAAAACGGCACGCCGATCAACGCACAGGTTGCCCGCGCGTCGTCCATCGCCGGGATGCCGCAGCACGGATTGACCGAGTGTTCCGGATCGGCCGGGGAAAAGAGGCGCAGGTTCATTCCGACCACGCGGTAGCCGCGCTCCCGCATGATCAACGCCGTCGTCGCACTGTCGACCCCGCCGCTCATCGCGACAACGACGGTCTTCCCCGCCCCGTCGCGCGGCCCGATCTTCTCCTCGCTGAGGAGGAAGTCCAGGTCCGGCGGAGCTGTCTCTGAGATTGGCGGAGCAAGGGGCAAGGGCATGGCAGACATGGAAGAACCAACGATATCGACAATCACCGGACACAAGAACGGCGGCATCCCGTCGGCGCCTTCAGCGCCTGACGGCCGCGCCGCCGAATACCGAAGAGTATAGCATCGTGACCGCCGAACAACCGAACTTCAGCCCTGTGATCACTCCCGCAATGCCGGTAGCACCCGCTCTCCGAGCAGTCGCACGCCCTCCGCATCCGTGAACCCGTGGGGCGTCCCGAACGCGATCCGTGCCGCCCCGGCCGCGAACAACATCTCCGCCTGCCGCACGACTTGCGCCGGTGTTCCAGAGAATGCGAAACGATCGAGCACCTCGTCCGGCACCAATGCCGCCGCCGCCTCGTCTTCCCCCACCGCCACCAATGCCGCCATTCGGCCCAAGAGTTCATTCGGCAGCTCGACTGTTCGGTCGAGGGGCGCCACCACGGGCAGATAACGCGCGACCGCCCGTCGTGCCCGCGCCCGCGCCGCCGTCCCGTCCTCGTCCACGACCGTCACCGCACCCATCACAATGCCGACGCTACCCAACGCACGACCGGCTCGCGCCTCCCCTGTGGCCAGATAACCGCGCATCACCGGCACCATCGCCGGGTTCGTCGAGCCGCCGATCTTCACCTCGTCCGCCACCTCGCCGGCCAATGCGGCCATCTTCGGTCCCCAGGTGCCGATCAAAAGTGTGACCTCAGACCGGGGCACCGAGTACTGACGCAACCGACCCGCCGGCGATCGAGGGCCGCTCTGTCTGCGGTCTCCAGGTCGGCGACTTCTTCGAGGTGACCGAGAGCAGCCGCCTCCGCATTCCGGATGGCAAGCACTTCTGCCTCTTTGCCCTCGCCGCGGTGCTCCCCCTGCTTCCCGCCAAGATGCGCGCGCTCGATCCGGCCGACTGGCTCGCCCAGGACAGTCTCGTCGCCTGCCCCGATCCCGACGAACGCGTCATCCTCCGCATCGAGCGCACCGGCGACGCGATGCTGCGCACCTCCGACCTGACCTGACAGGTCCAGAAGCGCCCGCAAAGAACTGTCCGTGGAGCCTTGGGAGGGCTTAGCGAGTCCGCGAGGCAGCAACCTCGCGCCGGTCGCCGTCGGGCAATGCGGTGGCCGAGGTCGAGGCAAGGGGAACCAGTCGCAGCTCCTCGGTGATCAGACGCGAGGTCCGCTGTCGGGTGACGTAGGCCCAGGCCCACTGCAGCATCACCGCGAAGCGACTGCGAAACTCGATCAACGAGGCGACGTGGACGACCGCCCAGGTCAGCCAGGCGAGAACACCGTCGAACGCGACGCCGAAGACGACGGCGACGGCGTGGCGACGCCCAACCGTCGCCAAGATGCCCCGATCACGGTAGCGAAACGGCCGGAGCGGCTCTCCTGCCAGTGCCTGGACGATGTTCCGGGCCGACCACCGTCCCTGCTGGATCGCGACTGGCGCCACGCCTGGCAACGGGCGTCCCTTTGCGTCCGTTGTCGCTGCCACATCGCCGATGACGAAAACCTCTGGGTGCCCCGGTACCGTCAGGTCCGGCTGCACGACTACCCGGCCACCGCGATCGAGCGGCGCGCCGAGTGTCCGCGCCAGCGGTGCCGCGGTAACCCCGGCCGCCCAGAGCACCGTCTCCGTACCGATGCGCTCCTCGCCTAGCCAGACCGTGCCCGGCTCGATACCCGTAACTCGCGTGTTGGTGCGCAGTTCGACGCCGAGCCGTCGCAGGTCCCGCTCTGCCGCGCGGGAGAGCTTCTCCGGGAATGCGGAAAGGACTCGCGGTCCGCCCTCGACAAGGACGATCCGCGCCTGCTCCGGTCGAATGAAGCGATACTCCCGTGGCAAGAGGTCCTGGATGATCTCCCCGAGGGAGCCGGCGAGCTCGACCCCAGTCGGACCACCGCCGACCACCACAAAGGTCAGCAGGCAGCGCCGTTCCTCCTCGTCCGTCTCCCGCTCGGCCGCCTCCAAGGCGCGGAAGATGCGGCGGCGCATTTCGACCGCGTCTTCGATGCTTTTCAGGCCCGGTGCCAACTCCTGCCATTCCGGGTGCCCGAAATAGACCGGCTGTGCCCCGGCCGCGAGGATCAGGTAGTCGTACCGGAATCGCCCCTCGGCCAGCACCACTTCGCGCGCATCGAGGTCGATGTCCGTCGCCAGGTCCATCAGCACCGTCACGTTCTTTTGCCGTCGCAAAACGGCCCGAATCGGCGAGGCGATGTCGGCCGGCGCCAGCGAGGCGGTCGCGATCTGGTAGAGGAGGGGCTGGAAGAGGTGGTAGTTGCGAGCGTCGACGAGGGTGATCCGGACCGGGGCGTCTCTCAGCGCCTTCGCCGCGTTCAGCCCCCCGAACCCCCCGCCGATGATGACGACGTGGGGCCGGCTATCCTGATCGAGCCATTGTGCTTCCGGGAAGTCCTTCCGACGCCGTCCGAGGATCCGTCGC
>JAXDKI010000543.1:0-17558 GCA_034667245.1 Thermomicrobiales bacterium | reverse complement strand
CGAACAGGCGTCCACGGTGACGAAACCGGCCGACCTCCGCCACCCAGCAATCCCCCAACGTGTTCGCTCAGTCCGCAACCGCCCGGTCGCTCTCCACGGGTTTGACGAACACTCCGTCCAGGTGCGCGTCGGTTAGCACCGGCGCCTCGCGGTAGAGGTAGCAGGCGGCGACGCGGTGGCGATCGGTCTGGTAGAGGGGTGGATGGCGCTCCAGGCACATCTCCATCGCGTAGGGGCAGCGGTTGGCGAATGGGCAGCCGGCGGCAGGGTTGGCGCGGCGGCCGATGGCGGTCGGTTCCTGCTCCGGGGCCCAGCCGCGATCGGGGTCCGGTTGGGGGATGGAGCCGATCAGGAGGCGGGTATAGGGGTGCTCCGGTGCCTGCACGATCGGTTCTGCCCCGCCGGCCTCGGCGACGGAGCCGCGGTAGAGGACGACGATGTTGTCGCTGATCTGGTAGGCGGTGATCAGATCGTGCGTAATGTAGATCAGCGAGACGCCGAAGTCGCGGGTGAGCGTGCGCAGACTGTCGAGGATTGTCGCCCGGAGCGAGGCGTCGACCATCGAGACCGGCTCGTCGGCGATGATCAGGCGGGGGCGGACGATCAAGGCCCGCGCCACCATCACCCGCTGGCGCTGCCCGCCGCTGAGCTGGTGCGGGTAGCGGCCGAGCGTCTCTTCCGGCCGGAGTCCGACGGCGCTCAATGCCTCGGCCATCATCTCGCGCGCCTGCGACTTCGACGTCGCCAGGCCGAACTTGGTGATCGGCGTCTCCAGAACGTGATCGACCTTGTAGAAGGGGTTGTAGACCTCGTACGGGTCCTGGAAGATCACCTGCACGTCGCGCCGGAAGGCGCGCCGCTCCTGCCGTGAGAGTGTCCGAAGATCCTTCCCCAGGTAGCGGATCTCGCCCGAGGTCGGCTCGGTCTCGCCGAGGAGCACGCGCGCCAGCGTCGTCTTGCCGCTGCCGCTCTCTCCGACCACCGCCGTGATTACCGCCGGATCGGTGTCGATCCTCAGCGAGAAGTCGTCGAGCGCAACCGTCGTCTCCTTCCGCAGCAGACCGCTCCCGTAGACCTTGCCGACGTGGTGGGCTGCGAGGAGCGTCGTCATTGCACCTTCCAGGCGATAGGCGATAGGCGATAGGCGTTAGGCGTTGGGAGGGCGGGGTCGTGCCCCTAACGCCTGACGCCTATCGCCTCCTCTTCGTACAGGTGGCACGCCGCCAGCCGGTTCGGTCGCTTGGGTTCCAGTGGCGGCGCCTCGACGCGACAGCGATCCATGACGTAGGGACAGCGCGGGTGGAAGGGGCAGCCTGCCGGTGGGTTGAGCAGGGAAGGCGGCAGACCCGGAATCCCGCGCAGCTTCCCCTTGTGGTCGAGCGAGGGTAGGCTGGCGATCAAGAGTTTGCTGTAAGGGTGGAGCGGGTCCTTGAAGATGTCCCGCACCGGAGAGAGCTCGGCCAGCTCGCCGGCGTACATGACGCCGAGGCGATCGACCGACTGCGCCATCAAGCCCATGTCGTGCCCGATCAGGATCACCGCGGCGCCGAGGTCTTCCTGGACCCGGCGCAAGGTCGCCATGATCTGACGCTGGACGACGACGTCGAGGGCGCTCGTCGGCTCGTCGGCGATGATCACCTTCGGCCGCAGACTGATCGCGATCGCGATCACCGCGCGCTGTTTCATACCACCGCTCAGCTCGTGCGGGTACATCCGCGCGACTTCCGGCCGCAGCCCGACCCAGCGCAAGAGGTCGGCGATCCGGTCCTCGGTCTCGCCGCGGTTCATCCCCGCGTCGTGGTCCTTCCAGCTGTCGACGATCTGATCGCGGATCCGCATCACGGGGTTGAGCGAGTTCATCGCCCCCTGGGCGACCATCGCGATCTCGCCCAGGCGCACCAAGCGCATCGCCTCTTCCGGGAGCGAGAGGAGATCCCGACCGTCGAGCACGACTTCGCCTTGCTCGATCCGACCTGGCACCTTGATCATCCGTAGCAGCGAGAGGGCGATCGTCGACTTGCCCGATCCGGACTCTCCCACCAGGCCGAGCACCTCGCCCCGCGCCAGCGAGAACGAGACGCCGTTGACGGCCTTCGCCGGGCCGCGGGAGGTGTGGTAGTAGACGTGGAGATCGCGGATCTCGAGGATGGTCTCCCGATCGCCGGCCGGCCGGGCAGTCGGCGTCGCGGTTGGAAGCGGTCCCAAATCGATGCGGGTGTCGGTCATGCCCGGTTCCTCAAACGGGGATTCGCCACCTGATCGAGCCCAGCCGAGATCAGGAACAGCCCGGTGAAGATCACGACGATGACGACGATGGGGGGCGCCCACCACCACCAGAGGTTCCGCAGGATCGAGGTGTAGTACATGCTCCAATAGATCGTCATCCCCAACGTCGGCTCGTTTTGCGGTCCGAGTCCGAGCGCCTCCAGCCCGATCGAGGCGAGGATGCCGGCCGAGACGGCGCCGACAAAACTCGCCGCCAGATAGGGCAGCAGATTCGGGATGATCTCCCTGACGATGATCTCGAACCCGTTCATCCCGGAGAAGCGCGCGAGCTGGACATAGCTCCGCTCGCGGATACTCAGCACCTGGGAGCGGATCGTCCGCGTCGGATACATCCAGGCCAGAGCGGAGACGACCAACGCTTGCGTCGTGACGCTGATCCCGCCGTGAAAGGTGGTGGCGATCACCACCAGGACGAGCAGACCGGGAACCGTCAAAAAGGCGTCGGCCGCGCCGCGGAGCAGGTGATCCCAGAAACCGCCGTAGTACCCGGAAACGAGTCCGAAGATCATCCCCACGGAGAGTCCGATCGCGCCAGAGATGAGTCCGATCTTCAATGTCAACGGCGTGCCGTAAATGATGATCGCGAGCATTTGCCGGCCGACCGTATCCGTCCCGAGCAGGTACTCCCGTGACGGCCGCTGGTCGGGGATCGCGTAGCCGACGTTGACCCGCTCCCTCTCGACGAAGAGCGGTCCGATGACGCTCATCAGCGCGACCGCCAGCAGCAGCACCAAGCCGACCGCCAGCATCGGGTAGGCGCGGAGCGCCCGCGGTGCCCGCAGGAACCATCCCGTCGCCGGTTGTGCTTCGGCTGTCGCGACCATCGTTACTCCGAGTTGCCAAGCGGGAGGCGGTGGAGAACAACCTCGCCGCCTTGCCGCCTATCGCCGGTGATACGTAATCCGCGGGTCGAGTTTCGGCAGCAGCAGATCGAGGATCAGCGTCGCGACGCCGATGGCGACGATGACCAGGAACGTCAGACCGTAGATGACCGTGTAGTCAAAGGTTCGGATCGACGAATAGAGCAGACTCCCGACGCCGGGGTATCCAAAGACGACCTCGACCAGCACCGCGCCCGAGGCAACATGACCGAGCGCCAGGGCCAGGGCCGTCGTCTGCGGGAGAATCGCATTGCGCAACGCGTAACGCAGAAAGATCCGGCGCGACTTCAACCCCTTCGCTTCGGCGAGAGTGACATAATCTTCGCCCTGCACCGTCACCATCATGGCCCGCATCCCGAGCGCCCAGAACCCCATGCTCGCCAGCACGATCGAGAGCGCCGGCAAGATGGAGTGCCGCACCGCCTGGCCGATGAAGTCCAAGCTCCATCCCGGCGAGCTCCCGATGTCGTATCCGCCGCCGAGGGGGAAGAACCGCCAAGTAAAGGCGAACAGGTAGATGAGCGTCAGGCCAAGCAGGTAGTAGGGAATGGCCGAGAACGTGAGCAGGGGCGGGGCGAGGACGTGGATGAACTTCGGCGCGCGGGGCCAGGCCAGCAGCGCCCCGAAGAGACTGCCGAGCACGAAGGCGATCAGGGTCGAGACCGTGACCAGCACGAGCGTCCAGGGTAGCGCGTCGAAGATCATTGCCGAGACCCGCGTCGGAAAGCGGGTGATCGAGACGCCGAAGTCGAAGCGGGCCATGTCCCAGATGTATCGCGCGTACTGCTTCCAGAGCGGCTGGTCCAGGCCAAACCGCTTCTCGTACGACTTGATCACTTCGTCCATCGATTGGGCGCTCGACCCACCGATGGCGACCGACTGCATCATCTGCTCGCGCACGGGGTCCACCGAGGACAGTCGGGGCACGGCGAAGTTGATCGTCGCCGCCGCCCAGACGATCAGGAAGAACGCACCCACGCGTTGCAGGAGGTATCGGAGAGGCATAGCAGTTCAGTTGCCAGTCGTCAGTTGCCAGTTACCAGAGGAGAACGAGACGTTCTGGTAACTGGCAACTGGCAACTGACGACTCGTCTACGACGCTGGCTCGAGCCGGATGATCGTCTTAAGAAACTCCTGCTGCCAGGAGTGCGGGAAGCCGTACGGGTCTTCCTGCGTCGGCCAGCCGGTCCAGTGCTGCGTGCTCATTGGATAGCGGATGACGAGCTGGGCGACGAAGACGTCCGGCAGCTCGCGGATCCAGATATCCATCGCCTGCGTGAAGAGCTCCATCGTCTTCGGATCGTCGGCACTCAGGCTGTTCATCTGCTTGACGACGGCGTCGTACTCCTCGTTCTGCCAGCGGGAGGTCGCCCACCAGATGGGAGCCGGTGTCCCGGTCGGTCGGAAGTACTCCGACATGTAGATCGAGAGCATGAAGTAGGGGTCCATGCCCTTGACGCCGGCCGGTCCCTTGCAGCCGAATCCGAGCGCCTGCTCGCCCGTCTGGTACGGAGTATTCAGACCCGGTGAGGTGTCGAACGAGGCGTCGAAACCGGCATCGCGGAGTTGCTGCGTCAGCGGTGGACCGTAGGCCTTCAGCCAGTCGGGAACGAAGATGTTCATTTCGACCGTCTTGCCGCCCGACTCCCAGAGCTTGTCGCCGTTCTTCTCGTACCCCAGCTTGGTCATGATCTCTTCAACCTTCTCGGGGTGCGCTTGGTTGTCCAACCCGTACTTCTGATAGAGGGGCTGGAGCGACTCCTCGAACGGCGTGAACCATTCGTACGGCGTGAACTGGTGAAGGGCCGTCACACCAGCGCCCCCTTCGGCCAGTGCCACCAGCTTCGTGCGATCGATCGCATGGCTGACCGCCCATCGCAACTCGGCGTTGTCCCAGGGCGCGGTGGCGCAGTTGAAGTTGAGGTCGATCGGGCACCAGTCGAGGTAGCCGTACGGCGGTTGCGCTCCGCTGTAGGTGATCACCTTCGGATTCTGGGCGAAGACCGTCTGCAGGGTCGGCACGGAGAGGATCTTGCCCATGTCGACCTGATTGGTGATCAGCTGCTGAGCGGCGAGCGAGTCGTCGGCATTGGGCAGGTAGATGACCCGCTCGACCTTCGGCAGCGGCTTCCAGCCCGTTTTCGCTCCCCACCAGTCCTGGCGGAGATCGAAGATCTTTTGCTCCGCCGTCGCCGAGGTCAGCTTGTACGGTCCCGTGGCGACCGGCCAGCCCTTCTCCGGATCGTAGTTCGTGAAGGTCAGCAGGTCCTGACCTTCCCAGATGTGCTTTGGCAGCATCTGCTCGACGACGCCGTGGTTGCTGGTCAGCGTCGTCGCCCACCAGCGGGGGTTGGCCTCGTTCAGCACGAACTTGACCGTCTTCGGATCGACGACTACCGCTTCCTTCAGGAAGTTGATCTCGGCGGCGTTGGTCGCTTCCTTCTGCCGGTCGCGCACCGCATTGAAGGTGAAGGCAACGTCGTCGGCCGTAAACGGCGTCCCGTCGCTCCACTCGACCCCTTCGCGGAGGGTCATCGTGATCTCGGTGAAGTCGGCGTTGTACTCCCAGGTCTCTGCCAGCCAGTTCTCATGCTCGCCGGTGAGGACGTTGAACATGATCAACGGCTCGTTCATGGTCTGGAGGGGGCCGGCGTGCCAGCCACCCTGCGAGCTCGTGACCCAGAGGTTGAAGTTGTTGAACTCCGGGTTCTGGCCATTGTTGCCACCCTGGACCACGATCAGTGTCCGCTCCCGCGGGACGTCGGCTTGCAGGGCGGGTGTGAAGTTGCCGGCGGCGACGACATCGTCTGCCAACTTCGTCACGAACGAGGCGCTCAAGCCCGCCGCCGCGGCGCCCTTGAGCAAGTCACGCCGGCTGACCCGGCCACCCAGCGCATCGAACAGGACTCGGCTCTCGAGGTCAGGATCTTCGCGCGTCATTGCACTCCTCCTCGGACATCGCCGCGAACGCCGACCGTGCGGTCTTTCACCAACAGAGCATCTCGGGACTCACTCAACTGACCGCTGCGGCTGTGGCCGCATTGTATCGCAAGATGTGCGGCACTGCTGCGAGTGGCAAGGCCGTCGATCCCGCCTCTTCTGAAGGCGCATCGCTGCTCGAATGACCGGTTGCGCTGCTCATATCGAATTTGCCGCATCCGTTGCGGTGCGCTAGGCTTTTTGTGCCTACCCAACGATGGCGTGGTGCAGGAAGCTCAACGTAGAGGGGGATTCCATGACCGACGATCGGATTGCAAAGATGCTCGCGGATGCCGGCGGGTCGCAGACGCGCCGCGATCTCATCAAGCGCGGGGCCGCACTCGGTTTTTCCGCGCCGGCGATCGCGGCCGTGATGTCCGTACTCGAGTCGAGGGGCGCTCTGGCTCAGGACGGCACGCCGGCTGCGTCTGGCGCAACCAATCCGCTCGGGGTCGATCCCGCTGCGCCGTTGGATGTCGTCATCTTCAAGGGCGGCTTCGGCGACGACTATGCCAAGTACGTCAACGACAACATGTACAAGAAGCTCTACCCGAACGCGCAGATCACCTACGCGGGGATCCAGCGACTGGGCGAGCAGCTCCAGCCGCGCTTCGTCGCCGGGGAGCCGCCGGACGTCATCGACAATTCCGGCGCCGGCAACCTCGACTTGAACTCCCTCATCGCCGAGGAGCAGTTGGCCGACCTTACCGACCTGATGGCCGCTCCTTCGTATGACACCGAGGGCGTGACCTTCGGCGACTCGCTTGTCGACGGGTCGCAAGAGAAGGGCGTCTTCAACGGCAAGCAACTCCACCTCGAGCTGGCGCTGACGGTCTACGGCGTTTGGTACAGCCAGTCCCTCTTTGAGCAGAAAGGCTGGACCTATGCCACGACCTGGGACGAGCACCTGGCCCTCTGTGAGGAGATCAAAGGCGCCGGGATCGCGCCCTGGTTGACCACCGGCGTCCACCCGCAGTATGCCCTCGAGTTTCTCTTCAACCAGATGCTCTGGAAGCACGACCCGCAGGCCATGATCAACATCGACAACCTCGAGGCCGACGCCTGGAAGTCGCCGGCGGTTGCCGAGGTCGCCGAAGCCATCTTCACCCTCGCCGACCGCGATTACATCGGTCAGGGCTGGGAGGGGCTGGACCACACCCAGTCGCAGAGCGAGTGGCTGCAAGGCAAGGCGGCCATGCTCCCGTGCGGCACCTGGCTTGAGAACGAGATGCGGGACTCGATCCCCGCAGGCTTCAACATGGTCGTGGCTCCGACCCCGTCGTTGCCGGGCGACAAGGTTCCGTTCGAGGGCATCTTCGCCGGTGCCGGCGAGCCCTTCATCGTCCCGTCCCAGGGTAAGAACGTCCAGGGCGGCAAGGAGTGGTTGCGGCTGCTCTTCTCGAGGGAGGGTGGCGCCAAGTTCGCCGAGCTGACGAGTTCCCTCTCCGTCGTCAAGGGATCCGGGGAGGGGCTCGACCTCGGCACGGCCTTCGCCTCGACCCAGGCGGCCATCGCCGCCGCCGGCGCCAACACCTTCTCCGCGCGCTACCCCGGCTGGTACCCCAGCTTTCGGGATGACGCGAAGCTCGTCCTGGCCGAGTTGCTCCAGAAGCGGATCTCGATCGAGGACTTCCAGAACGGCGTCCAGGAACTGGCCGACGAGCTCAAGGACGATGAGACGATTCCGAAGTTCACCCGCTAGCGCCGAAGCCGCAGAACGCGGGTAACGTACGACAGGGGACGTGGGGCGGCGAACGCATCGGTCGCCGCCCCACACTCTGCGGGGCAACGGTCATAGGGAGCTGTTGACCGCTTGCTCTCTGCGATCTGGAAGGGGGACGATCGATGCACTACCACAAGTACCGCCTGATCGTCCCGTTCCTGTTGCCGGCCGTCCTGCTCTACGGCATCTTCGTCATCTGGCCATACGCCCAGGCCATTTACATCTCCCTGACGAGTTGGCGGGGCTACAGCAACAACAAACCGTTCGTCGGGTTGCAGAACTACCGAAACCTGTGGGAGGACGAGCGGCTGCGGGAGGGATTGACCCGCAACGGCCAGCTCTTGATCGTCCTGCCTCTGGTCACGATCGCGATTGCCCTCACGTTCGCCGCGCTCTTCACCCAGGGAGGGCAATCGGTGCGCGGCGCGGGGTTCTATCGGATCGTCTTCTTTTTCCCCCAGGTCATTCCGGTCGTCATCGTCGGCATCCTCTGGAGCTACGTCTACCAGCCCAACGCGGGCCTGCTCAACGGGGTTCTTCGCAACATCGGTCTCGACGGCGCGACGCGCTCCTGGTTGACCGATCCGACAATGGTCCTCTGGGCGGTCGCCGCGGTCGCTGTCTGGTCAAGCGTCGGATTTTACATGGTGATCTTCCTGGCCTCGATGCAGTCCATCCCGACTTCGTTCTACGAGGCGGCGATTCTGGATGGGGCCGGTCGCTGGCGGTCGTTCAAAGACATCACATTCCCCTTGATCTGGGAGTCGGTACGAACCGCGTTGATCTACCTGGCGATCGCCGCCCTCGACTTCTTCATCCTTGTCGCCGTCCTGGCCGGAGGTACCACCACGATGGGGGCCCGTCGGGCCGAAGTCGCCGCACTCTACCTCTATAACAGGGCGTTCGAGGACAATCGCTGGGGCATCGCCTCCGCGATCGGCGTCCTGCTGTTGGTCCTGACGCTGCTCCTCTCGGTCGGGATCATGCGCGTGACTCGCCGCGAAACGTACGAGTTCTAAACGGGGAGACGAGCGATGAGCGCGGAAGCCTTCCGACCGATCCAGGAGACCCGCCCGGTCGCCGAGATCTCGGCCGTGCGGAGGCGACCACGTACCGTCGACGCGGTCGCGGTCTGGGTCACGCAGGCGATGCTCGGTATTTGGGCGTTGCTCGTGATCTTTCCCTTCGTCTGGATGATCATGACGTCGTTGAAGACCGACGGCGAAATCATTGCCAGCCCTTGGGAGTTGCCGTCGGCGCTGCAGTGGGACAACTTCGCGCGCGCCTGGACCGACGCGCGCATCGGCCGCTTTTTCGTCAACACCATCATCGTCCTGGCCGGATCGCTGACCGGCACCTTGCTCGTGTCGGCGATGGCCGCCTACGTCTTGGCGCGCTTCGTCTTTCCCGGACGGCAGTTCATCTACTTCGCGTTCGCGGCCGGCCTGATGTTTCCGGTGTATCTTGCCCTGGTCCCGCTCTACTTCCTTGTCGACGACCTCGATCGCTTCGGGCTCGGTCTCGCAACGTACCAGTCGCTGATTCTCGTGTACATTGCCTACTCGCTTCCGTTCACCATTTTCTTTCTGACGGCCTTTTTCAAGACGCTGCCGTCCGAGTTGGGTGAGGCGGCGATCCTCGACGGCGCCAGCCACTACCAGATCTTTTTCCAAGTGATGCTGCCGCTGGCCAAACCAGGTCTGATCGCGATGGGCATCTTCAACTTCCTCGGGCAGTGGAACCAGTTCCTGCTCCCCCTCGTGTTGATGCCCGAGACGCTGGATCCGGACAAGCTCATGCTGTCGCAGGGCCTCTACTTTCTCTCAATCCAGGGCACCTATGACAGCGACTACAGCGCCCTCTTCGCCGCGATGGTGATCACGATGATCCCGACCCTGATCGTCTACATCCTCTTCCAGCGCCGCCTCGAGGCGGGGTTGACGGCCGGAGCGCTCAAGGGATAATCCCGGTTGGGACAAGGACAGTTACGTCGAGGGGATGGGATGCCCGTCCCTAAAGCAGTCGCGTGGTCGCGAGAAGGGGAATACGTCGCCACGATGCAGACACTGGTCCGCCGTCCACCCGAGCTCCATCAAACCTCCGTTCACCGCCCACCCGACTTCGACGCCTTCTGGCAGGCGATCATGACCGAGGCGGCGGGAATCCCGCTCAATCCGTCGATCGCGCGCCTGCCAATGCGTTCTACCCCCGAGGTGGACGTTTTCGAGATCCACTACGACAGTCTCGGCGGTCTTCGCATTGCCGGCTGGTATTGCGTTCCAACGGCGCGGCATCTGCCTCCGCCCTATCCCGGACTGCTGATCGTTCCCGGATACATCTCGGAACCGACGCTGCCGAAGTCGTGGGCGAAGATGGGCTACGCCGCGGTCGGCGTGGCGCCACGCGGCAAGCTGCGGTCCAATAGCCGGTTCAATCCTGGCTATCCGGGCCTGCTCGTCCGCGACGTTATTGACCGCAACACGTACGGCTACCGCGGGTTCTACGTCGATGCTTGCCGCGCCGTCGATTTCCTGCAGACGCGCCCGGAGGTGGACCACGGCCGGATCGGTGTCCACGGCAGCAGCCAGGGCGGTGCGCTGACGATCACGACCGCCGCCCTCCGCAACGACGCGATAACCTGTGGTGCGGCCGGCGCTCCCTATCTGTGCGGGTTCATGGATGCGGCGGGTCTCTCCCACTCCTACCCCTACGAGGAGATGGACGAATACCTGCGCCAATACCCGGAGCGCGAACCGGCGATGCGCGAAACCGTCGCCTACTACGACGGCATCAACTTCGCGCCGATGATTCGCTGCCCGATGCTGGTCTACGTCGGTCTCGGCGACGACGTCTGCCCGCCGGAGACCGGCTACGACCTTCGCAAGGCGCTCACCTGCCCGACCGAGTTCAACGCCTATCCGCGCTGCGGCCACGATGCCGGCGCCTATTGGGAGATGGCCAACGTGGAAGCGTTCCTCGCCCGGCACTTGAGACCGGCGGAGGCTGGACGATGACTCCTGTTGTCCCTCCCGCCGACTTCGACGCCTACTGGGATGGGGTCGACCGCGATCTCGCCCGATTCCCGGCCGCGGCGGAGCTGGAGTTGTCGCCGCGGCGCTCGACCGACTTCGCCACCTCGTACAATCTCCGGTTGACCAGTCTCGGTCCGTACCGCATCTTCGGGTTCTATAGCGTGCCCCATGGGGACGGTCCTTTCCCGGCGCTCCTTCAGACTCCCCGCTACGGCAGCGTCAACAATCCTCCCCACGGCAACGACCGGCGTCGCTACGTTGTGCTCACCCTGATGCACCGCGGTCAGCGCCTGGCCGATCAGCCTTTTGCCGCGGCCTATCCTGGTGTCCTCACGCATGGGATCGACACGCCGCATGGTTACATCTACCGCGGCATCGTCGCCGACTGCCTCCGCGGTGCCGAGTGGCTGGCGAGTCGATCGGAGGTCGATCCAAGCCGGATCGCGGTCATTGGTGACGACCTCGCGGCTATCACGGCGGCGCGGCGGCCGGTATTCTCGTCATTGATCGCCCAGACCCTGATGTTCTACCGCCTGATGGAGGCGCGCGGACGCACCGAGGCCTACCCGATCGAAGAAGTCAACGACTATCTGCGCTTCTTTCCTAATCAGGCGGACAACGTCGCACATACCCTCAGCTACGTCGAACCGCTCCACCACGCCCATGCGGTTCGTGCGACGACCCTCCTGCCGACGGGTGATCCGGGCGCGCTCGGCGGTCCGGAGTGGCTGCAACCGCTCGCCGACGCCCTTGGTGGGCCTGTCGAGCGCTACGACCTGACACACGAGGGCGGGACCGACAACGACTGGGTAGATGCCTGGCTTGCCGGCAAGCTCGGGGTTGAGCCGGCACCGAAACTGTGGCAGGTGGCTGACTGAGGGAACCGGCGACTTACTCGATGGTTAGACGCATCAGTCGCGTTTTGGGACGCCACTCGACCACGTCGAACTGCTCGAAGAAGTCGAGCCCGAGGAAACCATCGACGTGTAAACGGCTCGGTGCAAGGCTGGGAATCACGACCAGATCGGGCACCGATTGATCGAAGATGCGGAGATCTTGGAGAAGGATGCCGCGACCCTGTTGAGCATCCTCTCCCAGCCTAGCCCGCGCATCCAGGAAGCCGTGCCGTGTGACCACGGAGTGTCGAGCGCTCGGATAAGCGAGCATATCCCACGCGATGTCCATCCCGACCGAGAGGCGGATGACCAGCGTTGGCTCCCGATCCGCCAAACTGTCCATGCTTGGCATGAGATAAAAGGAGATGGATCTCACCCTTAATGGATTCCCGCCTCATTGAGCGCTTCGGCGCGCTGCCGCTCGAACCGGGCAAGAGCTCCCTCGATCGTCTCTCCCACGTGTGCGCGGGGCCTCGCATAAAATGTGTAATAGGGCTGAAAGGGCTGGTCTTTTGTCCGCCTTGGTAGGGTTGCCAATACCTTGGAAATGGCACTCCGATCCGGGGAGTGCGCGAAAACCAAACCACGCACCGGCGTCTGGTACTCGTCAACCTCAAGGATTTGAAACAAGACCCATTCGCCGTAGAATCGAGCGATTGCTTCATCCTGTGAACATGCAAGTGGAGGAGCGACGGCCGCTTCCGTGCCGTTCAACTTGGTGGTCATACGAATGCATCCTCTCGGTGACTCGATCCACCGGCCTGATTAGCTTCACGAGTATACGTCTTCTCAATACTGGTCGAACTCCAAGACTCGTACGAGAGCACCCATTGCCGCACTCAGATACTGACTCTATCCTACTGGCGCCGGTCCGCTCGGCGAGAGCGAGCGCTCCGACGCGATGCATGGGGTGGCACCGAGCCAATTCCCAAACCCTGGAGGTTCTTACGTGACTGTCTACGACGAGCTCGGACTGCCGCGGGTGATCAACGCGGCGGCGACGCTGACCCGCCTCGGGGGCTCCCGCATGCCGCCGCCGGTCGTCGCGGCGATGGTCGAGGCGGCCGAGTCGTTCGTCGATCTCGATCGACTCCAGGACCGGGTCGGCGCGCGGATTGCCGAGTTGACGGGGAACGAGGCGTGCTACGTCTCGTCCGGCGCGGCGGCCGGGATCGTGGTGGCTGTCGCCGCCTGCATCGCGGGGACCGATCCGGCCCGTACCTTCGCCTTCCCCGCGCTGGAAGGGATCGAGCGCACCGAGGTCGTGATCCATCGCAGCCAGCGCAACGGGTACGACTACGCCGCTCAGCAGACCGGCGCCCGACTGGTCGAGGTCGGCGCCACGGCCGAGGAGGTCGCGAACGGCATCGGCGGACGGACCGCTGCCGTGCTCTGGTTCGCCGGCGCTCACTATGCCAAGGACGCGCTGCCGCTGGAGGATGTCGTTCGGATCGCTCATGAGCGCGGGGTGCCAGTCCTCGTCGACGCCGCCGCCCAGATTCCGCCGATCGCGAACCTCTGGCACTTCACGCGCGAACTCGGCGCTGACGCCGCGATCTTCAGCGGCGGCAAGGGGTTGCGCGGACCGCAGTCGAGCGGGCTCGTTCTCGGCACGAAGGAGATCGTCGCCGGCTGCCGTGCCAATGGCAACCCGAACCACAGTCTCGGCCGCCCGATGAAGGTCGGCAAAGAGGAATTGGCCGGTATCCTCGCTGCGGTCGAGTGGTCGCTGGCACAAGATGAACCGGCCGTACTGGCGAGCTACGAGGCAATCGTCCAAGGTTGGATTGACGGCGTCGCGGGCATCCCGGGAGTCACCGCCGAGCGCGGCTATCCGAGCGAGGCGGGGCAGCCGTACGGGCGCGCCATCGTCCACATCGGTCCGCCCTGCCGGCTGAATCGGGATGAGGTCGTGGCCGCGCTCCGGGACGCCAATCCCAGTATCGCCGTCGGCACCCACGGCCTGAGCGACGACGCGATCGCCCTCAATCCGCAGACGCTCGAACCGGGGGAGGACGAGTTGGTCTTGTCCGAACTGCGACGGGTCTTGACCGGCTGACGCGGCGGCAACGCTTCGAGCACCATTCCTCGCGCCTCTCACGGAGCCTCGAATGGAGAGGGCGGGATCCGGCATGCCGGCGTAGCAGCGGAGCCAGTCGGAAGGGGCGGACTGATCGGATTCAGTCAGGGCTATGCCTGCCTCCTCCGATTCCCTGCCCTCAGCGTAGTTGGTTGCTGCCATGACACGAAATATCGTCCGAAAGCCTTTGTTATTTTACGTAAGTAATAATTTACTCCTGCCATTGCTTCGTTGTAGATTGCGCTGCCTTTGCTACAGAAGGTTGCCTGCCTATTGCGCGTGAGGGGAGAACGTACCGGTGAGACGCGTTTGCCGTCTCCTTTGTGTGGTGTGTCTGCTGGCCGCTGGCGTCTCATCGATCGGTCCAAGTCGCCACGTCGCTGGACAGGAGTCGCGCGAGGGTGACCTCGAAGGCGTCTCCGGGAACACGTATACCGGGAACGAAGACGCCTGGACGATAGAGTGGGACGACGCTGTCTGGGAGGCCGTGGACGCGCGGAGCAACCAACAGGACAACGATTTCCTCCGCCTCGAGGCCCGCGACGGTGGCGAGAGCTTCGTCCGTTTCTCCGTCGTGAGGGGATACGCTGGAGACGCCCAGGCCTGTCAACGTGCGATTGCCGGTAGCGGGTTCGAGGGAGACGACGAGATCAGTGAGTTCGTCTACGTCGAGGAAGGCGGCGATGCGCTTCGTGCCGTCGGCTCCTATACCTATACGCTCACGGAGGAGGGTGGTGCGACCGGCGATTGGTTTCTCTACCTGGAGTGCCGGCAGTTCGTACCAGGCGACGGGAATCTTGTCGTCTCGCTGCAGATGCCCCTGGCGGAGTATGAGGAGTCCGGTCCTCTCCATGAGGATCTGCTGGTGGGCTTGACCCTGCCGCCCGGGGCCGACGAGCCGCTGCCGCCGATCGAGGCAAAGGCGCCTTCCGCTGGCGGTGGTTCGATGCCGATGCTGGGCGGCAATCCGGCCCGTTCGGGTGAACAGGTCGGACCGGGACCGGAGTCGGCGCCGGCCGAGCTGTGGCGGACAAAGGTGCCGGAGGCGGCTGCGGCCTTGCGTGGACTGAGCGCACCGAAGGGGCATACGAACGCCCCAATTACGGTTACTCCTTGAGGTACGACTCGGCAGTCTGGATGGTCGACGCCGAGGATCGGGACCCGTCGGACCCCGACGACGAGATCCATCTCACCAACGGCACCAGCTACGTGACCATCACCGGCAATCCCGACTTCGGTGCCGACCAGCTGCGCCGCTGCGTCGACGACTATGCCGCGCTCCGCGAGCAGACCGAGGGCGTGACTGCCCTCGATGCCGTCCCCGGCACCCGCGGTCAGGATGACGGCCGTGCCTTCGCCGCCTTTAGCTTCAGTTACCAGTCCGAGGACTACGTCGATTACATCGAGTGCCGGGACCTGGGGAACGTGACGCTCGTCGTCTTCCACAACGTCGCCGCCGACGCGTACCAAGAGGAGATCGCGGCGCGTGAGGACCTGCTGGCCGGGCTAACGGCGGGCGAACCTGAGACGGCAGACTGAGTAAGCCCTTCGACGTACCAACTGAGGGCGATAGAAACAACCGCATCGCGAGGAAGAGCGCGTATCGGTAAGTTGCAGCGGGTCTCATCCGGACCCGCTGCAACAGCTTAAGAATCGATCGTTAGCGCCGGCCGAACATCTGCTTCATCGCGAAGGCCGCGGCACCCGCCAGTACGGCCCTGCCGATAGGACTGCCGACGATGTCGCCGAGGCCACCGGCCCCGCCGCCGCCGCCGTCGTTGGAGGAGCGCCCCCCGCCGAACATGGAGCCGGCATTCGAGGAACCGGTCATCCCGCCGCCGAGGAGACCGCCGAGGAGGCCGCCGAGTCCGCCTCCGCCTCCACCGCCACCGAACATCTGGCCGAGGCCGCCCATGAAGCCGTCGAGGTCGTTCGGGTCCTGGTCAGCCATCGGGCGCTGGACCTGGCCGCCCATGCGCTGCTGAAGCATTTGGGCGAATTCCTGCCGCTGATTCGGGTTGAGGCGGCTCATCGACTCGCGCATCGCCTGCTCCATCTGGTCGGGCGAGGCATGCTGGGCGACCTCTCCGAAGTATTGCATCGCTTCGTCGGACGAGTAGCCCTCGGTCGGGTCACCCTGTTCGTAGCGATTCACGAAGTCGCGAGCCTGATCCTCATTGGCGGGACCCGTCTCACCGCCCCCGCCGAAAAGACCCTTCAACACTGTATCCATGCGATCTGACCTCCCACACCGTTGCGGATACTTCGACGCGGCCTATCGACGGCGCACCGTCACAGGGGGATTGCAGAATCGGTGCCGTGCTGCTCTGTCCGGTGTGGTCCGCGACACGTCACAGTTCGGTCGCCGGCCGGCGTTGGCCCGCCGTTTGCGTCGTAAGGTGCCCGGCCGGGCGGCTCTGTCTGGTCCCTCTGGCGAACAGCGGGCGCCGCAACTCGAGACGGAGAGGAGCAACCATGCGCGGTCTGCGCGTCACGATCCTTCTGGTGTTGGCCCTCCACCTGACCTGGCTGGGGATGGCAGGAGGTGGTGTGCGGGTAGCGGCGCAGGACCAGGAGGCGGATCTTCGCGAGGCGGTGGCGACCGCCCAGGAGATCTTCCGCCTCGCGGCCGAGGGCAAGTACAACGCGATGTACGACCGCATCCACCCCGACGCGCACGCGGTCGTCCCGCGCGCGGCGGCGGTCGGTACCTTCGCCGAGCTCTACGCCATCGCCCAGGCCGGACGTGCCCGGATCACCGACGCCCGCATGGTCAGCTGGACTTACCCCGTGACCGGTCAGACGTACCCCTACGCCGCGGAGATCAGCTTCGAGCAACCCTACGTCGAGAAGGGCGAGGAGAAATTCCTCCAGGATCGGATGTATCTCGTCGAGAGCGGCGGAGAATGGCGCTGGTTTTTCGGGAGTAGCCGGGAGTTCGTCGAAGCGGCGATCGCGCGCTACGGCGGGCGCGGCGAGGCCCTGACCGAGGGGGATCTGCTTCAGAACGTCGTCACCGACCTCGATGCGTTCTACCGCGATGCGCTGAGCTATACACGGTTCGACTACCGCAGTCCGGGCGTCGTCGTGGTCGAGCAGGGCGAGTTGGTGGGAACCGGCTGCGGGCAGGCGGGCGGCGGCTTTTGGGCCTTCTACTGCCCGAACGACCAGACGGTCTACCTCGACGAGGCGTTGCTGACCGGACTCGAGCAGCAGGCGGACTTCGCCGCCGCCTTCGTGATTGCCCACGAGTGGGCCCACCACGTCCAGACCGGCGTCGGTATCCAGCGGGCAGGTCCGGGCGACGTGCCGGACGAATGGGACGAGCTCTACAGCATCGAGCTGGAACTGATGGCCGACTGCATGTCCGGCGCCTGGGCACTCGACGTCGACTCCCGCGGTCTCCTCGAGACGGATGACGTCGACGAGGCGATCACCTTTACCATCGAGTACCTTGGCGACCCCCAACACATCTCGGAATACGACCCCCAAGCCCACGGCAGCGCCGATCAGCGCGCCCAGTCGTTCCTCAACGGCTACGAGAATGGTTTCCTTGGCTGCAACGTAAGCGTGTAGGGAATAACCCCTGCGGCCTTTGATGCCATAGTCTCCGCGGGATCACCTCGGGGTAGGAAGGCTAGCTCGATCCCGGCCGGCGCCGCCCTGCTGCACCCGCATCGG
>JAXDKI010000542.1:0-18935 GCA_034667245.1 Thermomicrobiales bacterium | reverse complement strand
GCTCACGACGAGGATCCGGTAGTCGCGGCCGGTGATGTAGCTCTCGACGACGACGGTGCCGGCCCGGCTCTCCTCGGCGGCGACGGGATAGAACTGTCGAATCTCGTCCTCGTCCTTGAGGTTGATGCAGACACCGCGACCGTGGTTGCCATCGAGGGGTTTGATAACAACCGGAAAGCCGATTCGGCGTGCCTGCCGGACGGCGTCGTCGACGTTCCGGACGACGGTTCCGCGGGGAACGGGGATGCCGACCTCCTGGAGGAGGCGGTTCGTCAGTTCCTTGTTCGCGGCGATGTCGACGGCGATGTTGGACGTCGAGGAGGTGACCGTCGCCCAGACTCGCTTCTGGTAGCAGCCGTGACCGAGTTGGACCAGGGAGCGGCGGGGATCGAGGCGGAGGACGGGAATGCCGCGGCGTTCCGCTTCCGAGACGATGGCGCCGGTCGAGGGACCGAAGGCGAGGCGCTCGGCGACGCGGATAACGTTGTCTTCGAGCTCGCGGACGAATTCGAAGTCGGGTTCTTCGCCGTAGATCAGGTGGTTCAAGAGGCGGGCGGCGAGCTTGCCGGCAGCCAGGCCGACATCCTCTTGCTCGTGGCTGTAGACGACGCTGTAGACGCCGCGCTCTCCGGTGCTCCGCGTTTTTCCACGTGTGACTTCGGCGCCGGTGAGGTTCTGGAGCTCGAGGGCGACGTGTTCGAGGACGTGCCCCATCCAGGTCCCTTCTCGCATCCGTTGCAGGAAGCCGCCGGGGCGACCAAGGGAGCAGCCGTGGTCGTAGAGCGATGGAAGGAGCTCGGTGAGATGCTCGTAGAACCCAGGGATCTTGTTCGTCGGGCGGTCTTCGAGTTCGCCAATGTCGACGACCATCAGGATCACGGGCATCCGCGCCCAGAGGTTGGGGCCGCGGTAAACGGTGGTGCTTCTCACCTCGATCATCGCGTCACCTCAATCGGCAATCGGATTGTTCGAACCAGGATAGATGTCATCGATCGAGCAGCCGCCGGCTCTTGAGGTCGAACCGGCGACCGGCCGTGAGGATGTGGAGTTGGGCCCCGCTGATAGTGATGCCGCCGTGTGCCTTGACCTGGAAGATATCGGAATAGATGTTGGTGCCATCGACGATGGTGACGCTGTTGCGACCGATCACTTCGAGGACACTGTTGCCAGAGATGAGCGCCGCGGTGTCCTCGTCGACGCCGACGCCGAGGAGGCCGGGGTTGGAGGCGACAAACATCAGCAGGCGACCGATGCGGTCGCGCTGGCGGAAGTGCTGGTCGATGATCAACTCGGGTACCAATCCGAAACCGGCGACCATCTGGGCCATGCGCTGCTTCGGCGTCTCCCCGCTGGCGCCGAAGGCGACCATGTGCGAGGAGAGGATCGAGGCGCCGGCACTGGTGCCGGCGACGACGGCGCCGGCGTCGTTGCGGTCGCGGACGAGAGCGGCGGCCTTGGTGCCGCCGACGATGGTCGAGAGGCGCATCTGATTGCCACCGGTAAGGAAGATTCCGGTGGCGTCGCGGAGTACCTCGAGCGTCTCTTCGTCGTTAGCGTCCTCGCGTTCAGAGATGAAGACGACATCGGCCGAGCGAACGCCGAGACCGAGGAAGAGCGCCTTGTAGCGTTCGCCCGCTGCCTCGATGGAGGAGGCGGTCGGCATGATCGCGATGCGAGCAGCGGGTCCGCCCGCCAGCTGGGTAAAGGTCGAAAGGATAACTTTGTCGTCCATTTTGTCTTCGGCGCCGCCGATGGCCATGATCGGTCCGCGCTGCGCGGACGCGGATGTGTTTGACGCCTCGAGGGTATCGACTTCAAGCAGTTCGGTGATGGACATTGGTCAGATTGCCATTCGTCTTCTAGAAGTGGTTATGCAGTAAGAGTCGCCGCCGTCGGGTGTGCACCCTGGCGCGGCTCCACGAGCCCCACCATTATCGGCCGCGCTTGTGCGCGACTGTATCGTGTCTCCGCATAGGCGTCAAACTCATGCCGCCACATCGCGTACTCATGGACCTCAGCCTGAATGAACGAGAGGTCCGTGGCTTCGCCCAGAATGTTCGGGCGGGAACAGCGTCCTCCACCGCGACATTTGGAGTAGCGAACGACGGTCGTTGTTGGAGCCATCTCAGGCAACCGCTGCCCGCAGGCGGGGGAGAGCGTCGGCCGCGACGCGCTCGAGGACGTCGAGCTGGTCGTCGCCGGGGGCGTCGATAATGAACTCGTTGATGCCGACCTCGCGGTAGCGACCGACGACCTCGTCGAAGGCATCGACGGACTGCCAGGGATCGGCAGGGAGGAGGGTCGACCATCCGTAGAGGGAGCGGATGATCGCCTGGGGATCGCGACCGATTGCCGAGCAGTGCTCATCGAGGATGGCGTTTCGCTGGGCGATCTCTTCGACCGAGCCGTGGGAGTTCCAGCGGTCGGCGTACTCGGCGACGATGCGGAGCATTTTGGGTCCATGCGCGCCGAGGGTGAGAGGCGGGCGTGGTTTCTGGATCGGGCCGGGGCGGAACGGCGCCTCGTCGAGTTGGTAGTACTGTCCCTGGTATGAGGTGACGTCCTGCCGCATCAGGAGATCGACGATCTCGACGGCCTCGCGGAAGCGGCCGACCAACTCGGGGGTCGGCGGGAAGTCGAGACCGAAGGTTTCGTGCTCCGGGACGTACCAACCGGCACCGATGCCAAGCTCGAGTCGGCCGCCGCTGATGTGGTCGACGGTGACCGCTTCCTTGGCGAGGAGGGCGGGATGGCGAAAGGTGTTACAGGAGACGAGGACGCCGATGCGAATCCGGGTCGTCTGGGCCGCGAGGGCGGCGAGGAGGGTCCAGCCTTCGAAGTAGGGTCCCTGGGGGCGGCTGGGTTGCTGGAAGTGATCGCAGTCCCAGACGCTGTCGAACCCGAGCTCTTCGAAGAGGCGCCAGCGGTCGACGAGGGTCTGCCAGGGGAGGTTTTGGTCGGTGCAGATCCCGAATCCGAGACCGCTGGTCGTCGCGCTGGTCATTGGCTCGTCCTCCGCGTTCGTAGGGGGCTCCGTTCGGCAACGGGCGAAACTGCGGCGTATCCTATGCGGTGGCAGAGTTCTGTCAACCTCGATGTAGTCACCTACGTTCCCGTCTGTATCGTGCAATGCGTGAGGTCCTGCGATGTCGCATCCATTTCTTGAGCGGCTCAACTCCGGGGTGCTCCTGGCCGACGGCGCGATGGGGACGATGCTCTATGCGGCGGGGGTGCAGCTCGACGACTGCTTCGACGAGCTGAACCTGATGAATCCGCAGCTCGTCGCCTCGGTTCACCGGGCGTACCTGGACGCCGGCGCCGACGTGATCGAGACGAATACCTTCGGGTCGAATCGGTACCGTCTGGACCACTTCGGATTGGCGGATCGGGTGCGGGACGTCAACCTGCGCGGAGTCAAGCTGGCGCGGGAGCAGCGGGAGATCTGCGGGCGGCCGGCGCTCGTGGCGGGCTCGATCGGGCCGACGACTCGAACGCTGGCGCCGTACGGGACGACCGCGCGGCGGGACGTCCAGGCGGCGTTTCGGGAGCAGATCGAGGCGCTGCTGGAGGGGGGCGTCGATCTCCTGGTCGTGGAGACGATCTCGGACCTGGCGGAGATGGAAGAGGCGGTCGCGGCGGCGCGGTCGGTCTGCGACCTGCCGGTGGTGGCGTTCATGACCTTCGCCGAGGACGGGCGGACGATCGCGGGGAATGACGTCGAGCAGGTGGTACGGACGCTGAGCGGGCTGGGCGTCGACGTCCTCGGGGCCAACTGCTCGGTCGGGCCTCAGCGGATCCTGCCGGTGGTCGAGGCGATGCGGGAGTTGCTCGACGCGGCGGGGGATCGACGGAGCGCGGTCGGGACGATGCCGAACGCCGGGTGGCCGTCGCACGTCGGCGGCCGCGTGATCTACCCGAGCTCGCCCGAGTACTTCGCCGACTTCGCACGGCAGGCGGCGGCGATCGGGGTCAAGCTGATCGGCGGGTGCTGTGGGACGACGCCGGAGCACATCCGGGCGATGCGGTCGGCGCTCGATCAAAAGGAGCCGACGGCGACGGCGCCGCCGGTCTCCGTACGGCGGCGGGCGGCAGAGATCCGTTTGCAGGGGTTGGCCGTGCCGGATCTGGTCGCGACCGAAGGGCCAACGGAGCTGGCCGAGAAGCTGGGTCGGAAGTTCGTCGTCAGCGTTGAGATCGATCCGCCGAAGGGGCTGAACCCGGCGAAGGCGCTGGACGGTGCCCGCCTCCTCAAAGAGGCCGGGGTCGACGCGATCAACGTGGCCGATTCGCCCATGGCGCGGGTGCGGATGAGCGCGTTGACGATGTGCTACCTGATCCAGCATCAGGTCGGACTCGAGACGATCATCCATTTCACGACGCGCGACCGCTCGCTGATGGGGTTGCAATCAGAACTGCTCGGGGCGCACGCGGTCGGGGTACGGAACATCCTGGCGCTGACCGGAGATCCGCCGAGTCTGGGCGACTACCCCGACTCCTCCGCGGTCTACGACGTCGATTCGATCGGGCTGATCCGGGTCTTGTCGCAGCTGAACGGGGGGACCGACTCGGCAGGGGCGTCGATCGGGCGGATGGCGAGTTTCACGATTGCCTGCGCGGTCGATCCGACCCGGGCCGATCGGGAAGAAGAGGCGGGACGGTTGCGGGCAAAGCTCGCGGCCGGGGCGAACTTCGTGATGACGCAGCCGATCTACGACGTGCGTGTCTGGACCGACTTTCTGGCGATCCTGGGGGAGCCGATCCCGGTGCCGGTGCTCGTCGGCATCCTGCCGCTGCAGAGCTCGCGGCACGCCGAGTTCCTGCACAACGAGGTGCCGGGGATCACGCTGACGGACGACGCACGCGACCGGATGCGGCGGGCGGGGGCCGACGGACGGCGCGAGGGTGTGAAGATGGCGCAAGAGTTGCTGGCGGCGCTGGAGAGCCATGCCCAAGGGGTGTACATCATGCCCTCCTTCGGGCGATACGAGGTGGCGGCGGAGGTTCTGGAAGTGCTCCGGCAACCGGCGATGGCGGGGCGTTAGCATGAGGTCCGGCGCGGCGGTCGTCGCATGGTCGTTGGCGTGCTAAAATCTGCGCGGCCCGTTTCGCGCGGGCAATTTGCTGTCTGCCAATGAAATGTTGTCCCACCGCCCAACCGGTTAGGCGGCGCGGTGGTGTGAGGGGATCGGTACCATGGTCGCGCAGTTGATTCGTTCGCTCGAATCGGAGCAGTTCAAGGCGGATGTGCCGGCGTTCGGTCCCGGTGACACCGTTCGCGTGCACGTCAAGGTGGTCGAGGGTACTCGGGAGCGGATCCAGGTCTTCGAGGGCGTCGTGATCCGGCGACGGAGTGGCGGGATCAACGAGAACTTCACCGTCCGCCGGATCGCGTCGCACAGCGTTGGAGTGGAGCGGACGTTCCTGATCCATTCGCCGCGAATCGACAAAATCGAGGTGACCCGCACGGGTCGTGTTCGCCGGGCCAAGCTCTACTACCTGCGCGGACTGACCGGCCGGGCGGCGCGGATCAAGGAACGGCGGCGGCCACAGGGGAGCGCGTTGCGCGGCGGGGCGCGGGCGGCACAAGCCGCACCGGTCGTGACGCCTGTACCTGCGGTCGAGCCGACAGCTGAAGAGTTCGACACGGTCGAGACGACCGCTTCTGAAGAGACGACGGCATAGCGTCTTCTTGGGCGGTCAACTCATCTGCTTGAGGAGCGCGGCAATGCCGCGCTCCTTCGGGTTAAGGGCAGGCGTATGGCAGCGCGGATGCAGGCGTCGAGTCCCGATCTCTCCGCCGAGCGGGCATTTTGGTCGGCAGGCCTGTGCGTCGTCGCCGGAGTCGACGAGGTCGGACGTGGCGCGATGGCGGGTCCCCTTGTCGCCGCCGCGGTCGTTTTGCCTCCGAGCATCGATGGTAGCGACGAGGAGGCGGCTCGGGCGCTGGCGGGTGTTCGGGATTCCAAGCTGCTGACGGCGGAGGCGAGGTGTCGTCTGCTGCCCGTCATCTGCGGGATTGCGACCGCGGCCGCGGTGGGCGTAGTCGAGGCCGCTGAGCTGGACGAGATCGGCGTCGGGCCCGCCAACCGGCTGGCGATGCAGCGGGCGGTGCTGGCGCTGCCGCTTCAGCTCGATGCGCTCTTGATCGACGCGACAACACTGGATCTCGAGCTCCCCCAGGTTGGACTGATCGACGGGGACGCGCGTTGTCTCTCGATCGCGGCGGCGTCGATCGTCGCCAAAGTGACGCGGGACCGGTTCATGATCGAATGTCACGACCGCGACCCGCGATTCGGATTTGCCTCGCACAAGGGATATTGCACCGAGGACCATCTGGCCGCGCTTGCGCAGCACGGTCCGTGTCACCTCCATCGCCGGTCGTTCGCGCCGGTCGGTCGTGTCTGCAATCGGGTTGCACCGTGAGCGCCACCCCGCGCACTCGGCTGGGGCGGAGTGGGGAAGGGCTGGCGCGGGCGTACCTCGAGCGGCAGGGATTCGTTTTCTTGGCGGCCAACTGGCGGTGCCGGCTCGGCGAATTGGATCTCGTGATGCGAGACGGCGACGATCTCGTCTTTGTCGAGGTCAAGACCCGGCACGGCGATGAGGCGGGACGAGCCGAGGAGGGGATCTCCGCGGCGCAGGCGCAGCGGATTCTCGCCTCAGCGGAGTGGTTTCTCTCGGAGCATCAGGACCTCGAGTCCTCGATCTGGCGCGTCGATCTGGTGGCGGTGACGGTGGATGGCGACGGTGCGGTGGCCCGGCTGACGCACTGGCCGGATGCGGTGGTGACCGGATAGAGCGTTGGCTGGCGTTCCGGGCGGGTCGATGACGTAGAATCCTCCGGGTCGGTGGGAACGAGGAGACCGCACCCGCCGCGGAACCCGCCTCGGGAGGAGAGCAACGATGACCTCGACCCTTCGTCGGCCATTCATCGGAATTGCGGCCATCCTCATCTTCGGAATCATTTCCCTCATTGGAACGCCGGCTTCGGCACAGCAGGCGACGCCGGGTGCCAGCCCGGTTGCGATGGCAGCGGGTCATCCGGCCCACATTCACGACGGTACCTGTGAAGCACTGGGTGCGATTGTCTACCCGCTCAACGACGTGACCGGGGGGGCAGAGTCCGCCGACGGCGCGATTGCGGTTGAGTTGAGCGTGACTCGCGTCGAAGCCTCGCTCGCCGATATCCTGGGTGCGCCGCATGCGATCAACGTCCATGAAAGTGCCGAAAACATCGGCAACTACATCGCCTGCGGCAATGTCGCGGGCACGCCGAACGGCGCCGATCTCTTCGTTGGTGTTGGCGAACTGAACGATTCGGGGTACGCCGGGATCGCCTGGTTGCATGACAACGGCGATGGCACGACGACGGTTTCGGTCTTTATCGCCGAGAGGCTGAGCGGCGGTGCGGCCGCAGCGCCGATGGCGAGTCCCGTGGCATCGCCGGTCGCCGGACGTACCGCAACTTGACTCGGGAGCGAGAGGAACATGTCGGTCGTCGTCGAAAGCCAGGCCACGGTGACCAGGCGTCTGAATGCGACATCGCGTTCGCCGGGCGAGGATCAGGCGGCGGAGCCGGCACGGTGAGTCAGCCGACGCCGAGCATTTCGCCATCACTTGAGCATCGGGAAGCAGCGCCGGATGTGGTGCGGTGTGCCGTCCTGACGGTGAGCGACACGCGAACCGAGGAGACCGACACGAGCGGGGGCGTGATTCGGCATTTGCTCGCCGGCGTCGGACATGAGGTCGCCGACTACCGGATCGTGCGAGACGAGCCGGCTGAGATTCGCGCCCGGCTCGACGCATGGACCGCCGACGGGGGTATCGACGCGATTCTCTCGAATGGCGGGACCGGCATTGCCAACCGGGACACGACCTACGACGTCATCGCAGGGTTGCTGGAGAAGCGTCTCGACGGATTCGGCGAGTTGTTTCGAATGCTTAGCTTTGGCGAGATCGGCGCGGCGGCGATGCTCAGCCGGGCGGTTGCGGGTGTCTACCGCCGGCGATTGATCGTGGCGATGCCGGGTTCGACGAATGCAGTGAGACTGGCGATGGAGCGCCTGATCCTGCCGGAACTGGGGCACATGGTCTACGAATTGAGGAAGTAGGCAGTCCGCGCTGAGCGCTGGGATTTGAGAGAGGATCGGGTTTGGACGGGCAGGAGAAAGCGAAGTCGGCGCAGCGGCGACCGCAGGTGTTGAAGGGCTTTCGGGACTATCTCCCCAAGCAGATGATTTTGCGGCGCCGGATCATCGAGACCTTTCGCGAGATCTTCGAGCGCCACGGGTTCGAGCCGTTGGACACGCCGGCGCTCGAATACCTGGAGGTCTTGACCGGGAAGGCCGGCGAGAACGAGAAGCTGATGTACCACTTCCTCGATCAGGGCGAACGCGAGGTCGGCATGCGGTACGACCTGACGGTGCCGCTGGCGAGGGTGGTCGCGATGCACCAGGACGAGCTGGTGATGCCGTTCAAGCGGTACCACATCGCGCCGGTCTGGCGAGCGGAGAAGCCGCAACGGGGACGGTTCCGCGAGTTCTGGCAGTGCGACGCGGACGTGGCCGGTTCGGCGTCGATGGTGGCCGACGCCGAGGTCGTGGCGATCATGGCCGAGGCGCTGACGGCGGTCGGGTTGCCGAACTTCACGATCCACATCAGCCACCGGCGATTGCTGGAGAGCATCGCGCTCGCCTCCGGGGTGCCAGAGGCGCAAGCCGGCACGATCTATCGTGCGGTCGACAAGCTGGCCAAAATCGGTCGCCAGGGAGTCCGGAGAGATCTGATTGATGGTGGGGTCGAGGAGGCGGTGGCCGACCGTGTCATCGAAGCCGTGACCGCCGAGGGCACGGCCAAGGAACTGCTTGACGACCTTGCGGTGCGACTCGAAGCCGTGCCATCGGCGGGCGAGGCAATCGCGGACTTGCGGCAACTCTTCGAGCTGTTGCCGCCGTTCGGCGTGCCCGAAAGAGCTTACCGGCTGGATCTGAGCCTGGCGCGGGGGTTGGACTACTACACCGGGCCGGTCTACGAAGCGACGGTCGACGAGCCGAAGGTTGGCTCCGTGGCGGGTGCGGGCCGGTATGACAAGCTGGTCGGGACCTTCCTGGGCCGTCCGATTCCGGCGACTGGAATCTCGCTCGGCCTCGAGCGCATCATCGAGGTGGTTGAGGAGTTCGGTCTGCTGCCGACGCCCGCGACAGTCGCCGACGTGGTGGTGACAGTCTTTCCCGACACGCTCGCCGCCTCGGCCCGAATCGCGCGTGAGTTGCGGAATGCCGGGTTCAACGTGGATGGGTTGGTCCAGCCCAACCGGAGTTTGGGCGACCAGTTGAAGTACGCGAATCGCAAGGGCGTACGCTTCGCGGTCATTGCCGGTTCGGCCGAACTCGATCGGGGCGAGGCGTCGCTCAAGGATCTCGCCTCGGGCGAGCAGACGACGGTGCCGCTGGCGAGAGTGGCCGAAGAAATGCGGATTCGTTCGAAGAGCGACGGCACGTCCGTCCGCTGAGCGGTGGCCGAGCTCGCGCCGGAGCATTGGCAGAGATTTCTCATCGCGTTGAGGAGGAGCGTACCAGCAGAATGAGCGATCCGATCCCCTGGAATGGCTACGAGACGTACATGCTCGTCGTCGCGCACCCGGACGACGCCGAGTTCTCCTCGGCCGGCACGATCGCAAGACTGACGAGAGACGGGAAGCGCGTGGTGATCATCCAGGTCACCTCGGGCGACAAGGGAACCAGCAACGCGGAGATCCCGCCGGAGCAGCTGGCGGCGATGCGCGAAGCGGAGGAGTCGGAAGCGGCGAGTCGATTGGGCGTGGCCGAGACTGTGTTCCTGCGATGCACGGACGGCGAGTTGGTCCCGGATCTCGCGTTGCGTGAAAAGATCGTGCGGATGATTCGGACGCACCGACCGGACGTGATCATCACCCACGATCCCTATCGTCCCTACGCGCTCCATCCCGATCACCGTGCGGTCGGCTTCGCCACAACTGACGCGGTCTATCCGACGGCTCGCGATCCCCATTACTTTCCCGAGCACCTGCGAGCGGGGTTGGAACCGCACAAGACGGCCGAGATCTGGTACTTCAACGCGGAGCATCCCGATCTGGTGATCGACATCACGGAGACAATCGAGGCGAAGTTCGACTCCCTGCGCGCCCATGTCTCGCAGATCGGCGACGGGGAGACCGTCTTCCCCCGCGTTCGCGATCGGGCAAAGGAAGTGGCCGAGGGGTCGGACTTCGAGCTGGCGGAGGCGTTCAAGGTCGTGCAGATGCGGCGGTAGGGTCGGAGAGTCGTTGCACCGGATAGCGATTCTCGGCACGCCGCAAGGCGCGGAGAGAGATTCCTCGCCAGGCTCGGAATGACGATGCTTTCCGGCGTCAGGCCGGAGCGGGCGACGACCAGTTAGGAGACGGATACCTGAACTCTGACGCATTTCAGCGAGCGCTCGACGCGGGGAGGGCGGCGTTCGGTGCCAACTGGCAGCCGGCACGCGTCGCGACTGCGCCGGGGCGGCTTGAGTTGCTTGGGAACCACATCGACTACAACGGCGGACCGGTGCTCGCCGCCGCGATCGATCGCTTCGTCGTCACTGCCGTTGAAGACGGGGCGTCGGGCGGTGACGGCGTGAACGTCGTTATGGCCGACGTGGAAGATCGTGAGCAGGCTCTGCTCCGACCGTCCACGCTGGCAGGGTGGCGTAATGCGACACCGCCGCCGGAACCTTTTGATTATGTCCGAGGAGTCGTGGCGGCGGCGCTGGCGCGGCCGGATGTCGAGTTGGTGGCGCCGGCTCGTGTTTCGATTGCGGGTGATGTGCCGGTTGGCTTCGGCCTGAGTTCCTCGGCGGCGCTTTGTGTGGCGTTGACGCTGGCGCTGCACCGATCGCGTCCCGATGACACGGAGTTGGTGCTACGCGCTCAAGAGGCCGAGCACCGCGCGGGCACGCCATGTGGAACGATGGATCAGTCGGCGTCGGTCGGGGGCGGAGTGATTCGCTACGACGGGACGACGCTGGGGATCGAGCGCCTCAAACCCGATCTTGGCGATCTGGTGTTCGCCGTCGCGGACTCGGGGGTGCATCGCTCGCTCGGCGCGTCGTCCTACCCGGTCCGCGTCGCCGAGTCGAAGGAGGCGCTGGCCGTCGCCCGTCGCTATTTGGGCGAGGATCTGCCCAATCTCGCCGCGATCGAGCAGCGCGGATTTGAACGACTCGCGCGCCTCGACCAGTCGGTATTCTCACCACGGCTGTTGCAGCGGGTGCGTCACGTCGTGACCGAGACGGAGCGCGTGCGACGGGGAATTGAGGCGGCGGGAGAAGGGGACTGGGAGACATTCGGCACGCTGATGACTGCCTCCGGTCGCTCCTCGGCGACCGATTACGAGATTAGCCATCCGCTGGTCGAGGAGCTGGTGGCGGACGCGCTCACGGTTGAGGGAGTACTCGGGGCTCGTATGATGGGAGGTGGCGAAGGCGGGACGGCGCTCATTCTGTTGCCGCAGAGGGCGGTGCCGGCGCTCAAGGAGCAGTTGTCTCGTGGCTATTACGCGCGGCACAGCACCAATGGCGGCCCCACGCCCGTCCACGTCTTCGGTTTCGCTCAGGGAGCAGAGGTTCAGACGCTCGGGTGACCGCGAGTGCAGCCGGTGCTGTCGGCTAGGGGGCCACGTCGAGGAGATCGAGCATCGTTCGTTTCGATTTGCGCTTGATGTCGCGGCTGCCGGTCCGCCGGTTGCGATAAGCGGTAGTCAGGTGCTGACCGGTCATCGGGTCGAGCACCAGGATCGTGCCTTCAAGGCGGCGGTAGCGGTCGGTGCGGAGGTCCGAGGCGGGGATGTCGCGGCGGCCGAGGTGGACGAAGAGCGCCTTTCCGCGATGGTGCAGCCGGCCGTGGGCGAAGACGTAGCGAACATCGTCGAACGTTAGATTCCGCTGTGCCAAGCGACGTCCGGCATGCTGCGAAATCACCGCTACCCGAGGTTCTCTCATCGCTCTGGCCCTCCACCGTGGTACGGACCGATCTTCTATGCTTCGTCGCTGGTTGGTTTTTCCCTCGCTTCCCTCCGACTGGAAGTGTGTACGTACATTCTCTGACACGAGCGTTATGTTGTCAAGATCGCTGCGGGTCTGCGGAGTGGTCCGTTAGTACCCTGCCGAAAGGTCAACCACGTTGAGCAGCTCGCGACCGGAGCGGAAGCGCTCGATGTTCGACTCGAGAATAACGATCGCGCGGTCCCAATAGCGCGGGGTGGCGCCCGACGTGTGAGAGGTGATGATCACGTTTTCCATGTCCCAGAGCGGCGAATCGGCGGGGAGGGGTTCGGGATCGGTCACGTCGAGCCCGGCACCGCCGAGGTGCGCACTGGTGAGCGCGTCGAGGAGGCCACGGGAGTCAACGATCGGGCCGCGACCGATGTTGTAGAGGTAGGAGCCGGGGCGCATCCGAAAGATGGTGTCTCGATCGAAGAGACCACGGGTCTGGGGAGTGAGTGGGAGACAGATCGCGACGTGATGAGCCTGGGGCAGGACGCGTTGCAGGTCGTCGAGTCCGACGACTTCGGCGACTCCCGGGGTGAGCTCGCGGCCACGGCGGCGGACACCGACGACATGCATGCCGAACGCGGCCGCGCGTTGCGCGAGCGCCTGGCCGATGTCACCGAGGCCGACGACGAGGAGTGTCTGACCATCGAGCTCGAAGACGCCCGTATGACCGGCAGTATCCCGCCACTCGTGCGCCACCTGGCCCCGAATCTGGAACGGCAAGCGCCGGGCGAAGGCGAGCATCATGGCCATGATGTGCTCGGCGATGTTTGGGACGTGGACTCCACTGTTGTTCGTGAGAATGATCCCGCGCGTCGCGATCTCGGGCACGATCACGTTCTCGACACCGGCGCCGACTGTTTGGATCCAACGCAGCTTTGGGGCCGCCGCGATCTCGTCTGAGGCGACCCGCCAACCGACGATGGCCTCGGCTTTGGGAAGGAGGGAACGGAACTCCTCCTCGGTCGGGTCCACGACGATGGTGAGATCGGGGAAGCGGTCGCGCAGTCGTTGCGCGTGGTGCTCTGCGAGGGGGAAACGAATCAGGAGCGTCGTGAGCGTTCTCAGTCCGCCGTCGCCTCGCTCGCTCATCCGGTGCTCACCCGCCGATCTGTGACATTCCCCGGCCGATGTTGCGGTCACCTTCGGCGATGCCGTGGCCCCAGGGTTTGCGCCAGATCCCCATCCGAATCTGACGCTCCAGCGCCGCGTCGTTGCCGCCCGCGCGCATGAGATCGCGGAGATCGATCTCATCGTTGCGGAGCAAGCATAACCGGAGTTTGCCATCCGCGGTGAGGCGGACGCGGTTGCAGTTGGCACAGAACGGCGCCGAGATGGGCGAGATGAAACCGACGGTACCGGCGGCGCCGGGCAAGCGCCAGACGCGCGCGGGATCGCCCGGCGGGGTTTCGACGGGCGTCAAGGCGCCGAACTGTGCTTCGAGACGGGCCTGGGTGTCCGCAGACGTGATCAGCCCCTCGTCGTAAACAGTACCGACGCCTTCCATCGGCATGATCTCAAGGAAGCGGACCTGCCATTGGCGGGCAATGGTCAGCGCCGCGAGTTCACCGACTTCGTGCTCATTTTGATCCTTGACGACGACGGCGTTGATTTTGATCGGCGTCAGGCCGACCGCGTCGGCGGCTTCAAGGCCGGCCCAGACGAGATCGAGACGTCCGCCCCGCGTCATCGCCTTGAACTTGTCGGGATCGAGGGTGTCGAGGCTGACGTTGATGCGGTCGAGTCCGGCGTCCTTCAAATCGGCGGCCATCCGCGAGAGAAGCAGGGCATTGGTGGTCATCGAGATCTCTTCGATCCCGGGGAAGGTCTTCATCTCGCGGACGAGATCGACCAGATGCGGTCGGATCGTCGGTTCGCCGCCGGTGAGGCGGAGTTTGGTGAAGCCGAGCTTGGCGCAGATGCCGACGGCGCGAAGGAGCTCGTCGTCGGTCAGGAGTTCGTCGCGCGGTTGGAACTTCATGCCGATTGCCGGCATGCAGTAGACGCAGCGGAAGTTGCAGCGATCGGTCAGCGAGATCCGCAGGTAGGACATTTGGCGCCCGTAGGCGTCGAATGCGCCCTGGGGTCGGAATGAAGCGGTCGGGGTGACGATCGTGACGGGCCGTTCCAACGTTGCAACCATGGTCTGTGCTGGTGCCTCCTGTGACGTGGAGAGCGGGGAGAGATCGCCAACGTCGGAATAGCCAAAGGTTGAACACTCGACGGTTACGATACCACCGCAGCCGGCACCGGTCAAACGACAGTGCAGGCAGAATCGTCAGGTTCTGTACCGGCGGATGGCAGGAGCAAGGAGCGCCACGGCGGTGGCGGCGGCGATGGTGCCGAGTCCGCCCAGCGCGACAGACGGCCCGGGGCCGATCAAGCGGGCGGCAAGACCGGCCTCGAACTCCCCGAGCTGCGGACCGCCCATGGCGAACATCGAATGGGTGGCGGCGACGCGGCCACGGAGCTCGTCGGGCGTGACGAGGTTGCGGATGGCGTGTCGAAGCGCCATGCTCGCGGCGTCGGCGGCACCCCCGGCGGCAAGGAGCAGAAGCGAAACCCAGACCGTGCGACTGAGGCCGAATCCGACCACGGTGGCGCCATAGAGTGCGATCGCGAGGAGGACGCCGCGACCAGGCCGGCGGGGGATAGGGCCGAGGGTCATGGCAAGACTTCCGAGCACGGCTCCGACGGCGGGAGCCGCGTAGAGGAAGCCGAGGCCCGAGGGGCCTACCTCGAGCACCTCGGAGGCAAAGATCGGCATCAAGACGGTGGCGGCACCGAAGAACGTCGCGGCGAAGTCGGCAGCCATCACTCCGAGGAGGACGGGCGAACCGCGCAGGAAGGTTAATCCCTCGAGCGCGGCATGCAGGGCGCCACCTGTGACGGCGGCGGCAGGAGGACGGGCTCGGATCGCGAGTGCCGCGCCGGCAACGAGGACAAACGAGAGCCCGTCGATAGCGTAGATGGGCGTGACGCTAATTTGGCCGATCAGCCAGCCGGCGACGACCGGGCCCGAGACGGTTGCGACCTGCATCGCCAGAATGTTCAGGCTCATCGCGCCGGCGATCTCCTCGCGGGGTACGAGGGAGGGGATGAAGGCCTGTCGGGCAGGACCGCCGACGGCGGCCAATGCCGCCGAGGCGAGGGTAATCGCGTAGATCGCGGCGACGCTGGCGCTGCCCGTGGCTGAGAGGAGCGCAAGGAGGGCAGACGACGCCGCCAGCCCGATCTGGCTGGCGAAGAGCAGCCGGCGGCGGTCGCGCTGGTCGGCCAAGACACCGCCGACGAGACCGACGACGAGGATCGCGGCGAAGCGGACGAGACCGAGGAGACCGAGCTGAAGGGCGTCTCCAGTCAGCTGATAGATTTGCCAGGCAATGGCGACCCGCTGCATCTGAGTGCCGAGGTTCGATGCGAATTCCGCCTGCCAGAGGAGACGGAAGTCGCGGTGACGCAGGACGGTGTAGGAGCCACGCCGGGACCCCTTGACGCTCTGCTCAGGCGTAGACGTCTCGTCCCCCGTTTTCGCGTCTGGGGCCAATCAGCGACTCCCGGTCCGTGGTACGCTCGAACTCCCGCACGCTGACGCATGGACGAGCGACTCGATGGAGAGGAGACGATGGATCACGGGGTACGGACGGAGCACGCAACAAAGCCCTTGGTCGCCCCAGGGGATCTCCCGGGTGTGCTGAGCGGGGAGCAGATCCGCGAACGGATCGCGGGCAACCCGCCGCTGCTGGAGGAGTTTTTCGATCTGGAGGCGCAGGTCCAGCCGAATGGGTTCGATCTCACGCTCGCCGAGATTCATCGGTATCAGGGACCGGGTACGGTCGCGCGGACGAACGCGGGACGAGTCCTGCCGGAGATCGAGCGACTCGAACCGGGTGCGGATGGATTCTTCCGCCTGGCGCCGGGGGCATACCACGTTGTCTACAATGAAATCGTCAACCTGCCCATCGACCTGATGGCTCTCGGCCGGCCGCGATCGAGCCTGAATCGGAGCGGTGTGACGATCCACACCGCCGTTTGGGACGCGGGCTACCACGCCCGCTCGACGTCGATGCTGTTCGTCGCCAATCCGTCCGGTTTTCGCATCGAACCGGGAGCGCGTCTGTTGCAACTCGTCTTTCTTGGTTTGTCGCGGCTGGCGGGTGAAGGCTATCGCGGCGCCTATCAGGGCGAGAACATACGGCGATCGCTTTAGCGTGCGCGACGCGAGCTCAATCGTCGCGGCGGGCGTAGAGGGGGCGCGGCGGCGGCTCGCCGGGGACCGGGATCTGCGTCTTGACGCGTTTCCGCATCTCGGTGTTGTTGCAGCCTTCAACCGGGCAGAAGTAGATGAGGGTGTACTCCTCCTCGGTCTGGGAAGAGAAACGGGTCGGCCGGCCTTGTTTGCCGCGCAGCCGCATCTCGACCTTGTGGTCGGAACAGATGGGAATCTCCGCTTCGGGTCGATCCCGTCTCAGAATCACGTCGAGGACGCGTTGTACCATAACTGTCTCCTGCTTTCCGGGCCGCGCCGCGACGGCGCGGCAGCCTCGCTTTCGGAACGGTAGTATACCGGCACGGATGGTCGGCGTTCGTGGGGATCATAGATGGTCGACGACATCATCGAAGTGTTCCGGCAACGGTTCGGCGAGAACTGGGGTCGAGACGAGGACGCAAACCTTCGGTTCTCGGTCGATGCCGAGCGCGTGCTTCAGGAGATGGATGGGGTGCACTTGATCGGCGATCCGGACGTGCAGGACGGCGAGATTACGCTGACCGTTTGGGTCGACGAGCCGATCAACGACCTGATGCGAGCCGACCGTCTCGCCTACGACGTCTTTGGCCGGATCAGCGACGATCTGTTCTACGCGGAGCGGCATTTCGACTCGAAGTCGATTCGCTATCCATTCGTCACCGGATCCAACCGGCATGGACACGTCGGATCGCTCGTCTTGGCCGGACCCCACGCCGCCGACTTTGCCGATCGCCATCTCCTGCGTTCAACGGGCGGTGTGCGATTTCAGGCGTAGCTTCGGACGTTTGGTCGTGGCGCGCCCCTGGGGGCTCTGCTAGGATCAGCGGCTGGTAGACATCGGGCGAAGGAGAGGGAGCGGTCAGGGATGCCACGGGTCACGATGGAAGGGATAGGGGAGACGACCTGCGACGAAGGGCGGCGTCTCGTGCTTTGTATCGAGGATGCCGGGGTGGACATCCTCCACCGGTGTGGCGGGAACGCGCGATGCACGACCTGCCGGGTCGAGATCGTCGACGGCGAACCGGGACCGATGACGCCAGCGGAAGAGGAGCGACTCAGTCGCGTCGAGAATCGGCCGCCGAACCTTCGACTTTCGTGTCAGGTCCAGGTGCGGGACGATCTGACGGTGCGAGTGCTGCGCCGGTTACAGGACAACCCCGATATGACCGATCCCGGGCCGCGGCCGATTGAATGGCCGGCCGATCACCCGCTGCCGCCGGAGTAGGCGACGGCCAGGTCAGGTGGATGGGGCCGCACGATCGGTCGTCCCTTGCCAGATCAGCGTGGGAGCGGCGAGCGGCATATCCGCGGTCTCCTGATCGGGACCTGGTAGCGTCTTGACGTGAGGGCTCAGCTCGCGGAAAAGGTCTTGCACTGCCGGGGTTCGGAGGAAGCGGTGGAACTGCTCTTGGAAGTCGCCGTCGCCGACGGTGATCTCCAGCGCGTAAATTCCGCTGCCGATGAACGCGATGAGGCGCTCAACGCCGACGCCAGCGTCGAGCGCTTCTAGCGGGAATCGTTCGTGGATCCGGCGAACCTCGACCTCGTCGCCGGTGGTCATCGGTGAGACGTAGAGCACGGTCTGCATCGTTCGCGTTCCTCCCTTGCCGATCTCGGCAGCGCACGCGGGGGCTGATGCCCGGTCACGCAGTCTCATCGCAGGGGGCATGCCAGCGATTTTTGACCGCAAAGGGGCGAGATGGTAAACTTCGTGTGGTCGTGCTAGATGGGGAGCTGGCGGTGCCCTGTAGCCCGCAACCCGCCTTAGCGGGGTCGAACTCCCCCTTGAGGTCCGTCTCTGTGGGACTGCTGGCACCGCGTGGTGTTGAGGGCAGGGTCCTGCGCGGCGAGGAACTGTGAACCCGGTCAGGGCCGGAAGGCAGCAGCCGTAAGCAGCACTCCTCGGGTGACGCGGGGAAGCCTTGCCGGAGCTAACGAGCGCCGGAAAGCCGGAGTGACGCGATCGATTGGGGGTGCACGGCCAATCCCCCGAAACAAGAGAAAGACCCGCTCCGAGATGGAGCGGGTCTTTTCTTTACCTGGGACTTGGGTGGATTAGCGCTTGCGGCGCTTGACGGGGCGGGGACCGGCGGCCAGCGGGGCGCCGTGGGGGGTCGACCTGCCAGTGGTGGTCGCACCGGCCGTGGTTGGGCGAAGGTACTGCTGTTTGCGACGGTGCTCTTCGTAGGCGAGTTTCGCCGAGGCGTAGTGGGCGCGAATATCGTAGGCGATCAACACCACCAGCGCGAGCAACGTGAGCCACGAGATCCAGAGCCAGATCCTCGAACCGAAGCTGAGCGGATTGATCTGGAGCCAGCGGATGGCGAAAAAGAAGAGTCCGAGGCCGAAGACCGTCAGCGCCCAACCGGACCAACGGCGCGCCATTCGTCGCAGCACCGGATTCGGGATGAGTGTCTTGGCACCGCCACCGCTGTAGACGGCGACGGCGACCAGAAAGCCGACCACGAAGACGATGAGAAAGTTGACGGCTAAGGGTCCGAACACCTCATCGGGTCCCGGCGTCGTCGTCTGATAGTCCCAGGAGAATGGGTTATCCATCGGGAAGTTGCCCCCGCTCCGCTAATCCGGCCAAAGCGGCGCGGAGTATAGCACGGGCATCCCCGGCCACCCCCTTGCC
>JAXDKI010000541.1:0-4161 GCA_034667245.1 Thermomicrobiales bacterium | reverse complement strand
CCTCGGTGCCCTCGGCGACGCCGGCCTGCTGGAGGAGCGACTTCGCCTTCTCAGGATCGGGCGCCGTGTAGATCGGGAGCCCGTTGTAGGCCCAGTGCGTGTCCGGGCCGATCGGCCCGCCGGTGATTGGAACGCCGTGACCGTTCGCCACGAAGTCGACGATCTGCTGGCGGTCCAGCGCCCAGGCGACGGCCTGACGGGCTTCCTTCTTGTCGAAGGGGGGCCGGGCGGCGTTGAACCCGCAGTAGAGGAACGAGCAGACCGGTCCTTCAAGGACCTCCAGATCCGACGCACCCGCATAGGTGTCGAAGAGCTTGCCCGGCCCGTCGATGTCGAGGTCCATCGTGCCCGATGTGACCTGGTTGACCCGGCTCACCTCGTCCTCGACCGGCGTCCAGATGATCTGGTCCAGGTAGGGGAGGCCCGGCTCCCAGTAGCTCTCGTTCCGCTCGACGACGACCTGCTGGAGCGGGTTCCACTCCACCAGCTTGAAGGGCCCCGAGCCGGAGGCACTGGTCTTCATCCCATCGAGACCAGCCTTCTCGACGATCTCCTTCGCCACAATTCCGGTCCACCGCGGCGACATCGCGGCCAGGAAGTGCGCCGCCGATCGCTTGAAGGTGAAGGTGATCGTCGACTTGTCCGGCACGGTGATCTGGTCGAGGTCGCGGAAGATGTACTCGTAGGGGGAGCCATCGGCGAGTCGACGCGCGGTGTACTCGACGTCGGCGGCCTCGAGCTCGCGACCGTGGTGGAACATGATCCCCTGGCGAATCTTGAAGTCGAACTGTGTCGCGTCGTCGTTGATCGTCCATTCCTCGGCCACATCGGGGACGATGTTCATGTCCTTGTCGAGCGACACGAGCGACGAATAGAGCTGCTCGACGATGCGGAACGCCTCGGTCGTCAAGAGATAGTGCGGATCGAGGCTGTCCGGCTCATGAGCGAGGGCAAGCCGGAGGGTTCCGCCCTGCTTCGGCTCGCTCTGGAGCAGACCGGGCGCCGCAAACGCCAACCGACTTCCGGTCCAGCCGGTCCCGGCAAGCGCAAGGCCGCCGGTTGCTCCCACTCCAACGCGAAGCAGACCGCGCCGCGTAAGTCGTCCACCGTGGAAATCACCCCGTTGCGTAGACATCGACTACTCCTTCCGTCAATCTCTTCGTTCGATCCATCACCACGCGATACCGCGGGTAATCCGACTGAAGCTCGTTCCCGGTTCCGTGGGCCGTCAGCTTGACGATATACCGAACCGATCGGCAATCGTGGAGGCTAGTCCCCGAACGGTCAATTCGACCAACGCTTCGCCGGCAGCCCGAGTGGCACCAGTCGGAGCGGCGAGGGAGCCCTGCTTGGGCACCATTCCCGGAGGTGAGGGTACCGCGGTGTAAGGTGGGGCGACGACCGCATCGACTGGCCCGATGAGGTCCTCGCGAACGCGATCGGGGTCGAGCGCAAGCATCAGCGCCGTCTCGATCCGTGCCGCGTGCTCCAGGTCCCAACCGGGGAAGCCCTCCGGGAAGAGCGGCGCCAGCGCCTCCGCCGGAACGACGTGCCACCAGCCGATGACCAGGGCGTGCAGGCCGGGATCGCCGATCTCCCTGACGGCAAGGTGGACGCCCTCGACGACGAACGGGTCGTTCTCGCCGTGCCCAAGGAGCGCAACGAAGCGGCGCACCCCGTGTCGGTGCTGCTCCCGCACGACGTCGCGGACGAGGCTGATGAGCGTCGCCCCGTCAAGATTCGTCGTCCCCGGAAACCCGTCGCCACCGCCGCTCCGGGGGAGGCTGCGGGCGCCGTAGGCCAGCGGCGGCAAGACCAGGCCGTCAAGCTGGGCGGCGACGCGATCGGCCAACCCCACGGCGATGCAGGTGTCGGTGTCCAGTGGCAGGTGCAGCCCGTGCTGCTCCAGAGCGCCAACGGGTAACAGGACGACGGCATCGCTCGCCCGCTCTTGGAACTCCCCCCAAGTCAGGTGCGAGACCCGTCGCGCTCGTTCGGTCATCCCCGATCGCTGCCTACGCCATGCCATCCGCATCGCGGACACATCGAACTTCCGCGCTCTCGGCGACGAGAACGGTTGCCTTCGGATCCGCGGCACTGCGCGTGGGGCCAACTGCAACAGCGTATCAAAGCACGATTCTCTCTGCAACAAACTTTCATGGCAGCACCCGACGGTCCTCGGCCGAGCCGGGTGACCAGGCTATTACCAAGTCCATCTTGATCACACCCGGACGATCATGCTCTCCAGGTCGCGGGGGTAATGGGTGAGGCGTTCAGCGTCGGCGGGGCGGAAGCCGGCGAGGCCGGGGACGACGTAACCGGGCTTGCCGGAGAGGACTGTCGTCGGGAGGGAACAGAGCGGCCGTTCCCACCCGATCTCAGCGGTGATATCCGATAGAGCTGCTGCTCGCGTGGAGCGCCATTGAGGAGGCCCACAGATAGCACGACGCGGAATGCCGATGGGGTTGGCGGTCCAATGACGAGGCGCCCCTGCTCAGCTCGCGGCCGTTGTGCTCCCCTCTTGCCGCGCAAGGGCGGTGGCCTCCGTGTCGACCTCGCCGGTCGCGGCGTCGATGACGACGCCGTATTCGCGGGCGGCGTAGGAGGGTGTGATCAGCTCGTTACGGATGTCGCGGCGAACGAGCGCGGGATCGCGCGCGAAGGGATCGCCCCAACCGCCGCCGCCGGCCAGTGTGTGCCGTAGGACATCGCCGTGGCGGATCGGCGTCATTCCCATCGGCGTCAGGAGACGCTCGCCTGGGCCGGGGTTGAGGATGTTCCACGAGGGCGTGCCCGGTTTGCCGCCGTGCAGCCCGTAGGGAGGGAAGCGGCGCTTGTCGGAACGTAGCTGGAGGATGGCGGAGTCGGCAAGACACCGCACCTGCCGCACCTGGGCGAGCGCCCCGCGATGCTGGCCCGGGCCGCCCGAGTCGGGCAGCAGACCGTACTCCTCGATCCGCACCGGCAACTCGACTTCGGCGATTTCGATGGGTGTGTTGGCGATGTTCGATCCGGGGTGGGGGATCCCTTCGACCCCGTCGCGCCAGGGAGCGCCGCCGCGGGCGCCGGCGACGAGGTCGACGTAGACGAAGGGCCGGAACTCGGCATCGTAGCCGCCCATGCTGATGATCGAGTTGCCGCCTTCGCCGTCGGCCGGGACGCGGTCGGGAGCGGCCTGGGCCAATGCGCCGAGGACGGTGTCCATGATGCGGAACCCGGTGATGCCGCGGGCGCCGCAGGCGCCGGGGAGGACCGGGTTCACCACCGTGCCCGGCGGCGCGACGATCTCGATCGGTCGGAAATAGCCGGCCGAGTTCGGCACCGCGGGGTCGAGGATCAACCGGATCGCCCCGTAGACGGCCGACTTGGAGAAGGCGATCGGGGAGTTGATTCCGGCCTTGACCTGCGGCGAGGTCCCGGCGAAGTCGACCTTAGCCGCATCCCCGTCGATCGTCAGCGCGACGCGGATCACGACCGGGCCGGTCTCGAGATTGTCGCCGTCGATGTGGCCCTCGAACTCGTAGCGACCGTTCGGGAGGGCGGCGATCTCCTCGCGCGCCAGGCGCTCGCTGTAGTCGAGGAGCGCGTCGGCGTATTCCCTCACAGTCGCGGCGTCGTAGCGGTCGACGAGGGCAAGGTACTCCCGCTCGCCGATCAGGACGGCGGCGATCTCGGCGCGGAGGTCGCCGAGGACCTTGTCGGGGACGCGGACGTTGCGCTCGATAATGGCGAAGATCGCCTCGTTCGGGACACCTCGGTCGTAGAGCTTGAGCGCGGGGAGGCAGATTCCCTCCTGGTAGATCTCGGTCGCCTCGGTCGAGTTGCTCCCCGGCACCAGGCCTCCCACGTCGGTGTGGTGGGCGAGGGCGCAGGCAAAGCCTTGCAACTCGTCCTCGGCGAAGACCGGTTTGACGACGTAGATGTCCGGGAGATGGATGCCGCCTGCCGTGTAGGGATCGTTCAGGATGAACATGTCGCCGGGGAAGATGCGGCCGTCGTACTGGCGCAGAATGTTCTTGACGGCACTGGGAAACGATCCAAGGTGGAGAACGATCGTGAGGCCCTGGGCGATCACCTCGCCGGTGCGGTCGCAGAACCCGGTCGAGTAGTCGAGCGCGTCCTTGACCACGCCGGAGTAGGCAGTCCGCATGATGGTCAGGG
>JAXDKI010000540.1:0-4054 GCA_034667245.1 Thermomicrobiales bacterium | reverse complement strand
GGGGCTTTCGCGGGGGAGCTGCCGTTCTTGCTCTGGGCGATGCAGTCGGTGGACTACTCGGTGGCGACGGCGAAAGAGGCGTTTCGGCGACGGGGGATCTTCACGAGCGCGCACCAGCGGCAGCCGGCGGCCGGGTTGGACGAGGTGTCGCGGGGGCAGTTGGAAAGGTGGTTGGGGCGGGAAGGTCAGGTGTGAGCGAGTTGCGCAACAACGGTAGTGGGTCAATTGACGCATTGCATGCCGCGGAGAGAGATTCCTCGACAAGCTCGGAATGACCATGCCCTCTTGTTTGGCGCCTCTTCCCGGCGCGTCAATTGGACGCGTCTGAAAGCGAGGAATCGCTACCGATTTGATTCGGTGCGTCTTCGGCGGTTCTTTTGGGCGTCGAGGTAGCCTTGGAGCATGATGGCGGCGGCGACCGAGTCGACGCGTTCGCGGCGTTTGTCGCGGCGGGTGCCGGAGGCGATGAGGGAGCGTTCGGCGATGGCGGTGGTGAGGCGCTCGTCCCAGTATTCGAGGGGGAGGTCGAGATCGGCGGCGAGGGCGTCGGCGTAGGTGCGGGTGTCGGCGGCTTGCGGACCCTCGCGGCCGGAGAGGCCGGCGGGGAGGCCGGCAACCAGGCGGGTGGCGCCGAAGCGTTGGAGGAGCTGGCGGAAGTCGGCGCGGTCGCGGGGGCCGCGTTCGACGAAGCCGACGGGGGAGGCGATGGCGCCGAGCTCGTCGCTGATAGCGACGCCGATGCGCCTGCTGCCGACGTCGAGGCCGAGCACGCGATCGAAGGTGCGACGTGGGGCCGGATTGGACGTAGGGGCGGGGCGATCGCTGTCCATGGCGGGCCTATCTCGTTTCGACGTGAACCCGGTCTGCCGACGACGGGATGCGATTCGGCAACCAACTCGGGGAATAGTGAATGGCGTAGTTTTCAACGCCGGGGAGGGCGGTCAGGTAGGTCTTGGCCGCCGCTTCGTCGTCGCCAGCGATAGTTTCGGCGATTTGGCTCCGGTTTTCAGGAGTGAGGATGGCCCTTGCGGAGGCATCGGCGTGGAGCGCGAGGAGGGTGGCTTGAGCGTTGCCGCCGGAAGCGCTCGGCTCTGAGAGCTGAAGTGAGGAGCGGTCGATCTCGTAGCCGTCCGGACTCGTGGCGGCAAGGGCGTCGGCGACGCGGTCGCGCAGCTCGGTTGGGAGATAGGCGAGGGCGGTGACTTGGGCGGTCGCCTGGAGCGTGACCGTGGTCGACTCCTGGTCGACCTGGTGGTCGGGGGTGAATGACGGCTGGGAGAGTTGGATCGAAGGAGCAAGAACGACGAGTTCGGGGCCGGGAGAGTGCGCGGCCGCTTGGGCCTCCATGTCGGTCGTCGCCTGGGCCTGCAGGGCGTCGAGATCGGCTTGAGCGACGACCGCAATTAGCTTGTCGGTGCCGCCCGCGATCGGGGCTTCTCGATTGGCGTAGTAGACGCCGTTGGGGAGTAGTCCGCTGAGGAGACCCTGATCGCGGTTGCCGATCGTGCCGGGTTGCAGGCAGGTCACCTCGGCCTCGCCGAAACCGGGTGCGCCGTTCTTGCCGGCTGGAAGCTCGACGGTGTTGGCGATCGCGTATTTGGTGCCCGTGATCTTGTCCTCCAGCTGCGTACCGGCCTCGACGGTGACGTTCTTGGTGGTCGGGTTGCTCAGGCTGACTTTGCCGTGAGCTGCCGCGTCGCCGACGGTTTTCGAGCCGGTGGCGTTCATCGTCTGGGTGGAGGAGACGGCGAAGGTGACGGGGGTCGCGGCGATTGTGAGGTCGGCAGCGGGCGCGGAGATGCCAGGGCCGGGAGCGGCGACGGCAACAGTGAGATCCCGGCTGATTGCCTGGCGCCTGAGGGTGAGGACGACGGTGACGCTCGTCAGGAAGAGGAAGGCGGCGAGGTAGGTGACGACGAGGGCCGCGGCGAGTGAGCCGGCGGCGATGAGCCGTTGGTGCTTGGTTGTGGCGCGAACGCGATTCGAGACAACTGACAGGCGGCCGGTAGCGACGGGCGGTGATTCGGCGAGTAGGTCGCCCCGTGGGTCGGGTTCAGTTCCGTCGGTGGAATATGCCGAGGTCGGGGCATTGGGGGATGTCGGCGTGTCTGACTCGACATTCTGGAGGAGGGGGAGACTCTCCTCAGCGGTACCCGGTTCGTCGGCCGCGTTGCTCGTTGATTTGGTGGCAGGCGGTTGAGTAGGGGACGGTGACTGCTCGGCATTTGGAGTGTTGCCGTTGGTACTGGCTGGGTCGTTGTCGAGCTCTGGTGCTGCGATCGGCAGCTTGAAGAGGGCGGCGAGTTGCTGACGCAAGGGGTCATCGGTCGTCACGGTGACGGCGATGCGGGCACGGTCGGCGGCTGCCTGGAGGGCGCGGAACTCGCTGGCGGTGAGGAAGAGCGAACTGGCGGCGGGGATGACGAGGGAGACGGTGGAGCCAGTGGACTTGCCTAGGCGGTTGAGCACGTCGGGGAGGCTGTCGCTCAGGCTGACGAGGACGGGGGTTTGCTGGTCGGTCATGGGTGTATTCGGACGAAGGGTGGGATGGTGTGGAGGCTCCCGATACCCGGCACGCGAAGTGCCGGGCTCATCGACATAAGCCGGCTGAAGCCGGCTGGAAGCGTCTGAGTGGCAGATAAGACCCGCAGCCGGGTAATTGCCGGGCTTCTCCTGGCTGGAGCGGGGTGATCACCTGCCGCGTGGGCGCAAGCAAGCACATGTGTCTGGTGGGTGGCTACGGCAGCTTTCACGGCTTCGTGTTTCAGCTGCCGAGGCCGCGGCGGACGATGTCGGTGACGGAGGCGAGGGCGGCGTCGAGTTTGGAGGCGTCCTTGCCGCCGGCTTCGGCGAGATCGGGGCGACCGCCGCCGCGACCGTCGATGAGGGAGGCGGCCTCTTTGACGACGTCGCCGGCGCGGACGCCGCGGGCGACGAGGTCGGGGGTGACCATCGAGAGGAGGCTGGGGCGGCCGTCGATGACGGTGCCGAGGACGATGACGCCGGACTCCAGGCGGTCGCGGAGGCGGTCGCCCATTTGGCGGAGGCCGTCCTTCGATTCGACCTCGACGCGCGCGGCGAGCACTCGTGTGCCATCCACCGCGACGGCGCGGTCGAGGAGGTCGCCGGCGCGCGCACCGGCGAGCTGGCCGCGGGCCCGTGCGAGTTCGCGGTCGGCCGCGCGGGCACGGTCCTGGATGGCGGCGACTTGCTCGGGCAGTTCGGTCCAGTGGGCGCGGAGCTCGCGGGCGAGGCCTTCGAGGACTTGCTGCTGTTTGAGCATGCGTTCGACGGCGCCGCTGCCGGTCAGCGCCTCGATCCGGCGGACGCCGGCGGCGACGCTGCCTTCGGAGACGACGAGGAAGGGGCCAATCTCGCCGGTGTGGGCGACGTGTGTGCCGCCGCAGAGCTCCTTGGAAAAGCCTTCGACTTCGACGACCCGGACGGTGTCGCCGTACTTCTCGCCGAAGAGGGCCATCGCTCCGGTGCCCAGGGCTTCCTTGAATGGCATGGTGGTCGCCGTCACGTCGAGGTCGGCGAGGACGTGCTCGTTGACGATCTCGGCGATGCGACCGACCTGCTCCTGCCGCATCGCTTCGAGACTGGTGAAGTCGAAGCGGAGGCGGTCGGGGGCGACGAGCGAGCCGGCCTGGTGGGTCTCTTCACCGAGAACGATGCGGAGGGCGCGGTGGAGGAGGTGGGTCGCGGTGTGGCTGCGGCGGATCGCCCGGCGGCGGTCGGCGTCGATGCGGGCCAGCGCGGGCTCGCCGGTGCGGACGAAGCCCTCGGCAACGGTGCCTCGGTGGACGGAGAGCTCCGGGGTCGGTTTGAAGGTATCGTCGACGTTGATGACGCCGGTCTCTGTACGGATCGTCCCGGTGTCACCGATCTGACCGCCCGATTCGCCGTAGAACGGGGTGCGATCGAGGACGACCTCGACGGCTTGACCGGCTTCGGCCTCTTCGAGGGGGCCGTCGGGACCGAGGAGGGCGACGACGGTCGCTTCGGCCACTGTCTCGGTGTAGCCGAGGAACTCGGTGCGGGTGCCGCCGTG
>JAXDKI010000539.1:0-19239 GCA_034667245.1 Thermomicrobiales bacterium | reverse complement strand
AGTAGCCATAGCGCCGCTTTGCGGCCGGTGTGTAACTCTCAAGCCGGTAACCGAAGTCGAAGAGGGTCAGCGTCCGCTGCCGGTACCAGATCAGGCTGTCGAAGGGCGAGAGGAGTGTCGTCCGGGTCGCACCGGCGTTTCCGGAGCGGATGTCCGCCAACAGCGGCAGCAGCGCGACGTCGATCCAGGCGCGCTCCGACGTGCCGGCGATGGTGACCGGGATAGCCCAGCCTTCGCCGGCAAGGGACTCCATTTCCGCTGCGGCGTCGCGCAGCGCCACGTGCGTCTGCCCGCCCGTCCGAAAGTAGTCCGCCGCCCAGCGCGCCGTCGCGACGCCCATCGCCGAGAGGGCGCGCGTGATGAAGGTGCGACGCCCTTCCTCTTCCGACGGCGGCTCCTGTTCGTGAAAGCCGGGGAACCGTCGCTCCGTCAGTTCGTAGACGCGCTGGAAGCCCTCGCGCTTGAGGACGACCAGATCGCCACACGTCCAGAGGTAGTCGAGGGCCTTCTTCGCCGGTTTCCCGCCCCACCAACTCCAGGCGGCAGGCCGTGGTCCCTCCGGCCGCTCGAACGCCCGCGACGGCAACGGGCCACGCTCCCGAATGGTGTGGAGCACCATCTCGTTGACCGCCGGGTCCGGTTCCCACGAGGCGTAGAGGTCGGAGGACGGGTCCTTGTAGCGAGCCATCCGCCGCCGGAAGTAGGGCATCAACTCCATCGGCACGATCGCAGCGGCGTGCGCCAGGTACTCGGCCACGAGCGTATCGGGGTGGTAGAGCTCGGCCACCAGGGTCGGATCGAACGGTCCGAGACGGCTCCACAAGACTGTCTCATGGGACCGCGCGACGACACTGATCGAATCGAGCTGAACCGAGCCGAGGGTGCGGATAGTCTCGAGAATCGCCGTCTTGTCGGCCGGTGAGGTCGGTGGCGGGACGAGATCGAGGCGTTGAGCGGCGAGGGACAGGAGGCGTGCTTCTTCGATCGAGATTGGCGCTGGGTCGCCGGATCCTGTGCTCCTGGCGGCCGGTGTCCGATGGATGGAACGCTTCAACCAGGACCCTCCTCGAACGATTGTCAGTCCGCCGTGCCGCCGTCTTGGCCGGGCGACTATACTGGGGCGGACCCACCTCCGACGCGGGGCACATCAGGCAATCCTAGCACATTCGTTCGGGAGCAAGAGTGCGGGTTGCGCTCGTCCATGACTATCTGACGCAGTACGGCGGCGCCGAACGCGTTCTGGAAGCCCTACACGAGCGTTATCCCGGTGCGCCCGTCTTCACCTCGGTCACCGAGCTCGCCGCGCTGCCCGCTTCCTTCTCCTCCTGGGACATCCGCAACAGCCCCATGCAGCGCCTACCGGAAGTGAAGCGGTTCCACCGCGCCTTGCTGCCGCTCTTTCCGGCCGCGTTCCGCTCGTTCAGCCCGGCCCTGCGTGACTACGACGTCGTCATCGCCGACTCGAGCGCCTGGGCGCACGGAGTTGTCGTCCGAGACGATGCGGTCCTCATCTGCTATTGCCACAGTCCCGCACGCTTTCTCTACGGCGACCAAGGGTATCTCGGACCGGCGCAACTGCCGGCGCTCGCCAGTCAGCTGACCCCGCCCATCTTTTCTTGGCTGCGGCGGAACGATCGCCGCAGTGCCGCGCGCGTCGATCGCTACCTGGCGAACTCCACAAACGTGGCGCGGCGGATTTGGAACGTCTATGGACGCGAGGCGACAGTCGTCTATCCGCCCGTCGACGTGGAGCGGTACGCGTCGTGCGATCCTCATGTCGAGCCCGAGTCATGGTACCTCGTGATCTCGCGGCTTGTTCCCCACAAGCGGGTCGACCTCGCGATCGACGCCTGCAGCCGACTTGGAAAACGGCTCAAGGTCCTCGGCGACGGCCGCTCGCTCGCGGACCTTCGCCGCCGAGCCGGTCCTACGATCGAGTTTCTCGGCCGCGTCGACGACGATGTCGCCGCCGACCACCTCCAACGGTGCCGCGCCCTCATCCTTCCCGCTGCCGAAGATTTCGGCATGACGGCTGTGGAAGCGCAGGCGGCGGGAAGGCCGGTGATCGCCTACGGCGAGGGCGGAGCGCTGGAGTCAATCGTCGCCGCCGAAACCGGTCTCTTCTTCGCTCACCAAACTCCCGATTCCCTGATCGCCGCGATCCGCACCTTCGAGGAACGCTCCTGGGACACCACACGGGTACGCGCGAACGCTATGCGCTTCAGCAAGCCGCGATTCTTGAAGGAGATCGAGGCGCAGGTCGAGGAGGCGATCGAGGAGAAGAGGAACCGGCTCAGCAGCGGTGGCAAATTCGTTCACACACCGCGTAACACCGAGTTCTAGCCTCTGCATGCGTTCGCGACGGCGTCCGCGCGGAGATTTCGGCCCCGCGACGCGCAGACGGCGAAACCCTACGCGAACGCTCACCAGAGGCCGCTCGCTACCGCGCCTGACGGCTGCCCCGCCCGAACCTGAGCCGCCAGACCGTAACCACGGCCTCGGCAACGATCCGCCGGGACAGCTTGGACTTGCCGGCCACCCGATCCACGAATGCGATCGGCACCTCGACGACACGGTAGCCGAGCTGGAACGCGCGGTAGGTCGTCTCGATCTGGAACACGTAACCGTCCGACCGAACATGGTCGAGATCGAGCGCCTCCAGGGTCTGCCGACGGTACACCTTGAATCCCCCGGTGAGATCCGAGATCCCAACCCCCAGGACTACGCGGGCGTACAACCCACCCAGGCGGCTGATGCCCCGGCGGTACAACGGCCAGCCTCGCGTGCTCCCACCTGCGACATAGCGAGAGCCCAGCACGAGATCGGCATCGGCCACGGCGGCGACGAGCCGGGCAAGATCCGCCGGCTGGTGTGAGTGGTCCGCGTCCATCGTCGCGATGAGCTCGGTCCGCTCCGTGAGCGCTCGTCGAAAGCCCGCACGGTACGCCGGGCCGATCCCCTGCTTTGCCGGTCGGTGCACGACACAGACGCGCCCGCGGGAGGCTGCGGCGAGGTTCTCCGCTACGGTGCCGGTTCCGTCCGGCGAGTTGTCGTCTACGACAATCACACGGTAGCCGTCGCCCAGGGCGAGTACCGCCGGGATCAGTGTTTGGATGTTCTCTCGCTCGTTGTAGGTCGGGATCACGACCGTGATCGCCGGAGCTTCCCCGAGGTTGTCCCGTTCCGCCGTCGGCACGGTCTCGGTCAAGAGTCGTCGGGGCGCCGCCGCGACAGGTGGAAGGCCACCTGGGCCAGGAGGGCGTCGATGTCGAAGGGTTTGGCGAGTGCGGCGTCGGCGTCGGTCAATTCATCCGACTGCTGGCGGATGTTGCGCCCGGCCGACATCGCGACGATTGGGATGTCTGCCGTCTCTGGGTCGTTCTTCAGCCGTCGGATTGCCGTCCCGCCGTCGACCCCGGGGAGCATCACGTCCATCAGGATCAAGTCAGGGCTCCACTCGCGGGCGAACAGCAACCCCTGGGCACCGTCGCGCGCGATCGCCACGGTGTAGCCCTCGCCCACGAGCACGGCCTCGATCAGGTCCGCGACGGCAGGTTCGTCGTCGACGATCAGGATTCGAGCGGGCACCCGCTCCTCCTCAGGGGCTAACTCATCCAATTGCCGGCTGCGGCCGCGTACGGCGCGCATTGTACGGCACGCTCGCCGGATGCGCCGCACGAAACCCAGGTCAAACTCTGTCGGTGTAGCTAGGCGGGCGTAGAGGTTTCAGCGATCCTTCCCCCAAGGGAGCGGATTTTGTCGATCATCCCCTCGTACCCGCGATCGATATGGTGGACATCGTCGATCACGGTCAATCCGTCGGCGATCAAACCTGCCAACACCATCCCTGCACCGGCGCGGATGTCGAGCGCCTTGACGTGGGTGCCGCGGAGCGGCGTTGGTCCGTGAATCTCGGCTTTCGTGCCGTACTTGTCCGCGGCGTACTTCTCGATCTTGATGTTCGCTCCCATCGCCACGAGCTGGTCGGTGTAGCGGAGGCGGTCTTCAAAGACCCGCTCTTTGAGCGTCGAAACGCCCTCGGCCTGCGTCATGAGGACCGCGAACGCCGCCTGGACATCGGTCGGAAATCCCGGAAACGGCAGCGTCTGGATCTCGACCGCGCGGAGCTTGCGCCCCGAACGGACGAGGAGCGAATCACCGCGGGACCAGACCTCGGCCCCGGCTTCCTCCAGCTTGACGCGGACGGGAAGCATGTCGGCTTCGCGCACACGGTTGAGCGTCACTTCGCCGCCGGTGATCACCGCGGCGATGGCGTAGGTTCCTGCTTCGAGGCGGTCGGGCAGGATCGACTCGGTGACACCGTGCAGCCGATCGACGCCTTCGACGACGATGGTGGGCGACCCAAGCCCGGAGATCCTTGCCCCCATCCGGTTCAGCATGTTGCCCAGGGCGACGATCTCAGGCTCGCATGAGGCGTTGACGATCGTCGTCCGTCCGTCGGCGAGCGCGGCCGCCATCAGCAGATTCTCGGTGCCCGTGTGGCTGGGATAATCCATGTAAATGTTGACACCGCGGAGACCGTTGGCCTTGGCCGAGATCTGACGCTCGGACGCTTCGATCTCCGCCCCCATCTGCCGGAAGCCGCGGATGTCCACGTCAACGGGTCGGGCGCCGAGTTGGCAACCGCCCGGCGTCGAAGCGGTGAAGCTACCGAACCGGCTGAGCAACGGTCCCGCGACAAGAAACGACGCCCGCATCTTGGCGACGAGCTCGGCCGGGGCGACGGTGCTGGTGATCTCGGCGGCACGCACCCAGACCCGACGCTGCGCTTGGTCGATCTCGACCTCGGCGCCGAGCGAGCGAAGGAGCGAGACCATCGCCCGGATGTCCGACAGATTCGGAACGTTGGTAAGAACGCACTCTTCTTTGGTCAGCAGAGTCGCGGCCAGAATCGGGAGCGCGGCGTTCTTCGCACCGCCGATGGTGACCTCACCGCGCAGTGGAACCCCGCCCTCGATCAGCCACTTACGACCGGACAGTTGGTCGGTCGCGTGGACGAGCCGGGGGCGCGGCAGCGTCGCGGACATCGTCACCATGTTCTGCTCCTCACGCGTGGGCGACAGCCGGTCTCGTCATCGGTCGCGACTCAAACGGCCGACGCAGTCAAGGGCGGGGCGTTTCGACGGGTGGAGAGACTATAGCTCGTTATCGCCGCCCTCGCCCATGCCGGGACCGCGTCGCCGACCCGCCCGGCGCTGGCCAATTTGGAGACGCAGCGTCGCACGGCGAAGATCTGCCTCTGCCTGAGCCAGGTCGATGTTGGACGCACGCTTACCGATCTCGGCTTGAGCCCGGTTGCGCGACTCCTCGGCGCGACCGACATCGATCTCCTCAGCCCGCTCCGCCGTATCGGCGAGGACGACCACCTTCTCGGGCGTGACTTCCATGAAGCCGCCGAAGACCACGATCGACTGCTCGCGCGCCCCCTTCTTCACCCGAAGCTCGCCCGCCGCCAGCGTCGTGATCAGCGGCGCGTGCCGCGGCAGAATGCCGAGCGTGCCGTCCGACCCTGGTGCCACCACCATATCGACGTCGTTCTCCGTAAAGACGACGCGCTCGCCGGTGACGATCTCAACCCGTAGCTTTGCCATGTGAGGACCCTCACCCCTTGCTCCCTCTCCCGGTGCGCGGGAGAGGAGAAACGTCGGAGGCGTCGATCGATGGCCGCGCCGTGCTGGCGAACAGGGCGCACATGTTGCGCCGAGACGAGGAAGCCCCTTGCAGTATCTCCCTCTCTCCCGCGCACCGGGAGAGGGGGCAGGGAGCGAGGGTTACGTACTCCTACCGACCGCCTGCAGCCATGCGATCCGCAGCCGCGACGACCATGTCGATGCTGCCGACGTACATGAAGGCCTGCTCGGGCAGGTTGTCGTGGCGCCCTTCGAGGATTTCCTTGAAGCTGCGTACGGTCTCCTCGCGCGGCACGACCTGCCCCTCGATACCGGTGAACTGCGCGGCGGTGAAGAACGGCTGCGACATGAAACGCTCAATCCGGCGCGCGCGCGCGACCGTCTGCTTGTCCTCCTCGCTCAACTCCTCGACGCCGAGGATGGCGATGATGTCCTGGAGGTCGCGGTACCGCTGCAGGATCCGCTGCACCTCACGGGCGACATCGTAATGCTCTTGACCGACGACGAGCGGATCGAGGATGCGCGAGGTCGAGGCGAGAGGATCGACCGCCGGGTAGATACCGCGCTCGGAAATCGAGCGCTCCAACGAGATGGTAGCGTCGAGGTGCGCGAACACCGTCGCTGGAGCGGGGTCCGTGTAGTCGTCGGCCGGAACGTAGACCGCCTGGACCGAGGTGATCGAACCCTGCCGGGTCGAGGTGATCCGCTCCTGGAGCTGGCCCATCTCGGTCGCCAGCGTCGGCTGGTAGCCGACGGCGCTCGGCATACGGCCGAGGAGCGCCGACACTTCGGAACCAGCCTGGACGAAACGGAAGATGTTGTCGATGAAGAGCAGAACGTCCCGACCTTCGTCACGGAAGTACTCGGCCATCGTCAGACCGGTCAGACCCACCCGCAGGCGGGCTCCCGGGGGCTCGTTCATCTGACCAAAGACCATCACCGTCTTGTCGAGAACACCGGATTCGCTCATCTCACGGTAGAGCGCCGTCCCCTCACGGGTCCGCTCGCCCACACCACTGAAGACGGAGTAGCCGCCGTGCTCGGCGGCGATGTTCCGGATCAGTTCGGTGATGATGACGGTCTTACCGACGCCGGCGCCGCCGAAGACACCGGTCTTGCCGCCCCTCGTGAAGGGAGCGATCAGGTCGATGACCTTGATGCCGGTCTCGAAAACCTCGACTCGCGTCGACTGGTCCTCGAAGGAGGGAGCAGGGCGGTGGATCGGGTAGGACACCTTGGCCTCGATCGGACCGGCCTGGTCGATCGGTTCGCCGACGACGTTGAGGATCCGCCCGAGCGTCTCCGGTCCCACCGGTACCGTGATCGGCGCGCCGACGTCGACGACCGCCATTCCCCGCTTGAGGCCATCGGTCGTGCTCATCGCGACCGCCCGCACCCAGTCGTTGCCGAGATGCTGCTGGACCTCAAGGGTCAGCACGTGACCATCGTCGAACGTAATCTGAACGCCGTTATAGATCTCCGGCAGGTGTTCCGAAGGAAACTCGATGTCCACGACGGCACCAGTAACCTGGACAACGGTTCCCGTCGTGCGCGCGGTGGTCGTGGGCGCTGTAGGGGCTGTGGCTACCATTGGGACTCCTTTGTTAGAGTGCCTGGCGATAAGAGATCAGTGATAAGCATCACGAGGCGCTTCCGGCCACGTCGTGCTTATGCCCTATGTCTTATCACTCATCACTCATCGTTACTTCCGACCGCCGAGTGCGTTGGCACCAGCGGCAATCTCCGCGACCTCGCGGGTGATCAGCGCTTGCCGAGCCTTGTTGTAAGAGAGCGTCAGGTCAGACACAAGATCGCGCGCGTTCTGCGACGCGTTCCGCATCGCGACCATGCGGGCCGAGTGCTCGGACGCGATCGACTCCAGCATTGCCTGGTAGATCTGAATCTCCACGAACCGCGGAAGGAGACTCTCGAGCACGACCTCCGGGCTCGGTTCGAAAATGTAATCGGTGTAGGCGCCTGCCCCTTCCGGTGCCACGATCGGCAGGATCTGCCGGACTTCGGGCACCTGCGAGAGCGTATTCACAAAGCGAGCGAAGACGACGTAGACCGCGTCGACCCGGCCGGAGAGAAAATCGTCGAGCGCAACCTGGGCAATCGGTCGCAGGTCGTCGAGCGTAACGTTGTCGCCAAGCCCGGTGAACTCGGCGACGACGTCCTGACGCGTCCGGATCATGAAGTCTCGGCCTTTTTTACCGGCCGCCACGACCCGAACCGGCACTCCGGCCTCGTTCAGCACGTACCGAGTGGCCCGCCGGATGATGTTCGAATTGAGCGGTCCCGTGAGACCTTTGTCCGGCGTGAGGAGGATCACCTCGGAGCGCGTGATCTCACGCTGAGCCAGGAGCGGAAACTGCGTCAGCGCCTCGCGATCGGCCTGGAGCGACGCGAGATCCCCAATCACGGCCTGCAGCCGCTCCGCATACGGCCGGCTCGCCAACACCCGCTGCTGGGCGCGTCGCATCTTCGACGCCGACACCATCTCCATCGCCCGCGTAATCTGCGAGATGTTGCGGACTGACCGGATACGGCGTCTGATCTCGCGTGGACTCGCCACAGTTACCTCCGAAGTCGTCAGTCGTCAGACGAATGTTGTCCTGCTGTCAGTACAGTCGATTCGTCGGCGTCAACTGACGACGGACGACGGACGACTAGCGGGCCGCAGCCGCCACGGCTGGCCTGCTCGCGAATTGCGAACCGGCCTTGAAGCTCTCGACCGCTGCCCGAAGCGTGGCGCTCAACTCGTCGCTCAGCGCCTTCTCGGCCGCGATCCGTTGCAAGAGGTCACTGTGGGCTGCCCGCATGTACTCAAGGAACTGCGCCTCGAACGCGCGGACCTGCTCAACCGGCACGTCGTCCAGATACCCATTCGTCGCCACCCAAAGGATCGCGATCTGCTCTTCGACCGGCATCGGCTGATACTGACCCTGCTTGAGGATCTCGGTCAGCCGAGCTCCGCGATCAAGCTGTGCCTTCGTCTGTGGGTCGAGGTCGGAGCCGAACTGCGCGAACGCCGCCAGCGATCGGAAGGATGCCAACTCGAGGCGGAGTCGACCCGCAACCTGCCGCATCGCCTTGATCTGTGCGGCGCCGCCGACGCGGGACACCGAGAGACCGGCGTTCACCGCCGGGCGGACGCCGGCGTAGAAAAGGTCGGCCTCCATGAAGATCTGACCGTCGGTGATCGAGATGACGTTGGTCGGGATGTAGGCCGAGATGTCGCCGGCCTGCGTCTCGATCAGCGGCAGCGCGGTCAGCGTACCGCCGCCGAGGTCGTCGCGCAGCCGCGCCGCGCGCTCCAGCAGGCGCGAGTGCAGGTAGAAGACGTCGCCCGGATACGCCTCGCGGCCCGGCGGCCGGCGGAGAAGCAGCGACACCTGGCGGTACGCCCAGGCGTGCTTTGAGAGGTCGTCGTAGACGACCAGCGCGTGGCGGCCGGTCTCCATGAACTCCTCGCCCATCGCGCACCCCGCGAACGGGGCGATGTACTGGAGCGGCGCAGGGTCGGCGGCGGAGGCGGCGACGACGATGGTGTGCTCCATCGCGCCGTGCTCTTCGAGGATCCGCACCGCCTGGGCGACCTGAGCGCGCTTCTGCCCGATCGCCACGTAAATGCAGACGACGCCTTTGCCCTTCTGGTTGATGATCGTATCAAGCGTGACCGCCGTCTTACCCGTCTGGCGGTCACCGATGATCAGCTCGCGCTGGCCGCGACCGATCGGCACCATCGAGTCGATGGCTTTCAGACCAGTCTGGAGCGCCTCATCGACGTCCTGGCGCAAAATCACGCCGGGTGCGATGCGCTCGATCGGGCGAGTCTTGTCGGTCAGGATCGGCCCCTTGCCGTCGATCGGCTGCCCAAGGGCATTGACGACGCGACCGATCAGGGCATCTCCCACCGGCACCGACGAGATGCGGCCGGTCGTCCGGACCTCGTCGCCCTCCTCGATGTCGGTGTACTCGCCCATGATGATGACGCCGACGGAGTCTTCCTCCAGGTTCAGCGCCATACCGAGCGTACCGTTCTTGGTGAACTCCACGAGCTCGCTCGCCATCACCTGACTCAGACCGTAGATGCGGGCGATTCCGTCTCCCACCTCGACGACCTGGCCGACGTTGGTGATCGTCGCCTGGTCCTGAAAGCCTTCGATCTGTTCTCTCAGGATGCTGCTGATTTCGGTTGCGCGTAGAACCATCGGTGTCCTCCAGTGGTCAGTGATCAGTTGTCAGCCGATTTCGTCCGAATGAATCCGAGACCGTCGTTTGTAGCTACTCGTCGTCTGACGACTGACGACTGACGACTGACGACTGTGTTATGCCGTCGCCGTCAGGCGCGCCCGCAAGCGCCGCAACTGATTGATGACGCTGCCATCAATCAGTTGGTCGCCAACACGAGCGATTACCCCGCCGATGATCGAGGGGTCGGTGTTGAGACGAAGTTGCACCGTCTTCCCGACGATCCGACTCAACTGCGCGCGCACCATTTCCTGCTCCGACGGACCCAGCGGCTCGGCCGTGGTCACCTCGGCGATGACGATTCCCCGCTCCTGGAGCACGGCCGCTCCGAACAGCTGCGCCAAATCCGGGACGATCCCCACCCGCCGCCGGTGGATCAGTATGTGCGCAAGGTTTCTCGCTTCGGGCTGTGCTCCGGCGAGAACGCGGTCGACCAGCTTCAGCTTTTCCGCCTCCGGCACGGCCGGACTAGCGAGAATCTCAGCCGCACGCGGATCGCTCACCAAGTCGTTGAGAGCCGCCATGTCGTCGAGCCAGCGGTCGAGTGTCCCGCGCTCCTTGGCCAAACTGAACACGGCCTGCGCGTAACGTTTCGCCGCGCCGCTCGCCATACCGAACGCCTCCAGTTGTCGGTTGCCAGTTGTCAGTCGTCAGTGGAGAACCGCACGTTCTGGCAACCGACAACCAACACCTGGCAACTCAGCTATGCCACCGGGTTTGAAGCGCCGGCCGCCTCGGCCAGCGTCTCTTGAATCAAGCGCGCTTCGGTCGCGGGGTCGAGTTCCTTACGGACGATCTTGGCGGCGGCGGCGACCGCGAGATCCGCGACCTCTTGCCGCAGCTGCTGCCGCGCCTGCTCGGTCTCGGCCCGCAACGTCGCCCGGGCCTGCGTCAGGAAGATCTCCTGCTGCTGCGCCGCCGCTTCCTGCGCCCGCGTCACGAGGGCCTCGCCCTGCTGACGCGACTGCCCGAGGATCTCCTGAGCTTGGCGACGCGCCTCCGCCAGGACCTCCTCGTTCCGCGCCGCCGTCACCTGCAGCTCCTGCTGCATGCGCTGCGCCGCTTCCATGCTCTCGCGTACGCGCTCGGTCCGCTGGTCGAGGACCCGCGTGATCGGACCGATCGCGAACCGCCAGAGCAGGAAAATGAAGATGATGAACGCGATCAGCTGGATGATCAGATTCCAGCCATTGATACCGAGATCACTCATATGCGTCGTACCCCCGTCGCCGAGACGTCAGAGCGCAGGGGGCAGCGGGCAGAACGGTTTGTTCGTAGCTGCGCTCTGCCTGCTGCCCTCTGCCCTCTCCGTTAGACGAACAGGATGATGATGGCGATAACGAAGGCGTAGATCGCGACCGCTTCCGCCAGCGCCGCACCGATGATCATCGTCGTTCGGATCGCGCCTTCGGCCTCAGGGTTGCGACCGAGGGCCTCCATCGCGCCCCGCACGGCAAGACCGATGCCGAGACCAGTGCCGATGGCTCCGAGACCGATGGACAGCGCACCGCCGATGTATCGTACGGCATCCGGATCCGTGATCGAACCAAACACCTTGGACTCCTCCCGCGCCGCCGCGCTACCGGCCGGCGCTCCTTGTTGCTGCGAGGACCGGCACCGCGCCCGCCCTACCTCTTCCCGCCGTTCAAGCTACGCCCCATCCGGAGACAGATCGCAGCTCTGTTACCTTGTTTCGGTCCCGACGCCGACTTGCGGCGCTCGTCCCCTAAATCGTAGCCCGGCTCATCGCCGGAAGGCGCGCCGCTCCCCATTGCGGGAAGTGGCGTGCCACTCCTAGTCACCGGCGCTTGCCGCTGGTACCGGAGTCGGACTGTGCGCCGGCTCGTGACCGTGCGCATGCTCCTCGGCGTGGTCGTCATGTCCGGACGCCGCCAGCGTGATGTAGATCAATGTGAGCAGAGCGAACACCAGCGCCTGGATCGTCCCGAAGAGCACCTCGAGGAAGAGGAAGACCACCGGGAAAAGCACGGGGATGAGCGCGATCTTGATCGCTGCCGCCATGGCGTACATCACGGCAAGCAGCACTTCGCCCGCGAAGATGTTGCCGAAGAGTCGGAAGGAGAGCGAAACGATCCGGGCGAATTCTTGGATGACCTCGAGGGGGAAGATCCACCACGGGCTCGCCATGTGCTTGATGCGACCGCCCACGCCGTGGGCCTGGATACCGACGACCTGGACCACGAGGAAGGTGATCAACGCCATCGCCAGCGTCATGTTGAGGTCGGCGTTCGGAGCCCGCAGGAACGGCACGAGCACTTTGTGATGCTCCTCCGCGTGTGCCGCGTCTCCCCCTTCGCTGTCGACGTTGATCGCCTCCGTGCCGGTGGTCGTCTCCTCCTTCGCCGCTTCTTCCCCCGTCGTCGCCTCGGTGCCGTGATCGTCCGTCTGGACGTTCGCCGTCTCGGCTGTCGACTCCTTGTGCCAGTAGCCGATCGTCCCGACGCCCGGCAGCAGGCCAGAGTAATTGGAGAACGCGATGAAGATGAAGAGCCCGGCAATCAAAGGGAAGATGCGCCGACCGAGACCCCTGCCGGCGGTCCCCTCGACCAACCCGAGCAGGAACTCGACGATCAGCTCGATAACTCCCTGGCCGCGCGAGGGAACGGTCTGCGCTTTCCGGGCGATCGAGGAGAAGATGATCAGCAGGAGGCCCATCACGATGAACATCATCAGCATCGAATTCGTGAACGTAATCGGCCCGATGCTGAAGAGTTTCTCGGCCGCGAGCTCGACGTGGACTTCCATCCTGCGGAGCTACTCCTCATTGTCCCGCTGAGCGCCGCGGCCGTCCTGACGGTCTCGACGCGGCGCGACGCGCGCGATCTGCCTGGTCAAGGGACCGGGCCTGATGTCCGCCCGCCCCACCCGCGACAGCTCGTAAAGCTCATATCCGGCCGCGACGAGCGCGACCACGACGCCGATCAAGGTGAAGGTCGGGGTGGTGTTCGCACTCCGATCCACGAGAATGCCACCACCGATGAACAAGATCACGGTCACCACAACAGAGCAGCCGAGGCCCGTAGCCGCGCCGGCTGCTCCAAGTCGCTCCCGATCTTGTGGTGAGGGTTGGATCTGCAAGCCCTCCCCGGACCTCCATCCTGATTGCGAAGATTATCACAATCTTCCCGGCACGCCAACGTGCGTCGTTTCGTCATGCACGTCCTGAGCCACCGAACACCGCCCAAAGCACCTATCGATTTACCACGCACGGTGACCGTCACGACGGAGTATTCTTCCGTAGAGGAGAGAAGTAGTCGCGCGGGGCCTGAAAAACCGGGGCAAATCGGGGTGTGAGATGACGGTCGTAACGGAAGAAACCCCGTCGCTCCCCGCTTCCCGGCGTGATCTGGCGTTGGATGGGGTCAGCTCGCCCGACGTGCACGTCCCCCCACCGACTGGTCAGAAGCCCCTGTTGGGGCCGATGACGCAGCGTCGCGTGCTTGCCATGGCCCTGCCGATCATCGGCGAGAATCTGCTCCAAACGGCGGTCGGCGCGGTCGATACCCTGATGGTCGCGCGACTCGGCTCGGCGTCGGTCGCCGGGGTAGGCACCGCCGCCGAGCTCGTCTTCTTTATCATCTCGATGTTGATAGCACTCGAGGTCGGTGCCACCGTTCTCATTTCGAAGGCATTCGGCGCCGGCGATCTGGAGTCGGTACGCCGCCTCGCCCGACAGGCGATCGTCTGGGGCATCCTCGCCGCGATACCGGTCTCCATCGGTGGCTATTTTGCCGCCGGCCCGGTGATCGGTCTCTTCGGCACCGAACCGGATGTCGCCCAACACGCGACAACCTACCTCCAAATTACCGCGGCAACGAGCGTCGCGCTCCTCCTCACCTTCGTGTGCGGCGCGATCTTCCGAGGCGTCGGCGACAGCCGGACGCCCCTCTACGCGTCGATCTTCGCCAATGTGTTCCATGTCGCCGCCGCCTATCTGCTCATCTTCGGCCACTTGGGCTTGCCGGAGCTCGGCGTCGCCGGCAGTGCCTGGGCCGCCGCACTGACGCGCGGCACCTCGGCGGCGATCCTCCTGGCATTGCTGATCCGTGGTCGGCGGGCGGTTTCCATTCGCGGCCGGGCCGGTTGGTTGCCTAGGCTTGAAACGGGACGCGCCCTCTTCCGGCTCGGCTTGCCGGCGTCGTTCGAGCAAGCCCTCGCCTCGGCCGGGTTCACGACGATGCTCGCTGTGGTCGCCATCCTCGGGACCGCTTCCCTGGCGGCGCAGCAGATCGGGTTCACGGCCCTCTCGATCGCCTTCATGCCCGGCTTCGGTTTCGCCCTGGCCGCTACCACACTCGTCGGGCAGAGTGTCGGCGCCCGCAGGCTCGGCGACGCCTCCAAAGCGGTGCGAATCGCCGAGCTCTGGGCCGTCTGCTGGATGGCGATCGGTGGCGTGATCTACTTCGTCGTGGCCGGACCGGTGATGAACGTCTTTACCGACGACCCAGAAGTCGTGAACGCCGGCGTCAACGCCCTCCATGCGATCAGCCTCAGCCTCCCCTTCTGGGCAATCTGGTCCGTCAATGCCGGCGCACTCCGCGGACTCGGCGATACCAGGACCCCGCTCGTGATGAGTGTCGTCACCATCTGGAGCGCTGTCGGCCTGGCTTACCTCGTCGTCACCCGATTCGACGGCGGCCTGGGTATGGTCTGGGGAACGTTTATGTTCACCTCTCCCATCGGTGCGTTCGGCAACCGGTACATCCTTCGCCGCCGCCTTCGCGCCACCCGTGAGGCGCTGGCGGTTGAACCGAAGGGGACGCCGATGGGATCGGCGGCGGCGTAGCTACGCCGCCCATTGCCTGGTCGCCGCGGCCATCCGGATCCATGACATCCACTCACGAGAAGAGCCCGGTATACTTCCCGGCACGTCGACCAAATCGTTTGGCGAACGCGAGTCCCGAATGGTGCGCCGGGACCAGGGAGCGGCAAAGTGCGGGCGGGGGGCGGGCGAAGCAGGCTCGGCGCGATGCGCGCGCGAACCGGTCGTCTTCGTTTTTCCCTGGGCCTGGATCGGGATGTCTCCAATCTCTTCTGGGCCTTGTCGGTCTTCAGTTTCGGCTTCGGGCTCTACGCCTACCTCTTCACGATCTTTCTCGAAGACGTCGGCGCCAGCGCATTCCAAATCGGCTTGCTCGTCGGCGCGCAGGGACTACTCCGGATCGGGGTGAACCTACCGGCCGGTATCCTGGCCGATCGGTTTCCACGCCGAAAGATTATCGTCCTCACGACGCTTGTCGCGGTGCCAGCAGTGCTCAGCTTTGGGCTGGCCCAGACTTGGTGGCAGATGCTACCGGGGATGCTCCTCATCGTCCTTGGCAACCTCGGCACACCGGCCTTCTCCTCCTACCTGGCCGAGGTCGGCTCCCCAAGGGATCGTGGGCGGGCGTTCTCGATGGTCTACGTCGTCGGTCCCAGCATTGCGCTGGCCCTGTCGCCCGTTACCGGCGGTTGGATAGCGGCCGCGACGTCGTTTCGGGTGGTCTTCTTCGTCAGCGCCGCATGCTTTGCCCTCGCAACCCTGATGCTGATGCGCCTCCCCGAGCGTCCTCCCGTCCAACACGCCGGCCCTGCCGCCGGGTATCGAGAGGCGATGGCCGTTCCCGTGGTCAGGGCGCTCGGTCTGCTGCAATTCGGCATTCTGGTGATCTTGACGGCCGGCACCACCCTCATGCCGAATTATCTGAAGGACGTCCACGACATCGGCGTCGGCACCATCGGATGGTTCGGGTCACTTGCCGCGGTCGGCAGTGCGGCCCTCTCGCTGGCCCTCCCACGCGTCCGGATCATGACGACGATCCGCACGATTGGACTTGCCCCAATTTGCGTCGGTCTGCTCTGCGGAGTGACGCTCCTTACGGGCAATCCGTTCCTGCTCGGCGCCGCCTTCCTCGGACGCGGAGGATTCATGGTTGCCTGGTCGCTATTCGCGTCGGTCCTGAGCGATACCGTCCCGCCGAAGCTGTTGAGCCGGTCGTTCGCCTTCTCGGAGTTCCTGGGCTCAATCGGACTGGCGCTGGCGCCGTTCGCAGCCGGGGCGCTCTACGATTGGCGACGGGGCTCGCCATTCGTCATCACCTGCATCGCAACCCCCGTGTTGGCAGGATTGGCGTTCTGGATCGAGCGCAAGTACGTGCGCCCCGCGATCCACGCTCGTGCCTTGGAGGCGGAGCGCGACGTGCCAATCAGCGTCGTCGCCGAAGGAGTGGCGTAGAACCATGATCCCCTTGATCGAGACGGGCGGCACTCCCTACGCGATCGGCTACGACGTCGGTCACGGCGCCAGGGACCAGATCCAGGCCGCTGCCGCCTCGACCCGCGCCGACTTCGCCCGTTCCAACGACGAGCGCGTCGTCGACCGCATCGGTGCCTACCTCGCCGCCACCGAGCGCGTCGCCCCGGAGATCGTCGAAGAGTTGCGGGGAATGGCCGCGGGCTCCGGCGTTCCCTTCCCCGAGCTCTTCGTGATGAACGCCACCGGCGAGCTCAACCAGGAAGTCGGCCGCTTCGAGGAGTGCACCGTCGCCGGCATCACCCAGGCAGGCACCGCCGACGGCAGGGTCCTCCTCGCCCACAACGAAGACGCCACTGCCGGCTGGGCCGACCTGACCTACCTCATCCGCGCCGAACCGACCGATGCCCCCGCCTTCGTCGCCTTCACGTACGCGGGGCTGCTCCTGCATCAGGGCGTCAACGCCGCCGGTCTTGGCTCGGTCGGCAACGCCCTCTATGCCCGCGACGCCCACCCCGGCATCCCCAAACTCTTCCTCTACCGACGCGCCATCGCCGAGCGCACGATCGAAGACGCGATCCGCGTCGTCACCGACCCCCGGCGCGCCTTCGGCAACAATCATCTCCTCGCCAAATCCGAAGGCGACATCTACGATGTAGAAGTCTCCGGCTGCGATTGGGCGCTTCACCACGCCGGCAACCGCTTCCTCGTCCACGCCAACCACTTCGTCAGCCCCGACCTGGCACACCTCGACCAGGATGAGGACCTCCTCAACTCCCGCCTCCGTCAAAAGCGCGTCGAGCGCCTGATTGACGGCGCCTGGGGCACGATCACGGCCGCCTCACTGCGGACCATCATGGCCGACCACGCCAACTACCCGAAATCCGTCTGCAAACACCACGCCCCCGACAGCGACCTCACCTACGGCACCATCGGCAGCGTCGTCATCGACGTCGGCAACCGCACCCTCTGGGCCTGCTCCGGCAACCCCTGCCGCGCGGACTGGCGCGAGGTGCGGGTCTAACTCCTCTCCTGCATGCGTCCGCAGATCCCGCTACGAACGCGGGTGGGCCTGCAGCCACTCCATCACCTCAGGCGCATTCTGATCGGGCGGTAAGACCGGGTAAAAGACGTGCTCAATGACGCCGTCGGCAACGATCAGCGTCGCCCGCTTGGTCAGTGTCATCCCATCCACCTCAAACGTCGGCAGGGACAGAGCACGGGTGAACACCAGATCGGCATCGCTGAGAAGATCGAACGGCAAATGCAGCCGCGCGGCCGCTTCCCGCTGGTAGTCCGTGTCCTGCGTACTCAGCCCAAAGACCCGAGCCCCGAGCGTCTGCAGCTCCGCATGGTGATCGCGAAACGCGCATGACTGTGGGGTGCACCCCCGCGCACCGGGAATCTCGTTCCAGCCCGTCGGCAGCTCCTGATCCGGCCGCCCCGTCCGCGGATAGATATAGACAACCGTCCGTCCATCAAGGGAAGCCAAATCTACCAACCCTCCAGAGGTCGCCACCAGCGGTATCGACGGAACGGCAAGACCCACGAGGTGGTCGCACGCTCCGTCGTCCGCCGGCCGGGGCAGGTCCTCGGGCAGTTGGTACAGGTAGTCGGTGTGGGGCATTACAGATCTCCAGCAGACGAAGCAGACAGGCGGGCAACGGCGGAGACCATAACCTTGAAGCCTCAACCGTCGTCACCGACAAATCATGTAACAACCTGCCAGCGTCCGTCATCTACGCGAGTAAGGACGTGGTGCCTTGAGTGCCGTTGCCCAGCCGAGGTGTCAGCATTTGCCCATTGCGGGTCCTCTCGTCGCGGCGCCACTGTCCAATCCGGTCCGTGACGGCGCGTCAGTTCAGATGCCCTTGAGTGACGTCCCCCGGCAGCTCGCAGGGCCGGACCGAAGTCGTACACTCTGAGCCAGCGACGATGAGCCCTAGTGGAAATGAGGTGAACCCATGGCCAAGGCTCGGCAGTTCCATGTCCTCTGGACCGTCTTGATTCTCTCGGCGCTCGTTGGTTCATTCGTCCCAGGTGCAGCCGCGCAGAACGCGACGCCTACTTCGTCCTCCGCCGGCAAATCGGTCGAGTGGGCGAGTTTCGACGTCGACCTTGACCTGCGCGCCGATGGTCTCCTTCACGTTACCGAGCGCCAAGACGTAGCGTTCCACAGCGGACCGTTCACCTCGGGCTTCGCGACGATTCCCTTGCGCAACGTTGAGGGCATCGACCAGGTTCGGGTCGGCGAGGAATCTATGGACGGGCGGGTCACACCGTACACCCTCGTGGCGCCGAACGCGACCACTACCACTCCGAATACCTACCGCGTTCGGACGGACGCCGAGGTCGTCAATGTGGACTGGTGGTTTGCGTCGACCACGGACGCCCACCGCACCTTCGTGCTCGAGTACGACGTGCGCGGTGCCCTGCGGATCTCGATAGACCAGGGCGTCCGCTATGGAGAAATCTGGTGGATCGCGGTCGATTCCGACGTGACGGCAACGGCACCGGTCCGGTCTGCGACGGCGTCCCTCCGGCTGCCGGCTCCGGTCGATCCTGACCGCGTGTTGCTTAGTCCCACTGGCTATTTGCCGTCTCCGTCCGGCGACTGGTCGGTCTGGACGTGGAAGCGAACGAACCTGGCGACCGGCGACCAGTTCACCGTGCGGCTCAGGTTTCCGGCGATCACCTTGCCGGCCCCCCCGGCCACACCTCCCTCCGAGTAACCCGGATTCGGTTCGTTTTGGATCGCCGCACATCGCTGCCAAAACCCGCCTTTTTTCGGAAAGCCCGGATCCTCGACATCCTCGACCAGCGCCAAGTGGCCGGCGTCGCGTTTTTCTTTGAGCAGTGGGCGGGACGACCAAGAAACACACCGGCAGGCTGCTCCAGCGAAGGACGTGGGACGGGATGCCTCTTTCAATAGTAGTGACGCTGGGAGACGATCATGGCCACACGCTCCAACGCGTGCAGTGAGTTGGTCCGGTTCTGGCTTGAGGCGCGGCATGGCTACCTCGTCGGCGAGGGAATCCCGGTGCCCGTGCCGCACGGGCTGTCGGACATCGACCTGGTCGG
>JAXDKI010000538.1:0-2957 GCA_034667245.1 Thermomicrobiales bacterium | reverse complement strand
CCCCGCGAGGCCGTCGCCTCCAGCCCATCGGTGACAGTGCGGCTCCGCGGCTTGATATCAGGCGTGTTCGGCATACCGCTCACTGTAAGAGCGCCGCTCCGACAAGACTCCCGACCCCCTGTCCAGTACTACGGGATCCGTCCCGCTCGACGGGACGTATCGCCCGAACGGCGGCTGCCCGCCGCCCCGTGAGCGTGGCGCCCCACCGGATCTCCGACTACGTCCTGTCGAGCAGGACACCAGCCGGCAGCATCCTCGTTCCGTTGACGCACGGCTTCCTTATCCCCCTGCGACGCTGGGGAGGATCAGCAGTTCGTCGCCGTCGGACAGCTTGGTGTCGAGGGCATTGAGGTCGCGGACGTTGTCGTTGCCGAGGAAGACGTTGACGTGGCGGCGCAGTGCACCCTGGTCGTCGGTCAGTCGCCGGCGCAAGGCCGGGTGCTCTGCCTCCAGCGCAGCCAAGACCGTGCCGACGGTCGCCTCGCCGGTGACGTCGACCTCCACCCGCTCCGCTCCCCCGGCGAACGGTCTCAGCACCGTCGGAAGCTTGACCGCCACGGCCATCAGCCGAGCACCGCCGCGCGCACGGTCAGTACGTCGGGAAGGTGGCGCGCCACCTCGATCCAGTTGTCGCCCGCATCGGCGCTCGCATAGACGCAACCGTCGCGCGTGCCGACGTACACCCCAGCCGGGTCCGCCTGGTCCACGCACAGCGCGTCTCGTAGTACGGGTGCGTAGGACGGCACGTCAGGCAGGCCGTTCGTGAGGGCCTCCCAGGTCGAACCTGCATCGCGGGACCGATAGACCCGGCATTTGGCGTCGGTGGGGATCCGGTTCCCGTCCGCGATCAAGGGGAAGACGTAGATGGTCGCCGGCTCGTGCGGATGCACCACGATCGGGAACCCGAAGTCCGAGGGCAGGCCGTCCGCGATCGACTTCCAGGTCGCGCCGCCGTCGTCGGATCGGTAAACGCCGTGGTGGTTCTGCGCGAACAACCGCTCCGGTACGTCGGGATGCCCGGCCAGCTTGTGCACGCACTGCCCGAACTCCGGGTCCGGGTCAGGCATGAAGTACGCCTTGATGCCATGGTTCGCCGGCTCCCAGGACTCTCCGCCGTCCGCGGTCTGGTAGACCCCGCCGGTCGACATCGCGACGCTCATCCGTTGTGGGTCAGCTGGATGCGGGAGCACGGTGTGGATCGCCTGACCGCCGAAGCCCGCACCCCAGTCCTTGCGGTGCGGATGGTCCCAGAGCCCTCGGACCAACTCGAAGCGAACGCCCCCGTCGGTCGACTTCCACAGCGACGACGGTTGCGCGCCGGCGTACACGACTCCAGGCTGGTCCTCTGGCCCGGGCTGGATCTGCCAGACGCGCTCCAGCGATGCGTCGTCACCCGTCTTGAAGCCGATCGAACCCTCTGGCGGCTCGTCCCAGGTCTGGCCGAGGTCATCGGAGTGGAACACGGCCGGTCCCCAGTGCTCGCTGGTGCCACCGGCGAACAGCCGCGGCCGATCGCCGCGCTGGTCGATGCCGACCGAGTAGACACCCTGCATCTCGAACTGAGGTCCGTCGAGGACCCACTCACGGCGCTCGGCGTCGCTCCGGCCGATCCAAAGGCCCTTCTTGGTCCCGATCAGCAAAACGGTCTCGGACATCTTTGTCCTCCTCCATCGATTCACGCGGCAGTGCCGCCCGGTAGGTCTGACAGCGCGGCGCGTGCCGCACGGTCGTTCTTGCAGCGAGGCGCGTGCCGCGCGATGTATCGGGTCAGCGCGGTGGTCCCGCGACGACGTTGATCAGGGGTTGGCCGGTGGCGTAACGCTCGAGTTGGGCGCGGACCAGGCGGGCCACCCGTGGTTCGAAGGCTGTCGAAGCCCCACCTCGGTGGGGGTTGATGAGGATGTTCGGTGCGGCCCAGAGCGGGTGGCCGGCGGGAAGCGGTTCGGGATCTGTCACGTCGACAGCGGCCCGGATCCGCTGTGTTTTCAGCTCCGCGAGCAGCGCGTCCGTGTCGACCACGACACCGCGCGCGACATTGACCAGGAGCGCACCGTCCTTGAGTTGCGCGAGGAACTTCGCGTCGACCATCCCTCGTGTCTCGTCGGTCGCCGGCGTCAGCAGTACGACCACGTCCGCGCGCGGCAGCAAGTCGGGCAGATCCGTGATCGGATGGACGCCCTCGCGGGCCCGCCGCGCGACCCGGATGATCTCGCACTCGAACCCATCCAGCCGCCGCTCCAGCGCCTCCCCGATCGAGCCGTAGCCGAGGATCAGTACGGTCCGATCTGCGAGCGAGTCGTCCAGCTCCTGGTACGACGATGGCCACTCGCCGCGCTCCTGGTTCTTCACCGCGCGCGGCAGCCGGCGGTACATCGCGATGATCAGCCCGACGGCCAACTCAGCCGTCGACGCGTCGTGCACACCCCGCGCATTGCACAAGGTGACGCCCTCGCGCAGGTGCGGCAGCAAGTTCTCGAAGCCCGCCGTCTGTGTCTGGATCACCTTCAGCGCGGGCATCGCCTCGATGACCTCGACAACCTCGGACGACCCCATGTAGCTCGGCACGTAGAACTCGACCGCATCCAACGCGGGCCGTTCGCCACCCGCGTAGTACTGCGCGTCAATGCCCTCAGGCAACCCCTTGAGGAAGCCATCCGGGTCCTTCCACGGCAGCAACGCCTTCACCACATCACCCATGCCCCGCAACTTACTCGCACCTCCCGACAAGAATTCGATTCGCTCGTACTACGGCCGCCGGCCGGCGATCCCCACCAGCCGATCCATCAGGGGAGCTCCCGCGGAGACCTCCACCGAAGCGCCCCACAGCTCAGGAACAGGCGGCTCGACGAGGAACGCGGCCACGTGCTCATAGCAGGCAAGCACCGTCTCCTCAGGCAACTCGAACGGCAGCCCCGTCGCCTTCGCAAGGTCCCACCCATGCACCACGACCTCAGTCA
>JAXDKI010000537.1:0-16527 GCA_034667245.1 Thermomicrobiales bacterium | reverse complement strand
TGTCATGGGAATGTACACCGCCTGATCACGGATCAGATCTTGGCGGCGCGAGCAAGAATCGAGACGTCGCTAAAGCCACGAGTTATGGGACACACCATTCTGGGTAAACTCGGGCGACCTAACCGCTCTCGGAACGAGTCACAGAGGCGATCGGCCCGCCGACTACACGCCGTCCAGGAAGACGTCGACGAGTTGCTCGGAGGTGGCCACCGTGTTCCAGCCGACGATCGCGGCCACCCCGGGCTCGATCTTCCGGATCTCGGCCTGCCCGACCAACAGCGCGAGGAAGACCGCGTGGGCGGTCTCCGGATTCGTGCGCGTCAACTCGCCGTCGGCCGCCGCGCGCGCGAAGACCTTGAGCAATTCGGCCGTCGGGAGCGCGCACTCCTGCTGGACCTGGAGTCGCCGCTGCGGCGAGACGTGGCGGTCGAAATCGGTCACCAATTGTCCGAAACCCGATCTATCCTTCGCTTCGGTCAGGCGCACGACGGCCAACAGCCGTTCGCGGAGGTTCCGCCCCTGGGCCAGATGATCGACCAGCCGCGTCGTGAGCTCTGCCATCTCCCGCCGGAAGACCTGCACGAAGAGGTCCTCCTTGTCGCGGAAGTGGTAATACGGCGCGCCCTTGGTCATCTCCGCGGCGGTCGCGATCTCCTGCATGGAGACCTCGGCGTAGCCCTGGTCGAGGAAGAGTCGTCGCGCCTCGTTGAGCAGCCGCTCCCGGCCGTCCGCGCCATCGTGATGTCCCGCCATGGAATTGGTGTCCTCACCGCCTTGACGACCAGATCGCGCTTCAGTGTACACTGAGTGATCGTTTAGTTAGTAGCCCGGCTGCCTCAGGAGGCCACTTCCCATGTCCATCCGTTCTTCCGCTCGCCCCGCCGGGGCGCTGCAGCGCTGGGCGCGCTTTTCCGTGCGCCGCCGCTGGGCAGTGCTCGGGGCCTGGATCGTCGCCCTCGCCCTCCTTGGCGGTCTCGTCGCCACCGCGGGCGGCGAATTCGTCGACAGCTTCACCATCCCCGGCGTCGAATCGCAGAAAGCGGTCGACCTTCTCACCGAACGCTTCCCGAGCCAGGCAGGCGACAGTGCGACGATCGTGGTCCGCGCCGACGCCGGGGTCGAGGATCCCGTCGTGCGCCCGCGGATCGACGCGCTCCTTGCGGAAGCCGCCACGCTGCCCGGCGTGATCGCCGTGGTCTCGCCCTTCGACAGCCCTGGCGCGATTTCGGCCGACGGGACCTACGCCTACGCCACGGTCCAATACGAGAAGGCCGCCAACGAGATTCCGATCGAGGAGATCGAGCGGTTGACCGGGCTGGTCGATCGTTCCGCCGCTGAGGGCCTGCAGGTCGAGGTCGGCGGTCAGATCGTCGCGGCCACCGAGCAGGAGCCGCCGGGCAGCTCGGAGCTGATCGGCATCGCGATGGCGATGGTGATCCTGCTCGTCATGTTCGGCTCGGTGGTCGCCATGGGCCTGCCGATCGTGACCGCGCTGATCGGCCTGGTGATCGGCGTCCTGATCACGACCATGGCCGCCAACGTCTTCGACATGAGCACCTTCACGCCCGCGTTCCTCTCGATGATCGGGCTCGGCGTCGGCATCGACTACTGCCTCTTCATCGTCACCCGCTACCGCGAAGGCGTCCACCACGGGCTCTCGGTAGCGGCCGCCGTCGAGCGGGCGATCGACACGGCCGGGCGCGCCGTGATCTTCGCCGGCACGGTGGTCGCGATCGCGCTCCTCGGCTTGCTCGCGATGGGCATCCCCTTCGTGGCGGCGCTCGGTATCGCCGCGGCGATCGTGGTAGCTGCCAGCGTGCTCGTGGCGATCGGCTTCCTGCCGATGGTGCTCGGTTTCGTGGGCCGTCGCATCGACACGTGGAAGATCCCGGGGCTCGGCGGCGATGGCGCCAGTCGGGACGGCTTCTGGTTCCGCTGGGGCCGCCTGGTCGAGCGCCGCCCGGCCCTGATCGGCGGCCTCGCCCTCGCCGCGCTGCTCGTCCTCTGCCTCCCCTACCTTGACATGCGCCTCGGCTCGTCCGATGCCGGCAACGGCTCGGAGGAGATGCACACCAAGCGCGCCTACGACCTGCTCGCCGAGGGTTTCGGCCCCGGTTTCAACGGTCCCTTGGTCGTCGCGGTCGAGCAAGACGGCGGATTGAACGGCGAGGCGTTGGCCGAGCTCGTCGCCGCGATGAAGGGCACCGAGGGGGTCGTCGCCGTCTCCGATCCAGTCGCCAACCAGGCGAACGACACCGCGGTGATTACCGTCGTGCCGGCCTCCGCGCCGCAGGACGAGGAGACGACCGAGCTGGTGGAGCGCCTGCGGGGCGAGGTCATTCCCTCGGCCGTCGACGGCACGGGAGCCAACGTCTACATCGGTGGCGCGACCGCGGTCTTCATCGACCTCGGCGACAAGATCGCCTCGCGCATGCCGCTCTTTTTCGCGGTCGTGATCGGGTTGAGCGTCATCCTGCTGGCGGCGGTCTTCCGCTCGGTGGTGATCCCGATCAAGGCGGCGCTGATGAACCTGCTCTCGGTGGGCGCGGCCTTCGGCGTCGTCACCGCCGTCTTCCAGTGGGGGTGGGCGGGCGACCTGATCGGCCTCACCCGGACCGGCCCGATCGAGTCCTTTTTGCCGATGATGCTCTTCGGCATCCTCTTCGGCCTCTCGATGGACTACGAGGTCTTCCTGATGACCCGCGTCCACGAAGAGCACCTGCACCACCGCGGCACCTCGGCCGCGATGCTCAACGGCGTCGGCTTTACCGCCCGCGTGATCGCGGCCGCGGCCGCGATCATGGGCTCGGTCTTCCTCTCCTTCGCGCTGAGCGACACGCGGGTGATCAAGGAGTTCGGCATCGGGCTCGGCGTGGCGATCCTGGTGGACGCGTTCATCGTCCGCCTGGTGCTGCTGCCGGCGGTGATGAACCTGCTCGGCGAGCGCGCCTGGTACATGCCGGCGTGGCTGGACCGCGTGCTGCCGAAGCTCAACGTGGAAGGCCCGGACGCGGACCCGGCCAGCGAGTTGCCCGACGAGCAACTGGTGCCGCAAGCGGCGGACTGAGGTCCGAGGACCGAGCCGGTTTGCTCGCCGGCGCGGTTCGCCAACCGCCATCCCCACCGGCGCGATGGCGCGCGCGAATCCGGTCAGGGAGCCGGTCAGGTCTTCAGTGCCGTCGGTCGGAGCCCATGCCCTCCGGGTAGAAGCCTGTGACGGGGGTGGCCGGTACGTCGCCAATTTTGCTCGCCGAGCAGCACGTCGTGCCGCTCGCGAGCGTCGCGCATCGTCGGGGAGAGTCCGTGTCCCAACTCGGGGTCGAGCAGGCGGGCGCGGAACGTGTCGCCGCTGAGCGGGCCCTGCTTGGCCAGGAGGTCGTCCCGGATGGCGGGCCAGCCGCGATGGGTGCCGGCGAGCGCGCTCGTCCCCGGCAGGTGCCAAACAGCGTCCTCCCGAAAGCACTCTCCTATGGCGGCCAGATCGCCCGCCGCCACCGCCGCGTAGAGGCGCCGCACCGTCGCGAGGTCTTGCTCCGTGGGCATTGCTCGCCTCCCTCGCACCACTCCGGAGCCACCGGCGAGGCGCCGGCGGCCGGCCGCTACCGCCAGTCGTCGAGGAGGTAGACGTCGGGCCGGTTGTAGCCGGCCTCGTCCGGCCGGTGCATCGCCAGGCCGAGGACGTCGGTGCGGAATCCGTATGCCAGCAGGCTCCGGTACGCCGCGCGGCGGGCCGTGCTGACGCCGGCCACCAATCGCGTCAGCCCCCGTGCTCTTGCCAGTTCCGTGCACGCGTCGAGCAATCGGGCCAAGGTCGGCTCGGCCTCCGGTCCCGGCCGCACCGCACCGAACTTGACGTAACAGGCGTCGCCGCCGGCCTCGGTACCCGGGCCGCAGTGGCAGACGGCGAAGCCGATCAGGTCGCTCCCGTCCAGCAGCAGTACGGTCTCGCCGAGACGGTGGCGCTCGGTTGCTCGGATCTCCAGACTGAGGTCGAGGCCGGGGTACACGGCGTCGGTCAGGGCGTAGCAGCCCTCCAGGCACGCCTGCTGCTCCCCGGCCGTCAGCTCGGAAAAGGCGGACCACCCGGCCAGGGTACGGGACGGCTCCACCGGTCTCGCCATGATCGCGGTGGGGAAGCGGGGCCAGAAGCCGAACTTCTGGTAGAGCGCGAGGTGCTTCGGGCTGTGGCCGAACGTGAACAGGCCGACGTGCCGGGTCCCCCGGCGCTCGAACACCTCCATGACCGCCGCGACCAGACGCTGGGCGACGCCGCGGTTGGCGAGGTCCGGGCGAACCGAGAGCGGCCCGAAGAACCCGACGCTGCCCCAGTCGACCGCGACGTTCGTGCCGACGAGTTCGCCGCCGAACTCCGCCGCGAAGGCCGCACTCGGATCGGCCAGATAGCGGGTCCGGAGCGGATCGGCGTCGCCCCGAAAGCTCAAGGGGTCCGGCAGGCCGAGGAAGGTGCCGAACGCGAGCCGCCGGACCCGGTCGGCCGCATGGAGGTCGTCGTCCCGCATGGGCCGGATCAGCAGGTCGGTTTCGGGCGGCGCGGTGCCCGGCGTTGCGCCCATCCCACCATCTCCTTCGGTCTGTGATCGACGGTATTCATGATGGAGTGCATCGGTTCGGCCCGCAAACGGCCGAGACCCGGCGGCGCCCTCCTGCCGATCGGCCGGGAGCGGCTGACGGCGTGCGGAATTGGCTCGGCGGGCGGCTCCGGAGGCGTCAACCGAGCACGTGGCGCTCGAGGAACGCGTTGCGGAACGCACCCCGGCGGTCGAGGCGCTCCGCCAGCCGGCGGAAATCGGGCAGGCGTGGGAAGCGCGGCTCGAGCTCGCGGGCGGAGGCGACGAAGAGCTTGCCCCAGTGCGGCCTGGCCCAGAACGGCGCGAGCGCGGTCTCGATCAAGGGCAGCACACCGATCACCGCGTCCAGATCGGGCTTCCACGAAAAGTGGATGCAGACGGTGTCGGTCCCGTAGGCCGAGCTCAACCAGAGGTCGTCGGCGGCGACGGTGCGAATCTCGGATACCAGCAAGTGGGGTCGGATCGCCGGGGCGAGGTCGCGGACGGTTTGAAGTGCTTCGACCGCGCACCGGCGAGGCACCATGTACTCGGACTGGAGCTCCGCGCCGCTCGCCGGCACCGCCTCCAGACGAAAGTGGGGAAGGCGATCGGCCCAGGAACCCGGCACGCCGAGCTGATCCGTCAGGTTCTCGGTCGAGAGCGCCGGCACCGGATGGACGGTCCGCAAGGCAGCGCGGGCGCCCAGGAGATGGTCCAGAAGCGGCCGGGGAGCCTGGGCATCCACGCGCGTTTTGAGCCAGACCTGACCGACGTCGTCGCCGTAGTCCAGGAACAGACTCACGCTATCCGCGCTCGACATGACCGCATCGAACCGATCGAACAGTACGTCCCAAGGAAGGTGCTCGAATACCTCTTGCCGCACGAGGTAGCTGGGCTGGACGTCGAGCGTCAGGCGGGTCACCACTCCCAGCGCCCCCAGCCCCACGACCATCCCGGCGAAGTCGTCGTCGCTCCGCGATACGCGCAGGACGTCGCCGTCGCTGGTCACCAACTCGAGCGCGGCCACCGCCGTGGCGAGATTGCCGTTCGCATCGCCCGAGCCGTGCGTGGCCGTCGCCACCGCACCGCCGACCGAGATATGGGGCAGGGAGGCCATGTTGTGGAGGGCCAGCCCCTCGCGATCGAGCGCCCGGGCAAGATCGCCATAGCGAACCGCGGCACTCACCGTCACGGTGCGCGCGCTCCGGTCGATCTCGATTCCCTGATCGAGCCCCTCCAACGTAACCAGCTCGGCGGAGTCGGCGATGTCGTTGAAGGAGTGGCGCGAACCGAGCGCGTGGATCCGCGGAGCGCGCGCTACGATCGCGCGCAACTCGTCCAGCGAGGACGGTCGATGCAGCCGCGTCGATCGGTAAGGGTAGTTCCCTGCCCAGTTCGTCAGACGGGTCGGGTCGTTGCCGAGAACGGTCGTCATCAATCGTCCCCCAACAGGCACATGAGACGCGATCGGGCCACTGCGCCCGCCCGCCGCGGGGCGTGCGCTGGCCCATTGTCCTACGCCAGCCCGTGCGGGGCCCCGTCGCGACAACTGCCCATCCTGAGACACCGCTTTGAGCACGTCGGCGGCCGGGGTGCGTACGCGATGGGCCTTGTCTCGCAACCCATCTCGACATGATTGTCTCGGTTCTTGCAGGTGGCGCCAGATTGAGCGGCGACGGCCGCACGATGACCGATGACACGCGATGACTTGTACCGGGAGCAATACTGCGCAGGGAACCGATAATGACGTCACAATCCGTTGCCAATGGCGAGGAGTCCGCGCGATGGGGATGTCTCCGGACCGTCAAAAGGACGTTGCCCGATCACTTCGGCGGCAGGTCGTTCCTCTGGCGAGGGTCGAGGCCGGACAGGGCTTTGCCGATCTCCAGCCGCTGAAGGCGCAGGTGGGGGATGCGCGGATCGTGGCGCTGGGAGAGGCGACGCACGGGACGCGGGAGTTTTTCCAGTGCAAGCACCGGCTGTTCGAGTTCCTCGTCGTGGAACTGGGGTTTACGACGTTCGCGATCGAGGCGGCGTGGGCGGAGTCGCTCGCGGTCAACGAGTACGTGCTGCACGGGCGGGGCGATCCCGCGACGGCGCTGGCGGGGATGTATTTCTGGACGTGCAACACGGAGGAGGTCCTGGCGCTGATCGGGTGGATGCGCCGCTACAACGCCGATCCCGCCCACGAGACGAAGGCGACCTTCGCCGGTATCGACGCGCAGTTCACGCCGGTGGCAGTGGCGGCGGTGCTCCGGTACCTGGCCCAGGTGGATCCGGCGTACGCCGCAGAGGTCGGACCGCACCTGGACCCACTCCGGGAGGTCTACCTGGATTACCGGACGCTGCCCGCGTTGACGGTGGCTGAACTTTCCGGAGCGGTAGTGGAACTGGCCGCACGGCTGCAGGCGGAGGAAGGCCGGTATGTGGCCCGGTCCTCGGCTGATGCATGGCGTCTGGCCTGTCGCCATGCCCGCGTTCTCTGTCAGGCCGACGAGCAGCGGCGAACGGGTGACGACAACAAGACCCGGTACACGCTCCGCGACCGGGCGATGGCCGAGAGCGTCGGGTGGCTGCTGGAGACGGGCGGGCCGCGGTCCAAGGTGGTGGTTTGGGCGCACAACGCGCACGTGGCCCGGGATCCGGCGGGGCTGTTCGACGGGACGGTCGAGACGATGGGGATGTGCCTGGCGCGGGTGTATGACTCGCAGTTGGTCGTGGTCGGGTTTGCTTTCGGCGAGGGGGCGTTCCAGGCGATGGTCGAGGAGAGTCCGGGGGCGTTTGTCCTGCGGGAGGTGGCGGTCGGGCCGGCGCCGGAGGGGAGCCTGGACGCGATGCTGGCGCGGCTCGAGCTGCCGGCCTTCGTGGTGGATCTGAGGCGGCTGGACGAGGACGCGGCCGCGTGGTTTCGGGAGCCGCGGATCACGCGGGAGATCGGGGCACTGTACGAGGGGGAGGAGGCGATGCGCCAGACCATTGTCCCCGCGGCGCGGTACGACGCGCTGGTCTTCGTTGCGCAGACAACGCGGGCGAGGTCGTCGGTGGCCGAGGTCCGTCGGCGGTTGCGGCCAACTCCAGTGGCGGAGCCGGGGCCGGGCGCTGGGCGCGAGGGACTGTCAGTGGTTGTTCTCAATCCATCGTTCGAGTGTCGCCAGTTCGGGGGCGCGGGGGACAGAGGGCCCTCCCGCGCCGGGTCGATGGGAATCGATGGGAGTGCATGGACGGGAACGGCGCTTGATGCTGAGCGCAACGTCGTTTGTGCGGTTGCTTCCGGCCGAGGAGAGATGCCTCGGCTTCGCTCGGAATGACGCGGGGTGCAAGGCACCGCGGTAGGAGGTAACGCTCGTTCCCGACTGGCTCGTGGGGACGGGCTACGCTTTGAGGACGACTTTCTCGCAGTTGTCGAGCTTGTTCTTGAACATGTCGTAGCCCTTGGGGGCGGCGTCGAGCGGCAGGGTGTGGGTGATGATGAAGGTGGGGTCGATGTCCCCGTTCTGAATGTGTTCCAGCAGGGGCTGCATGTAGCGATGCACGTGGCACTGCGAGGACTTGATGGTGATGTCGCGGTTCATGATGGCGCCCATGGCGTTCGCTTTGGACCCCGGGGTTGTGCGCCAGGCGATGCGCTCGTTTGGTATCGCCTCGGTGATTTCGGCGTCAAACTCGACCTTCATCCCGGCCGGTCCTCGCAGTACCCAGTGCGCTCGCCCGTCGCCCGTGATCTGAACCGAGGCGAGGGTATCCATGAAGCTCGGCATGCTCCGAAACCCGCTCCAAAAGGCGTAGACCTCCTCCAGCGGCGCGCGGACGGTGACGTCGGCCTTCACCGGGACGCCGGGTGATTGCTGCGTGTCCGGCGCCATCGGTGGCATGACCTGGTCGGTCGTCGACGTTGCCTCGTCCATCGTCAGCCTCCTTGCTCACCCGCGGTGTCGGCAGCTCTCCGGGCACCGGGACGGCCAGTTCACTCCCGGCAAGCCGCATCCTCCCCTCGTCGCCGGCCATAGAGCGGGCGAGGCGAGGGAAGATGGCCGGCGCGCCAATTGGAGAGGGAACAGCCGACTTGGCGATGCATTGGCAGAGAAATGGACGCTTAGGGTGGAGAGCGTCTGCTCCCTGCCGTACCCCTTGGACGGGCAAGCATCTGTGTTGATGGAATCGGCGACCACGTTCAAACGGTGGGGGGCCGAGTCGTCTTTCGGAGGGCGTGGTCTCGTTCTTTCGCAGGAGACGCGTGCCCGCGGCAGGATGTCGGTCGCGATCGGCCAATGTCTGCCCGTCACGTTGTGTCAAGTCCAGCGGGCGATGTGACGATCGCGGCGCTGTGGTATGGGTCGTGCCTGCTCCCAGGCGGTGGATGTCGGGGCGTGACACTCCCACCCGCTTGGCCGCGATCGCGCCCGGACCTGGCCATGTTCGACACGTCCACGAGACAACAGGTCAATGATGACTATTTCCACGCACGCCGGCGCGCGTTCCTGCGGGACGCGCGGGCGATGTTTGGACGCCGCTCGAATGACCTGGTTCCGTACCACGAGATCCGGCGGCGTTTTTCGCCGGAGCGGGAGAGCTATCGGGGCGTGCGGCCGGTGCCGGTCGATTGGATCGTTGGGAGCATGGACCGGTTCCGCGACTTCGATCGGGCGTTCCTGCCGCGGCAAGGGCACACCGCGGGCCGGTGGAAGCGGATCGACAGCGCCTACTACGAGGACAAGGTGCTGCCGCCGATCCAGCTCTACAAGATCGGGGACGTCTACTTCGTCAAGGACGGCAATCACCGGGTGTCGGTGGCACGGGAGCGGGGTCAGGCGTACATCGACGCCGAGGTCACCGAGGGGCACGTGCGCGCTCCGCTGTATGCGACGATGGGACCGGAGGAACTGCTGCAACAGGCCGAGTATGCGGAATTCTTGCGGCGGACCGAGCTCGACCGGCTCCGCCCCGACCACGACATCCGGCCCACGGCGTTGGGGCGGTACGACGAGATGTGGGAGCACATCGAGCTGCACCGGCGGTGGCTGGAGGAGGTGTTCGAGGGGAAGAGCGTTGGTCGCGAGGAGGCGGTGATCCGCTGGTACGACCGGGTCTATCGTCCGATCGTGCAGTTCGCCCGGGAGCGGGGCGTGACGCGGCAGTTCCCCGGCGCCACGGAGACGGACGTCTACCTCTGGCTGATGCGGCGGCGCGACGAGCTGTATCGACGGTACACGCGCACCCGAGACCCGGTCGGTTCGGCCATCGCGCACGTGGAGGCGATGGGCGAGGAGGTCGGCTGGCAACGAAGGTTGGCACGGCCGCTCTCCCAAGCTGTGGCGTGCGTGCGAAAACGCAAGCGGCAGGCGCAGCGGCGACCGGTTTGAGCGCGAGGAGGCACGGGACCGTTAGCCGATGAGCTCGTCGACGGGCGGGACGTCCGGATCGATGACCCAGGCGTCGTCGGGCTCGACCGGCGTGGTGATGCCGTCCGGGAGCTGGTACTGGTAGTGCAAGCCATCGCTGCCGATGAGGAGGAGGCGGTCGGGGTCTTCGCGGTTCTCGCCGACGACGGAGAAGACGTTGGGCATGGCGGGGTCCTCAGAGCGCGCGCGTCAAGTTGTCTCATATGTGTAAATGCATGCGTAGTGCCACTCCTGAGGGGGCCAGCCTGTTGGTGGCGTGTGCAACTGAAGGGTGGGCTACAGATCCGCCGGCGGCGGGGGATTGGCGGAACCCGGGGGGTCGATTCAGCCGATTGGCGGGGTGACTCGACCGGGGGTACCGACGGCAAGGTGTGACGTTGTTGCGGCCTGTGTCGCAGGTGGATAGGAGGCCGACCGTCCCGACAGGTCTCGGATGTTGGCCATTTCTGGGGAAGGTTCAGCCTGCCGGGGCGGCAAATCCCTTCAGATAGTGATCGGCAAAATCGGTCCCGATCTCGATCCAGAGCGGATGGCCATCGAACATCTGCCAGGTGCGCCACTTCCGGTACGGGGCCTCGGGCGTCGTTGCCCTGAACCGCTCGTCGGTCTCCGGGTCGGCGGCCGGCAGGTGTGGCTGGTAGATCGCCCGGTGGCCAGGTCGGGATCATCATCCAAATCGGGAGGGAGCGCGGCAGCGGTCTCAACCAATGCCAGGTCGTCTACCGAAGGGGTGACCGCACGCGACGGGGTCACCCTGCAGCTGCTGCGACGACTTCGACATCGGCCGCACCCAGCAACCGCCCGACCTCGTCAAACCCCCGTTCGACGTGGAGAAGCGCGGGCAGGGCGTCGGGCGCGAAGGGTTTGACGGTGACGAGCATGCGGTCGCCGGCGAAGCGGTGGGACCAACTGGCGACGGCGCGGCCGCCGCGGAGGAGCAGGGGGAGGCCGTCGCCGGCGGTAACCGCTTTGCCGAGGAGGGTGAAGGCTTTGCCGAGGTGCGGGTCGGGGATCAGGCGTTGGCGGCCATCGGGGGCGTGGCCCATGGTATAGGCGTCCCACTTGGGGAGGAGGGTGACGGTGTCGTCGGGGATGGGTTCGACGGCGGCGAAGACGTCGTGCTGGTCGGCGGGAAGGAGGTGGCCGGCGCTGACGTCGACGAGGTCGCAGCCGGCGAGGGCTTCGCGGGCGCGGCGGATGGAGACGCCGCTCCACCAGGCGAAGTCGGCGACGCGGGCGGGACCAAAGGCGCGGAGGTACGACTCGGCAAGCCAGCGGAGGGAGTCGGTGGGATCTGCCTCGTCGAGGGGACGGCCGAGCCAGGCGTCGGTGGCAACGTAGCGGAGGTTGTCGGTGCGGAGGCTGGAGCCGAGGCGGAGGAGCAGTCCCTCGCGGGCCATGAGATGGACGGCGGTCGTGAGGCGGCCCTCGATGGGAATTGCGCGCTTGAGGGCGTCGGCGGTGGTCGGTTCCTGGGTAAGGGCGAGGACGCGTGGCTTTAGCGCCGCGTACCCTGCGGGGTCGAGACCGGCGTAGCGGAGATTGGGGGCGACGTTTTCGAGGGGGCGGCGGGTGGCGGCGGCGAGGCGGGCAGCAGTTTCGAGCGGTGCGAGGAAGATGGAGCCGCGCATGGCGGGGATGCGGACGACTTCTCGCCGTAGCTCCAGTTCGGCGATGTCCTGGGGGGCGAGGGAGGCGGTTCGGCAGTGCAGGGAGAGGTGTGCGGTGGGGTGCGTGCTGTAGACGGCGATGATGTGGCGCAGGGCCACGGCGGGATCGAGGGCGGTGCGGTCGAGGAGTTGGCGGCGGTAGGACCAGGCGCGGAGTCGTTGGGTCAGGTCGGGTGGTTGGGTCACGTTCTTTGCCTCAGATGGTAGGTGCACTATTCCGTGTGGCTTCGCTTGGCGTGTTGCTTCTCGCGGAGAGAGATCCTTCGCTGCGCTCAAGATGACGGGTGGTGGGGGGCGGCTCGCCCAGGCGGGCCTGAAGTTCGGCGAGGTGTTCCCATTGGTGTTCGAGCATGCGGCGGATGACTTTGCGGGCGGTGCGGGTGGATTGGCCGCGGACGAAGGGTTCAGAGCGCTCGGCATCGGTGAGGGAGCGGAGGCGGTCGATCTCGCGCTCGCGGAGGTGGGTCGTCCAGGTCAGGAACTCTTCCCGGGACATCTTCTCGATGGCGCCGGGCCCGGCGAGGCCGGGGATTTTGCCGAAGAGGCGGACGTAGCTGTATTCGGCGGCGGAGACGTGGTCGAGGATGCGTCTGATGGCCCGTGCGGTCGGGGGTTTCTCTTCCCACTGCCCGTCGCTCAATCCTTCGACGAGGGCGAGCATGTCCGAACGCATCCATTCCAGGCGGGCGATGAACTCCTCGACGTCGTCGGGGGGCAGCGGCTCCAGATCGGCTTCGAAGACGATGGAGGGGTCGCCGTTGCCCAGCCACATTCCCTCTGTGATGTGCTCGGCGACCTCGGTTTCGACGTCGGCCGCGGGGTCGGCCGGGGCGCCGTGGCGGTGGAGGAAGCGGAGGTAGGCGCGGATGGCGTCCGGGGTGTGGGCGAGGGCGTCTTCGGTGGTGGGGCCATTGGCGATGCAGCCGAGGAGATCGAGGACGTGGACCATGGTCTTTTTGCGTTTGGGGCCCGATTCGAGGTAGAGGCGATACAGCGTCATCTGTGCGACCTTCTGCAGAGCTAGCGGTTGGCCATTACTCGAAGTGGTAGTCGAAGGTGTAGGGTACGACGCCGTGGCCGGCGGCGAAAGCGCCTTCGCCGCGCAGAGCGGCGAGCTCGCCGGTGCCGCAGCCGGGGACGACGGTGAGTGTTGTGGTGGCGGTGTCGGCTTCGAAGGTGCCGCTGTGCTGGAGCACGAAGCTGCCGGCGCGGCCGTCGACGGTGCCGACGATGCGCTCGGCGCCGACGTAAACGCAGGTGCCGTCGGTTCGGTACATGAGCAGGTATTCCAACGTTCCCTCGCCTTCGATGGCGCCGTGGTAGGCGTTGGTGACGAGGGCGCGGGAGAGTTTCGGGCCGCCTTCGACCTCGCTGTAGGTCTGCTCGTCCCAGCTCATTCCTTTGAAGGTGCCGGTGCCGTGGGTGGTCATGTGTTGTCCTTTCCGTCGCGGTCATCGATCTCGATTCATCGTAGTCGGTGTACCTGTCATCTTCTGTCAGGATCTCTGCGATACTCTGAGGCATGCGTGCGAGCCGGTTGCTGTCGATCCTATTGCTGCTGCAGACGCGGGGGCGGATGACCGCCCAGGCGCTGGCGGACGAGCTCGAAGTCTCGGTGCGGACGGTCTACCGGGATGTCGATTCGCTGAGCGCGGCGGGGGTGCCGGTCTATGGCGATCGCGGTCCGGACGGTGGGTACCAGCTGCTCGATGGGTACCGGACGCGGTTGACCGGGTTGACGGCGGACGAGGCGGAGTCGCTCTTCCTTGCCGGTGTGCCGGGTCCGGCGGCGGAGCTGGGGCTGGGGACGGTGCTGGCGGCGGCGCAGCTCAAGCTGATGGCGGCGCTGCCGCCGGAGCTGCGGTCGCGGGCGGGGCGGATCCGTGAGCGGTTCCACCTCGATGCGCCGGGGTGGTTTCAGGATGCCGAGCAGCCGCCCTACCTGGCGGCGGTGGCGGACGCGGTCTGGAATCAGAAGCGGCTCCGCGTCCGCTACCAGCGCTGGGGCGGCGAGGTGGAGCGGGCGCTCGATCCGCTCGGGTTGGTCCTGAAGGGGGGCGCCTGGTATTTGGTCGGCGCCGTGGCAGGGCAGGAGCGGACGTACCGGGTTTCGCGCATTCTGGAGCTGGAGACCCTGGACGAACGATGCGAGCGGCCGGAGGGGTTCGATCTGGTCGGATACTGGACGACGTGGTCGGAGCAGTTCCTGACCAGATTGTACCGGCACGAGGCGGTGGTTCGGCTGTCGCCGCGCGGTCTCGAACTCTTTCCCTACCTCTTCAACACGATGGCGACGCGGGCCGTGATGGCGAGCGCCGGCACCCCGGATGCGGAGGGGTGGACGCGGGTCACGGTGCCGATGGAGTCGATCACGCACGCGCCCGCGGAGCTGCTCCGCCTTGGCGCCGAGGCGGTGGTGATCGGGCCGCCGGAGTTGCGAGAGCGGATGGCCGAGATCGCGGACGGGTTGGCGGGGCTCTACCGCCGGGAGTCGCCGAGGGTGGACTGACGCGAGCGTCCGAGGTGGGATGCTCTCTTCGGAAGAGGTGGGCGATGCCGGAGTTCGTGCCGGGGCAGGAGCTCAGCGGTCTCTTCTACGCGGAGGCGGTGGCGCCGATTCTTGCCGAGGCATTTCCGCAGCTGCGCCACTCGGCCGCGCTGATCGGATATGGGTCGGAGGTGCTGGGATACGACACGGCGCGTTCGACCGACCACGAGTGGGGGCCGCGGTTGCTCCTCTTCGTTTCGGAGGAGGATTACGGGGCGCACCGGGATCGGATCATTGCGGTGCTGGCGGAGCGGTTGCCTGCCACCTTTCGCGGCTACTCGACGCACTTCGGACCGCCGGACGACGAGGGGGTGCGGTTGCCGCAGGTGCGGGAGACGGGGCCGGTCGATCACAAGGTCGAGGTTCTGGTGGCGGGTTCGTGGTTCGACTCTTGGCTCGGGATCGATCCGGTTGCCGGGTTGTCGGTGGTCGAGTGGTTGGTGCTGCCGCAGCAGAAGCTGCTGGAGGTGACGGCGGGGCGGGTCTACCACGACGGGTTGGGGGAGCTGGAACCGCGGCGTGCCGCGCTGGCTGCCTACCCGCACGAGGTGTGGCTCTACGTGCTTGCCTGTCAGTGGCGGCGGATTGCGCAGCAGGAGGCGTTCGTCGGGCGGACGGGGGAGGTTGGCGACGAGCTGGGGTCGGGGCTGGTTGCGGCGACGCTGGTTCGCGATCTGATGCGTCTTTGCTTCCTGATGGAGCGGCGATATGCCCCGTACACCAAGTGGTTTGGCACCGCGTTTCGCAGGCTTGCGTGTGCGGCGGAGCTCGGACCAGTCTTCCAGCCGGTGCTCGCCGCGGCGAGGTGGCAGGAGCGGGAGGAGCACCTCTGCGTGGCGTACGAGGTCGTCGCCCGGTTGCAGAACGAGCTCGGTCTGGCACGTCCGGTGGAGGGACGGACGTCGCGGTTCCACGGGCGGCCGTTTCGGGTGATCCATGGCGATCGCTTTGTTGCGGCGCTGGCGGAGGCGATCGTGGACCCCGAGGTCAAGGGGATCGTGGAGCGGGTCGGATGGGTAGGGGCGATTGACCAGATGACCGACAACGTCGATGTGTTGTCGTCCCCCGAGCGGTACAGGGGGCTGCGGGCGCTGTATGAGTGAACCGAAGTCATGGACTGCTCGGACCCTGCCACCCCGACTGCTCCAGGACCGACTCGGCCACGCGACGCTGGCGATGACCATGCGTTACAGCCATGTTTCTGCCCACATGCAGCGAGGGGCGGCGACACGCGTCGAGGAACTGCTCAGCGGTTCCGAGGGCAACATCGGGAACATAAAACGCGACAACGTCCCCAACAGGGACCCAACAAGCCTCGTAGCGCTATGGATTTTCAGTCGTCGAGGTAGTAGGTCATCTTCGGGAGAGGGCGTGCCGATCCGTTCTCTCCCGTGCTTTTTCGTGGTAGCGCGTACTTGTTCCGCGCTCTCCCTGTTCTCTTCTGTGTTGGTGCGTTTTGCTCCATTCTGCCTGGTTCGTGACCAATCCGTGACCAGACGCATTCCCTGACCGATCCGAGACGTCCTAATCTTGGCCCCGCCGGGAAAGGTCCACGTACGGTGATCAGCATACTCAGGGGTCCGCTTCGAGGCCCTATCGTTTGCTGCGTCTGAATTCAAGGCTGCCCACTGGTAGTTTCTGTTGGGTGCGGTTGGCGGCCACAGCATGTACCTTCGTCAGGTCAATCAAATAATCAGGAGTCTCCGAGACGACGTGACCTTTAACCGACTTATCCACGAGGTCGAACGAGCCTCATTGTCAGAGCACCTGAAGGACCTAGCTCGATCTCGTTTGCAGTTTGCTGGCAACTACATCGATGATTCTCGTCGAATTGGCGATCTGCTCCGTCCCGGACGTCTCATTATCTCGCGATTTCGTCGGTGGTCAAGCGAATGGCCGTCAGTCGGAATAGGCCGTGACGTGGTCGGCGCGACGGCGCGTTGGCGGACGCCCCGGCGGGAGGATCGAGATGGGCACTTAAAAAGCGACGCCGACAGACGGTCAGCATGGCACCCCAAAACCCTCACGTCGGCGTAGCCGAGACCGTTGTGCGATCCCTCTGTCCTGCGCGGACGAGGGGATCGTAGGGGCCTGCATCGCGCCTGTCAATCACCCACGCCGTCGCCTCCTGAGGCGTTGCTCCGAGATCTCTTCGCAAGGAGCGTCGCACACGGGGGAACTCCGGGTGTCGCAAACAGTACGCGAGACCATTTACCAACGGAGCGAGCAGTGAGCGCGACGCAAACAAGAACCCAAACTCTTCAGGCGGGCTGCATAAACAAGGCCGATCGCAACAGCGACCACGAGGGCATCATCCACGTCGGTGGGAGCGGCTGGCGGTG
>JAXDKI010000536.1:0-4875 GCA_034667245.1 Thermomicrobiales bacterium | reverse complement strand
CGCCGTAGTAGATGGACGGAGCACCGGGAAAGGTGAAGAGGAGAAGGTTCGCCAGTCGGACACTCGCCACGTCGCCGCCGACGATCGAGATCAATCGCGAGGTGTCGTGACTGTCCAAAAGGTTCAATTGCGTGAGCTGAATCTGCCACGGGTAAAGCCTGAGCAACCGCTCGATCTTCGCAGCATAGGTACGGCCGTCGATGCTCGGGTACGGCGCGTACGATCGACCGACGACGGTTTCCAAGAGGATATGTCGCCCGCCGCAAAAGGCGATCGCCGCTTCCGTAAAGAGGTAGTTCATCGTCCCGTCGAACTGATCGCCCTGTAACCACGAACGGGCATCCCCCCAGATCTCGCCGACGAGGTACGCCTCCGGGTTGACCGCTTTCATCCGCTCCCGAAACTCCGTCCAGAACCCTTCGCTCGTGATCTCCGGCGCGACGTCGAGCCGCCACCCGTCGATACCCTTCCGCAGCCAGTACTCACCCACCCGCATCAGGTACTCCCGGACCTGCGGATTATCGGTGTTGAACTTTGGCAGCGCGTGCAATCCCACCCAAGCCGTGTAGTCGGGCGGTCGGCCGTGATCGTAGGCGTTCGCGGGGTGCTTGGTGAAGGTGAACCAGTCGAGCCACGGCGAGGCCTCCCCGTTCTCCAGGATGTCGTTGAACTGGAAGAACCCCCGACTGGCGTGATTGAAGACGCCGTCGAGGACAACCCGCAACCCGCGCCGGTGGCATTCCGCCAGGAGTTCGTCGAACGCCTTGTCGCCGCCGAGGAGGGGATCGATCCGGTAGTAGTCGTGCGTGTGGTAGCGGTGGTTCGACGCCGACTGGAAGATCGGCGTGAAGTAGATTGCCGTGACCCCGAGCTCCTGGAGAAAGTCCAGTCGCTCGCGCACCCCGACGAGGTCGCCGCCCTTGTAACCGCGCGGCGTCGGATCGCTGTCCCACGGCTCAAGATTGTTCGGTTTCTCGAGACCGGCGCTCTTCGCGAACCGGTCCGGGAAGATTTGGTAGAAGATCGCGTGCTTGACCCAGTCGGGCGTCTCGGGTCGCTGAGTCATCCCCTCCCCAATTCATTGTCGACGAGTGGACAACGGCACAGTGGGCGGCACGCCTGCTGAGCCGTTGTCCGGACCCACGGAAGGCGCGTTATCCCTTGACCGCGCCCTTCGTCAACCCTTCGACCAGGAGACGCTGAGCGAGGAAGAAGATGAACAGGATCGGCGCGGAGCCGAGCACCGCGGCGGCGCAGAACTGCGTCCAGTTCGTGTTGAACTGTTCGGAGAAGGTGCGCACTCCCACACCGAGCGGGTATTTGTCCGGGTCGGAGAGGAGCACCGTCGTCAACAGGTACTCGTTGTAGACGCCGATGAACCCGAAGATGAACTGGGCAACCAGCATCGGCTGCACCAGCGGGAAGATCACGGTCCAGAAGGTGCGCCAGTGGTTCGCCCCATCGAGCGAGGCCGCCTCGTCAAGGTCGCGCGGGATGCTGTCCATGAAGTTCTTCATCAGCCAGACCGCGAGCGCGCTCCCGCCGAAGCCGAAGATCAGGATCAGTCCCGTTCGCGTATTGAGCAGGTTCACTTCGCGTAGAAGCTTGAAGTAGGCGACCAGGGCCATGTTGGCCGGAAGCATCTGGACGACGAGGAGCACCAGAATTCCGTGGCGGCGACCCGGGAAGCGCATCCGCGAGAACGCATACCCGGCGAACGTCGAGAAGAGAACCGCGAGGAACCCGCTGGTGAGCCCGAGGATCAGACTGTTGCCAACCCAGCGTGGGAAACTCCCCTCCAGCAGTTGCCGGTAGTTGTCGAAGGTGAGCACCTCCGGGATCAGGGTTCGGCTGTAGAGACTCGGTCCTCCCCCCTTCAACGAGTAGAGGACGACGTACAGTGTTGGCAGCAATGTCGCGGCGCAGATGACGATCAGCACCAAGCGGATCGCCCAGACCTCGATCGTCTGCCGCGTCTTGCGCGACGAGAAGAGACCGGTTGTCTGACCCACGGATCGCGGTCGTGCGACCGGGATCGCCTGTTCAGCCGCCATCAGCTCGCCTCCCCAAACGAGCGAGTCACCGACGCATTGAAGACGGTGATCGTCGCAATGATGAAGAAGATGACGATGCTGTAGGCAGCGGCAAGACCGTACCTGCCCTCCCTGAAGACGAGCTGGTAGGCAAAGCTGGCCAGGGTGTCGGTCGCGCCCGCCTGGGCGCCCGGTTCCGTCTTCGGGAACCCCTTGGTGAGAAGGACGATCACCGCGGCGTTGTTGAACTGGTATGCCGCCTGGGTAATCAGGAGCGGCATGATCGCGACGAGCATGAACGGGAAGGTGATGTCCTTCAGACGGGCCATGGTACCGGCGCCGTCGAGGTCAGCCACTTCGTAGAGATCGCGCGGAATCGCCTGCAGCGCCGCCAGGCAGACGGTCATGAAGAACGGGTAGGTGAACCAGAGATTCACCAGAAGGAGCGAGATGCGGGCGGCGGTCGGCGATGCCACTTCACCGATCCAGGTCGGGCCGCTGATCCCGATCTTGCCGAGGATCTGATTCACCGGTCCCTGGGTGTTGAGGACACCGGTCCAGACTTGGACGAGGAGGATGAACGGCAGCGCCCAGGGGATGATCAGGATCGTGCGATAGAGATTGCGTTCGCGAAGATGGGGGTAATTGAGGAGGAGTGCGAGACCGGCGCCGGCACCGACGTTGAAAAACGTCGTCAGCACCATCCAGCCGACGGTCCAGCCGAGCACCGGGAAGAACTCGCTTCCCGAAGCGAAGATCCGCTCGAAGTTTCGGAGACCGATCCAGTCGTAGCTCTGAAAGTTGCGGAGGCGGTTGTAGTTGGTGAACGCGAAATAGGCGGTGTAGATGAACGGAACGATCGTGAAGAGAACTGCCGAGACGATGACCGGAAACAGATACGCGAAGGCAATCGGTTGCGAGCGGCGAGGCGGGGCCTTGGCTGCCACTCGAGCGGGCACCGCGCCCGCCACCGGAGCGTTGACGGCCATCTTCGGTCTGCTCCTTTGCGACGGGAGTGCGCCCGCGAGTCGGGCGCACCCACAGCTGCCAGAGACCGTGCCGAAGGTACGGGCTTAGCTGTCAGCTTCTTCGATCGCGGTCTTGATCTGGTCGACCGCGTTGTCGAGGAGCGTCTTGGTCTGGTCGTCCGGGGCGTTCTTCGGAATGATCCCGTCCATTGCATCGCCCCACGGTTTCCAGACGCTGGACATCTCCGGGATATTCGGCATCGGCACACCGTCCGCCGCCTGCGCCAACCACGTTTGAACGTTCGGATTGGCGGTTACGGCCGGATTTGTCGCCGCACTCTGCCGGGCGGGTGCCTTGATGAAACCCTTGTAAAGTTCGAGCACACTGTTGGTACCGGTCGCAAACCCGACAAAGTCGAGAGCGGCGTCCTTGTTCTTGCTGTAGGAGTTCGCGGCCCAGACCTGAACGCCAAGGAACGGACGCATCGGCTCGCCATTCGGCAAGGTCGGCAGCTTGGCCACCCCGTAGTTGACGCCGGCCTTGGTCAACGGAGCCTCCCGCCACGGTCCGTTGATCGTCATCGCCAGCTGCTTCGCCTCCATCATCCCTTCCTGGGCCTTATGCATGTTGGCACGATCGATCGCGGCCGCAGGCATCGGTGGCTTTTGTTGGTGGTACATGTCACGGAGCAACTTCGCGGCGCCGACACCGCCGTCGTTGTTCAGACCGATGTCTCCGATGTCGAATTGCCCCTCCTCGAAGCGGAAGACATAGCCGCCCATGCCATTGAAGAAGCCGCCCTCGTGGTACTGCTCGAGGAGCGGGAAGCCAAAGCCGTAGACATCGCCGGCGGTGAGTTCCGTCGCCTTCGCGACCAACTCATCCCAGGTCGCGGGCGGCGTCGGCACCATGTCCTTGTTGTAGATCAGCGCGACCGACTCGACAAAGATCGGCACGCCAAAAGACTTGCCCTCGAACTTGGCGGCATCGATGGCGACGGGGAGAAAGTCCTCCATCCCGTCGACCAGCCCGTCCGGGATTTCGGCCGCGATCCCCTGGACGGCGAACTCGCCGATCCAGTCGTGGGCAATCGGACCGAACACATCCGGTCCTTGTCCGTTCGGTGCGGAGAGCCCCATCTTATTCTTGAAGTCGGCGTCGGGAACCGTGATCACCTCCACCGGGGTGCCGATGGCAGCGGTGTACGCGTTCGCCATCGCCGTAATGTTGGCGAATTCGGTGTTGTCGGGAGCGTCGGGTGACGAGCGGGTCCAAACGACCAATTTGTCGACCTTCGGTCCCTTCGGCGTATTCCCGAACCCGCCCTCCTGCGCCATCGCGCCGCGTGGCCTCGCCGCATCAACGAGACCTGCTATCGCGGGCGCCCCCAGCCCCAAAGCCGCCGCCGCTCGCAGCAACTCGCGGCGGTCGATCCTGCCGCGAAGATACTCACCCGCCAGTCCCCGCACGCGCGTATCCGGATTCATCGTCGAACCCTCCCTTGATTGGGCGCGCCATAGCGCCCCGGTCTGCGTAGTCGTTCGTCGAAAGCACCATGAGCATCGCGCAATGCGAGGGTCTTTCCGTCCCCTCCATCGGACTCGACCTACGTCGAATTCTCCAGGCCCATTGTGCGTTTCGACAATCTCGCCGTTAACCGGCGTCGCCCAAGCATTTTGCATGCCAACAAGACTGCTGCATTGACCCGAGCGGCACCGCCTCTATGGGCGAGCACGTCAATCCCGCTTTCCTACATGGTGGACGGTTCTCAATCCCGTGCATGACGAAACGAAGGCGGCGATTGTCGCCGCCTTCTGACTACCCTCAGCTCTCGTTCGCGCAGACCGCCTTCGTCAGCCTCCGGGGAATGTCA
>JAXDKI010000535.1:0-4561 GCA_034667245.1 Thermomicrobiales bacterium | reverse complement strand
TGCGACGTGAGCTGTGATCGTCCTCGACGCGAGTGTCTGGGTGAGTGCGCTCAGGACAACCGACACCAACCACCTCACCAGTAGGCAATGGATTGCTGAATGGACGAGAGACGGGAATCTCATCCACATTCCCCGCCTCTTCCTGGCCGAAGTTGGCGGCGCCGTTGCACGAACGTCGTCTATGCCTACAATCGGCCTCAAGGCGATCGCGGACATCGTCGCCAATCCGGCGGTGCGACTGCGATCTGTGGAGGATGCGTTTGTCGACTTGGCGAGCCAAACTGTGGCTCTCGCCCTGCGAACCCCTCGTCACGTGGGACAACGAGCAGATCGTGAGGCCTGCCAGAGTCATCGACGTCCGCACGCCGACGATCTGAAGAACGACAGCGTTTACATGCATTGACCATGGGCCTGGCCCTCGGTACGCTGCCCAGCGACCGGACTGGTTGTCGCAATGCCAGGAGCGTTTTTCGGCGAAGGTGAGGCGAGCATGAGTGATCCGCACGGTACCCGCAACATCCCCATCGGAACTCCCGTGGTCGCGTTGAACGGCGAGCTGCTGGGGACGGTTCGCGAGGTTCATCCGCACTACGTGCTGGTGCACCGAGAGGGAGAGCACGGAGATGTTGAGGTGCCGGTCCACGCGATCCGGGGATTCGACGAGGGCACGCTCCAGATCTCGGTGAACCGCGAGGCGCTAACGGCGGTCGACGACGAGGAGACGGCGCACCGGCTCGGCGAGGAGCGGTGAGGTCGACGCTACCCGGATCCGAACCGTGGGCGACATATCCGTGCGTGCCGGTGTGACGGCAGATGACCAGGTCTGGCTTGAAAGCCTCGCCCTCCGGTTTTATCAGCGGCGCGGATACCGATTGGTGCGGCTCCATGCGGGAGCGGTTGACGAGGCCCGCCGGATCAAGCCGGCGATTCCGGAGATCGGAGAGCAGGATATTCCGATCCACGACGAGATCGAGTTGGAGAAAAGCCTGTGAGGGGTCCAGGGGCGGGAACTCGGGGAGGGAACGCGGTGTTCCGCGTGCTTCATGCACGGCTTGGGCTGGTGTTCGCGGTCTGCGTCGTCACTGCGGTGGGCGTTCTGCCGGCTGCTAGCGTTCGGGCGGACCATCCGGCGATCGCGTTGGAGTTGGTGCTGGATGGGTTCACGAAGCCGGTCTACGTCGCGGACGCGAAGGATGGGAGCGGGCGGCTGTTCGTGGTCGAGAAGCGCGGGTTGATCCGGATCGTGCGCGAGGGGAAGCGCGTGAAGGAGCCGTTCCTGGATCTCCGTGCGGTCGTCCGCTCGGATGGGAACGAACAGGGGCTGTTGAGCGCCGCATTCCACCCGGACTACCCGGCGAACGGCAGACTTTTCGTCGCCTATACCGATCTCAACGGCGATCTCGTCGTTGCCCGCTACTCTGTCTCAGACGAACACCCAGACCTCGCCTCGCCGGCGAGCGCGACGATCTTGTTGACGGTCGCGAAATCGTATGACGATCACAATGGCGGGCAGCTCGTCTTCGGTCCAGATGGTTATCTCTATCTCGGGATCGGCGACGGCGGAGCCGAGGCGGAACCGGCGGGGAATGCTCAGAATCTGGAGAGTCCCCTCGGCAAGCTCATGCGGATCGACGTCGATCGGAAAGAGGGCGATCGTCCCTATGCCGTTCCCGCCGACAACCCGTTCGTACTCGACACGTCCGCGTGGCCGGAGATCTGGGCGTTCGGTCTGCGGAATCCGTGGAGGTTCAGCTTCGATCGCGCGACCGGCGATCTTTATCTCGCGGACGTCGGGTTGTGGATGGCGGAGGAAATCAATGTCCAAGCAGCCGGAGACGGCGGCGGCCACAACTACGGCTGGAACCTAATGGAGGGCGAGCTGTGCCACCGGCCGGGTGATGACGGCGTCTGCGCAACCGAGGGGTTGACCTCACCCGTCTACACCTACCATCACGGGGCAGAGTGCGCGGTCATCGGCGGCTACGTCTATCGCGGTGCGGAAATCCCATCGCTTGACGGTTGGTACCTCTTCGGCGATCTCTGCAGTGGCCGCATCAAGGGGCTGACGCGCGGCAGCGACGGCTGGGCGGCAGTCAACATGACGAAGACGCCGCTTGCAATCACCTCCTTCGGCGAGGATGCAGAGGGAGAACTTTACGTAACGGACCTGGATGGCGGTCTCTACCGCGTCGTCGAGCGGCCTGCCGGTGTGACCGGCTGGCGCGCTTCCTGAAGGCTTCGAGGCCCATCATCCGATGCGAGCAGCAGCAGGTTGACGGCTCAATTGGGCAGGGCGATCTCAGGACTTAGCAGCGGCTAATAATCATGACATTTGATGACTAATTCGGTAAGGCGAATGTATCATATTGGTCGTTGAAGGCGAGCCTGAATCGCCGCATTGGATGCGAAAGGTTTTGATTTCTGTGAGTGCGGCTGTAGCCCCCAAACCCCTCACGCGGTGGGCGCTGGTCTCGATCGTCGCCGCGGTCGCGACGCTCGGATTGAAGTTCGGTGCCTATGGGCTGACCGGCTCGGTTGGATTGCTCTCCGACGCGGTCGAATCGTCGGTGAACCTCGTCGCGGCCTTCACCGCGCTCTTCGCCCTCTGGTACGCGACGCAACCGGTCGACCGCAGCCATAACTACGGGCACCAGAAGATCGAGTTGTTCGCGAGCGCGATCGAGGGCGCGCTGATCCTCGTCGCGGCGGGCAGCATCGGGTGGTATGCCGTCGCGCGCCTCATCGATCCGCGTCCGCTCGAGTCGATCGGTCTCGGGAGTGTTGTGACGTTGGTGGCCGCCGCGATCAATTTCGGCGTGGCGCGGCTGCTGCTTCGGGTCGCGGCGCAGCACGATTCGATCGTCCTCGCCGCCGACGGCCGGCACCTGATGACCGACGTCTGGACGTCGATTGGGGTGGTTGTCGGTCTCCTCCTCGTGCGGGCCACCGGGATCGAGCGGCTCGATCCCCTGGTCGCACTCCTGGTGGCGGCCAACATCGTCCGCACCGGCGTCGGCCTGGTGCGGACGGCGTTTGACGGGCTGATGGATCGGGCATTGCCGGTCTCAGAAGTGGTCGCGGTGCGTCGTGCGATCGAGGACGAGTTGGAGCCGGACACGACCTACCACGCGCTCCGCACCCGGCGGGCAGGGTCGCGGCGCTTTGTCGATCTGCACCTGCTCGTCCCCGGTCGGGTTAGCGTGGCGCACGGTCATGACCTGGCCAATCGGATCGAGCGCGCCGTCGCCACCGTCCTTCCCGGCGCGGAGACAACCGTCCACCTCGAACCGGTCGAGGATCGTGCCGCCTGGCGCGATAGCGCCCTCTTGCCGCTCGAACCCCCAATGCCCATTCACGAGCGTAACCAAGAGATCCCCCGGCGGGCATGAGTGGGTAGAGGCCGGTGTCCCGTGCCCGGTAAATGGTGGCGACGTACGCGCTCTACACCGGGCACGGGGCGCCATGTCCCAACGCAGTAATCCGAAACCCGAGACCCGTTTACAACGTTCCTCTCCGCCCCTATGCTCCCGCCGCCAGCGACGGTTGGTTGGAAGGACGACAGGGGGCCAGGTTTGAAACCGGAAGAACCGAGGGACGCGCTGTTCCAGCTCGTGAAGACGCTCTGTGACCTGCCGGGGCCGATTGGGCACGAGGACGCTGTCCAGGATTGGATCGCCGACCGGTGGGGTGGGTTTGCCCAAGAGGTGCGGCGAACACGGGTGGACAACGTCCTGGCGAAGGTCGGCGGGTCGGGTCGGCGACTGGTGATCATGGCGCACGCCGACGAGATCTGTTTCATGGTGAAGAGCATCCACGACGACGGGTTCCTCCACCTCTGGCCGTACTACGGCGACACCCGGGGCTATCCGCCTCGCTGGGTGATGCCGCTCAACCAACCGGTGTTGGTCCTGACCGGGAGCGGGACGGTTGAAGGCGTCTTCGCGACGGCGAGCGGTCACGTGTTCGCGGCGAGGGATAAACCGGACGCGCGATGGGAGTGGAACGACTGGTTCATCGACATTGGCGTCGGGAGCCGAGCTGAGGCCGAGGCGCTCGGCATCCATCCCGGCTGCCGAATCATCTGGAACCCTCCGACGCGGCGTCTGGGTGCCAGCCACATCGTCGGCAAGGCGATGGACGACCGGGCCGCGCTGGCGATCGCGACGCTCGCCGGCGAGGCGCTCGCGGGACGCGAGGATCTGGCCTACGAGGTCTGGCTGGCCTCGACGATCCAGGAGGAGAACGGCCTGATCGGCGCCCAGAGCGTGTTGGACGCCCTCGACGTCGATCTCTGCCTCAACCTCGACGTCGGTCTGGTCGGCGACATCCCCGGTCCGGACAGGCGCGACTTCCCGTGCAAGCTCGGTGCCGGTGCGACAATCGTCTATCAAGACATGACCGCCCACTATTCGCGGAAGCTCTCGGACCGCCTCGTCGCCATCGCACGCGAGCGGGGCATCCCGGTCCAGCAGGCGATCTTCCAGAACTACGGTAGCGACGGCGCGGCTCTCCTCCGGCGCGGCGTCGAGGCGGCACTGGTGACCTATCCGACGCGCTACAC
>JAXDKI010000534.1:0-3402 GCA_034667245.1 Thermomicrobiales bacterium | reverse complement strand
GGAGGGGGAAGATCTCGGTGCCGAAGACGCCGTTCTTGGCCGAGAGGTCGGTGTGGCAGACGCCGCTGGCAAGGATGCGGACCAGTGCGTCGTTGGGACCGAGAGGGTCGATCTGGAACTCTTCGATTTGACCGGGCTCGCCCGGGACCCGCGCGATAACGCCGCGCGCCGTGAATCGCTCCGCCATGCCGTCACTCCTCCTTAGGACGTCCAAGACCTGTTCGGTTAGAGGGGTTCATCGTGCGGGAGGAGGCGAGTGCTGTCAAGCGAATCGACGATGCGTCGTCCTGGCCCGACGTACGTATGTCAGCGAATTCGTTCATTCGGAAAGTAGTCACTTTGGACGATGCGCGGAGACGCGACGTACGTCACGATGATGCTCGGGTGAAGCTTGTACGGGAGGCCGGAGGGCTTCCCACATCTCCGACGAAGGTCGGAGGTCGCAATCACCCGTCGGACCGAGGTACGAGGTCTCATGGGGCGGTACAACTAGGGATGACATGACGGTGGCTGTGAGACGTCGCGAGCGGTACGGAGGGTCTATTGAGCGAGATGGGAGAACGTCGTAACAGTTCTGTGACATCCTCGGGAAACGGCGATGACATCCTCATCCTATCCTGATGTCAGTAACCCGGAAACGGGAGTTGGTCGGTCAATGGGACCGGTAGAGATGGTCGGGCGGGTCCGGGGGTCGGACACGATTGAAGTTTCGAAGGCGGAGGGTACGTGTGATGTTTGGTAGAGGGAAGAAGGCGATGGACGGCGGCGCGATCGTGCCGGGCGGACCGGAGCTGATGATTCAGGCGCAGCAAGTCGTGAAGACCTATGACACTGGGACGAGCAAGATCCAGGCACTGAAGGAAGTCGACTTCGCGGTTGCCCGCGGCGAGATGGTCGCGGTGATGGGACCGTCCGGGTGCGGCAAGACGACGTTGCTGAACTGCCTCTCGGGGCTCGACAACGTCGACGAGGGGCGGATCCTCCTCGAAGGACAGGATCTGGCGACGATGTCCGACCGCAAGCGGACGGACTATCGGGCGCGGCGGATGGGCTTCGTCTTCCAGGTCTACAACCTGCTGCCGGTGCTGAGCGCGGTCGAGAACGTCGAACTGCCGTTGCTGGTCTCCGGGGTGAAGCCGAAGGTGGCGCGGGAGAAGGCGAAGGCGGCACTGGCGACGGTCGACCTGGCGCGGTGGGCAGAACACCGGCCGGCGGAGCTCTCCGGCGGTCAGCGGCAGCGGGTGACGATCGCGCGGGCGCTTGTCAACGACCCGGCGATCATTTGGGCCGACGAGCCGACGGGCGCGCTCGACAGCAAGACGGCGAACGAGATCATGGTCCTGATGCGCGATCTCAACGAGCGCGCCAATCTGACGTTCGTGCTGGTGACGCACGACCATGGCGTCGGCGAGCGGTGCGACCGGATCGTGCGGATGCGCGACGGAATGATCGTGGACGAAGCCGTCAGCCGTCAGTCGTCAGCCGTCAGGCAGGCGGAAGAGGTCGCGGCGCTGGCGTACGCGGGCGTACGGTAAGACGTCGGTCGTCGGACGATCTGGGGCTAAGCACGCAGGTGAACCAAGTAGCCGATCGGCGCGGCGTCTTTCGGCCCGTGCGGGAATGGCTTTGTCTGGACGGATGGCAATCTGGTCTCGCTGCATGCGATAGCGGGAAGGGATAGGGAGCAATGGACGAGATTTTTGGAATCCCGATGTCGGGAATCATGATCGTTTTGCTGGGGATGCTGGCGTTCTGTCTGCTGACGGTGGCGTGGGTTGCCTGGCGGCGGCCGGTCATCTTCAAGCTGGGCGTTCGCAACATCCCGCGGCGGAAGGCGCAGACGGTTCTGATCGTAGTCGGCTTGATGCTGAGCACGATGATCATCTCGGCGGCGCTCGGGGTCGGCGACACGGTCGACTACTCGATCACCGACGAGGTTTACCAGGGGCTCGGCCACGTCGACGAGCAGGTGGTCGCCAGCCGCGACGTCGAGGCGCAGGGCGGCGCGCTCGGCAACGTGACGATGGACGAGGCGGCGCTCGGGACGGTCGAGCAGGCGCTGGCGGACGACAAGAACGTGGACGGCATCATGCCGGTGCTGCGGGTCGAGGCGCCGGTCGTCGTCGAGGCGAAGGGGCAGAGCGAGCCGGGCATCATGCTGGTCGGACTCGACCCGTCGCGCGTCGAGCAGTTCGGCGGTCTGAAGGACACGGCCGGCAAGACGATCGATCTGGCGGCGATCCCGGCCGAGGGCGTTGTCCTGAGCGCGAAGGCGGCGGAGAACCTGAACGCGGCGGTCGGCGACACGGTCACGATCTACCACGACAACCAGCCGATCGACCGCACCGTCGCGGCGATCGGCGAGGACACCTCCCTGACCGGAGTCGGTCGTTCTGAGAACACCGGCAAGGAGCAGGCCGGACTGGCGATGCCGATGGCGAATCTGCAGGCGATGACCGGAAACGAGAACCGGATCAGCGCGGTGGTGATCTCCAACGCCGGCGGGGTTCGCGACAGTCTGGACGCGACCGACGCGGTGGTGGAGAAGCTGAAGGCGGCGCTGGCCGGGAAGAACCTCGGCGTGAGCGCGGTCAAGCAGGACGGTGTGGACAGCGCGAAGACCTTCTCCAGCATCTTCACCGGGCTCTTCCTGGTGCTTGGACTCTTCTCGATCGCGGCCGGTGTCCTCCTGATCGTCCTCATCTTCACGATGCTGGCGGCGGAGCGACGGAGCGAGATGGGGATGGCCCGGGCGGTCGGCGCGCACCGGCGGCAGCTGATCCAGCAGTTCATCGCCGAGGGGTCGGGGTACGCGATCCTGGCGGGTCTGGTCGGGTCGGCGCTCGGTGTCATGGCGGCGCTCGGGATCGGGCTCGGGATGGGCTGGCTGTTCGGCGACTTCGTCGACATCACGCCGCACGTGACGCCGCGGAGCATGATCGTCGCCTACTGTCTCGGCGTCGTGATCACCTTCCTGGCGGTCACCGGGTCGTCGTGGAAGATCAGCCGGTTGAACGTCGTCGCGGCGGTTCGCGATCTGCCGGATGCGACGACCTCGCGGCGGAAGAAGCGGACGCTGGTCTGGGCGGCGCTCCTCCTGATCGGCGGCGCACTGCTGACGATGACGGGCACCAACTCGGACAGCCTGCTCGCGTTCACGATGGGGATGAGCCTGCTGCCGTTCGGCGTCGCGCTGATCCTGCGCTTCTTCGGGGTGCCGAGCCGGCCGGTCTTCACGATCGTCGGGTTGTACCTGCTCGGCTTCTGGTTGCTGCCGGAGAAGCAGTTCGCGCAGATCTTCGGGGACTACGACGGCGGGATCGAGATGTTCTTCGTCAGCGGCATCTTCATGGTGATCGCGGCGACGATCGTGATCATGCAGAACACCGACCTGCTGCTGGC
>JAXDKI010000533.1:0-7542 GCA_034667245.1 Thermomicrobiales bacterium | reverse complement strand
CGGTTACCTGCCAGCACCCGGCCGTCGGGAAGACCAGCGAAGTGGCAACGAATCCGTCGGGCACCAGATAGACCACGTTCGGCGGCGCGGTTGCGGGCGGTGCGGCCGGGATCGGGTTGCCCAATCGGAATGCGCGCAGCGGCGGTGCTGGGGCGTCCAGCCGTGTGCCCCGCACCGTGAAGAGACCCGGTACCTCGATCCACCATGGCCACTTGATGGAAAGCGATCCGTCGGGCTCGATGTCGCCGGGGCCGTCGGGGGTGAACACCACACGCCCATCCGGCGGGAGACCCGTCCAGAGTTGGCCGTTACCGTGGTAGCCGAGTGAAGGGCGTTCCCCGGGTGGCGTCTCGCCGTTTGGCAACGTCACCGGGCACTCCGCTGGTGTCCCCGCCGGCGGAGACGCCAGGAAGCTTGCTCGGCCTGGCTCTCCTGGCCACGGCACGGCAGCCGCCGCGTGCTCCCCGGTTGCTCTGCCGGCGATCCCCCCGGCCACGACGGTGAGTAGCGCAGCGATCGCGAGGACGAGAGGAATCGCCCGCGGCAATTGCGCGTTCATCCCGGAACCTCCGCTCGGGTCAGGACTGCTTCGAGGGCACCGTTCGAAACGTTCCTGTTCGACGATCAGCGAGAAGGGAAGACGGTCTGCGCCGGGAAATGCCGCAACGACGACCGGCGGGTGCCCTGGCCAGAGCCTATCCGCCAGCGACGCGGCATCCGGAATTGCTCACTCTGAGTATCATGAGATTCTCGTGAAGTCAAATGTAACGGATAATGGATGTTCTGGCATGTCTCAGATGATGATCGGGTAACCGATGAATTGATACCATATTTGTAATACTACCATTAGGATGTCGGTCATGAAAATATAATATTGGCGATTCTTCAGACGATAACGCACGAAGAAAGAAATCAGATATGCCGGCATGCTTCCTTGCATAGGATTCTGGCGGGTCTCAGCCGCCTCGTTGACCAACGATTTGACGAGCGTCCGGTCCCAGGTTGCAAAGCGGCGGGGAGATCGTACGGCCGTCCGCGCACCGATTGCGGATAAGCTGCGTTGTGCGCATACACCGATACCGCTCGGTTTTTCATCGTCGTGACATAACGGTTTCAGGCGCAATCGCCGCCCTTCACGGCCGCGTCGTAGCCAGCCCGTCGTCGATCGAGCGGAAGATGTCGTACTGCGGCGTGTAGCCGAGCAGGGCGCGCGCCTTTGCGGTGCTGTGCGCGATGCGCAGCGCCGGTCCGGGGATCGAGGCGTCGACAAAGGGTAAGCCGGTCTTCGCCGCGAGATACGGGATCGCCTGATCGTAGGCGAATGGCGCGGGCCCGCTCAGGTTGAACGCTTCGCCGATCGCCGCCGGCTTCTCCAGCATCAGCATCAATCCCTGGACCACGTCCCGAACGTCGACGCAGTGGAATTGATAAGGAGCGCCGGTCGCGTCGCGTCCCAGGAGCAAGGTATCGTCCCCCTGGAGTTTCTGCTCCAGCTCCCGGGCGACCTCCTGACCGGCGCGTGCGGCGACAAAACCGAGCATCGGTTTGAGGAAGAGAAACCGGCCGAGCCAGCCGTCGCGGCGAGCGGTCTCCCACGGCTCGATCACCAGAGCGAAGCGGGCGATCGAGACTGGCAAGTTGTTCGCGCGAAGGTAGTAATGGAGGAGCTCTTCCCCGGCCAGCTTGGTGATGCCATAGAAACTGTACGGTTCCGTCGGATGGTTTTCGTCGATCGGGAGATACTTCGCATCGAGCGACGGATACACCTCGTCGCTGCTTGCGAAGACGAAGCGCTGGATGCCGCCCCTGACCGCCGCCGCGTTCACGAGGTTGAACGTGCCCCGCAGGTTGTCCTCGAAGAGCACGGGATTGTGGTCGTCGCTGCCCCAGAGCATCATTGCCCCGAGGTGGACTACCGCGTCCACATCCTCAACCGCGGCGCGGGCCATCGCCTCGTCCCGCAGGTTGCCGATCACGCACTCAACTCCGGAGGCCCGCGCCCGCTCCAGTCCGGGGTCGTCGGGCAGCACCAGCCCGCGGACGCTATCGCCTCGCTCGACCAGCGCCGCGGCTAAATTCCGCCCGACGCGACCGGTTACGCCCGTCACCAGAACCTTCATCGCTCCCCCCGACTCTGCTGCAATCGCCAACGACCAAGTCTTACGTTACGTCGACCTCAGGCGCGGATCGAGGATGTCCCGCAGACCGTCCCCAAGCAGGTTGAGCCCGAGCACGGTGATAAAGATGGCCGCGCCGGCCGAGATCGAGTACCAGATGTTTTGATTGAGGAACTGTCGTCCGTCGCTCAGCATCGCGCCCCACGACGCGGTAGGAGGCTGAGCCCCTAGACCAAGAAATGCCAGGGCCGCTTCGACGATGATCGCGTTGGCAAACCCGAGCGACGCATGCACGAGCAGCGGCGACGCGCAGTTCGGGAAGATCGCCTTTCGCATGATCGCCGCGGTCGTGGCGCCGCTGGCTCGCGCTGCCTCGACGTATTCGTTCTGCTTGACGGAAAGGACGCTACCGCGCACGACCCGTGAGAACGCCGGGACGTAGACGACCCCGATCGCGATCATCGCGTTGCGGATACCGGGACCGAGCGCCGACAGGATCGCCAGCGCGAGCAAGATCGCCGGAAATGCGGCAAGCGCATCCATCGTGCGCATGATGATGGCGCCGGACCAACCGCCGTAATAGCCGCTGATCATGCCGAAGACGATGCCACAGCAGAGGGCGATCGTGACCGCGATCGCACCGACGGCGATCGAAACGCGCGCGCCGAAGATGATCCGCGTCAGCACGTCACGTCCAAGCTCGTCGGTTCCGAACCAGTGCGCCGCCGAAGGCGGCTTAAGGATCACCGTCGGCGCGATCTTGATCGGGTCGTAGGGCGCAAGCACAGGAGCGACGACCGCGACGACCACCGTCAAGAGACAGATCGCCAATCCAACCGCGGACGCCTTGCGGCGGATGAGTAAGCGCAACAGCCCCGGGCGCGGCGACCGCGTCGGCGCGACCTCCGCGGCGAGGGCCAGGGTCCGCTGTCGGTCCGTTGTGGCCACAGCACGATTGCGACGCGGGGTCACTGCTCGTCCCGGATGCGCGGATCGAGCGCCATGTACCCGACGTCGACGAGAAGATTCATCAGCAAGAACCCGATCGCGCTGAGTAAGACAGTCCCCTGCACCACCGCATAGTCGCGCGCCTCGATGGACTGAAAGGTGAGCCACCCGATACCCGGCCAGGTGAAGATCTGCTCGATCACCACCGAGCCGCCGAGGAGGAACCCGACCTGCAACCCCGTGATCGTCAAGAACGGGATCAGCGCGTTTTTCATCGCGTGCCGGAGGACAACCGTCGCGGGATGCAGCCCCTTGGAGCGTGCCGTCCGGACGTAGTCCTGCTGGATGACGTCGAGCATGCTGGCGCGGAGGAACCGCATCTGCTCCGCTGCCACCGGCAACCCCAGGGTCACCGCCGGCAGGATCAGATAGCGAAGGTGCTTCCCGAGATCCTCGCTCGGCGCGATGTAGCCGGCCGGCGGCAGCCAGCCGAGTTTGAGCGAGAAGAGAATCACCAGGAGAATCGCCAGCCAGTAGTTGGGGAGCGAAAAACCGAAGAGCCCGATGACGCGCGCCCCGAGATCCAGCCAGGAATCGCGACGCAGCGCGGAGACGATGCCCGCGGGTATACCGATCGCGCAGCCGATCAGCATGGCGACCAAAGCGAGCTCCAGGGTCGCGGGAAATTTCTCCAGGACCAGCGAAACGACCGGCTGATCGTTGATGCGGGACACACCGAGATCGCCCCGCGCGGCCTCGCCGAGCCACTTCACGAACTGGACAGGAATCGGCTGGTCGAGACCGAACTTGTGGCGGAGCGCAACCAGCGCCTCAGGGTTCGGATTCGCCCCCAGGATCAAGATCGCGGGGTCTCCCGGAATCATCCGGAAGATGACAAACACCAGCGCCATGACGAGGACGAGCACCGGCACCATTTGCAGGAGCCGGCGCAGCAGAAACGCGGTCAACGAGAAAACCTCGATCCGATGATGGCGATCGACCTCTTCCGGTCGTCATCAGTCAGGCGGTCGTGCCGGCGCGGTCTGTCCACGCCGGCACCACTCCACGAGTCCTACGACTTGAGCGACGCCTGGTGATAACGCTGGTAACCCCGGTTGTACTGGATGATGCCCTCGACCTTTGTCGAGGCCGCGGCGAAGATCGGTGCACCGTTGAGCACCGTGCCCGGGCACTCGGTCAGCGCGATCTCCTGGCAGCGGAAGTAGGCCGGCTTGCGCTGCTCGATGTCCGCGCTCGCTGCTCCTTCGGCGTAGGCCGCCTCGAAGTCCGGGTTGCTCCAGAGTAGGGCTTCGCCGTCGTCGGAGGTGTAGGCGTTGCCGATCTGGTCGCTCGGATCCCAGCGGGGCACGAGTGCCGTCAGCGCCATCTTGTAGTCGAGTTGACCGGCAACCGCTTCCACCCATTGCCCGATCTCGAGCAATTGCAGCTCGACCTCGATCCCGATCTCGGCCAGGTTCGATTGCACGATCTGGGCGATCTGCGGCATCTGCGCCCACTCTTTCCAATACTTGAGCGTCGTCTTGAAGGCCGTCTCGCCTTCCGTGAACCCGGCCTCGACCATCAGCGCCTTGGCCGCGTCGAGGTTGCGCGTGTTGTACGAAGGCGCCTCCGGATTGAAGGCCCAGCTTCCCGGTGACACCGGGTTAGAACGGATCTCGCCATAGCCAAGCGTGGCCGCCAGCAGTGCCTCGCGATCGACCGCGTGGTTGAGGGCCTGGCGCACCTTGGGATTGTCCCACGGAGCGGTGTCGGTCTTCGTCAGTAAGTAGTGGTAAGCCAGCCGATACTGCTCCGGCACTTCGAGCATCTGAATCGCCGGGTTCGAGGACAGCTCGGCGACGCGCGGGAAGTTGACGCTGGCGATCGCGTGCACCTCGCCCGTGGTCAGGAGGTTGATCGCCTGATCCTGATCCGGCACCATCCGCATCGTGATGTCATCAAGGTACGGCAAGCCGGCTTTCCAGTAACTCGCATTCTTGACGAACTTGACGTGTTGATTGCGATTCCACTCGACGAACGAGAACGGCCCGGTGCCGATCGGCTTCGCGTTGTCGAAGTCCGCCGTGCGTGCCAGCCACTGCGAGCTGAAGTTGTCGAGAAGTGCGGCGTTCGGAGCCGCCAGGACGAGGCGAACCGTCTGGTCGTCCACCGCCTCGAACGTCGCGCCCTTGATCGCCCCCGTCACGTTGCTCACGGCGCCCGACGCCGGATCCTGGACCGCCGTGAAGTAGTCGGTCACGTGCTTCGCGACCAGGGGTTGCCCGTCGTGCCAGGTGACTCCCTGTCGGACCTTGAAGGTCCAGGTGATCGCATCCGCCGTTTCCCACGATTCGAGCAGGCCGCCGGTCACGTTGTACGACTCGTCATACTCGACCAGGGTGTCGAACACCACACTCCAAACCGCCGACTCCTGGGCCGTCGAATCCTGCCAGGTCGCGAACCCGTTGATGTCGTTCTTCGAAATCGTAACGATGAGTGAACCGCCCGCCTGCGCATCCTGGGCCAGCGTCCCGCCGTCGCGTTTGCCCATCGTGGCCGCGAGGGCGAGTCCGCCGGCGCCGGCAACCGTTGCCTGGAGCAGGTGTCGCCGCGTCAAACCCCGTTCGTGGACAGACATGGTGCGATCTCCTTGACTCGGTTCTCCCACAGTCGCCGGTGAACTCCACGCAGAAAGTTGGCTCGGTTGCCCTCACCTTGGGCGCCGTCGGACCCTTTGCGACGAAGAGGGTCGACCACGTTGGAGTTGTATCTGGACAGTAGCAGGCGTGTAAGAAACGCACAAGCGCCGATACGCGCAGTCGTCGCGTCCATAAACCGCGCCCCGTCTCACCGCCGTCCGCTCAGACTCCCCGTTGCGGTCGTGCCAGCATCGATCGGCGATAGGCAGGCGACGGCACCGGCCCGACCAGCAGCGGATCGCCCGTCTCTTGCATCCATTGCCACAGCCGCGCATCGAGCTCTCGTTCGGCTTCGGCGACCTCGGGTTGCCCGGCAAGGTTGCGCTGTTCCCATGGGTCTGCCGCAAGGTCATACATCTCGACATCGGGATGCGTGGCGGAAATGTAGCGCTGGAGCTCGGTTCGGTAGATGGCGCCGGGTTGCACGTCGCCCGGCACCTCGACCTGGAATGACGTCTCGAAGTTGCGGATGAGCTTGTACCGCTCGGTGCGAATCGCGCGCATCGGGTCGTAGTAGCTGTGATACGTCTTCTCGGCGTAGATCGCATCCCGCGGTGTGGAGGAGTCGCCGCGTAACAGCGGCAGAAATGACCGTCCGTGGAAATCGCCGGGAGCAGCTGTTCTCGTCGCGTCCAGCAACGTCGGCACGACGTCGACGTTGCTAATCAGCGACGAAACCGAGCTCCCGGCCCGGAGCCCGCCCGCAGGCCAGCGAACGATCAGCGCCACCCCGATCCCCGGATCGTAGAGCGTGCACTTCGCCCGCGGCATCGCGACTCCGTGGTCGTCGGTGAAGATGAACAGGGTCGTCTCGGTCAGCCCCGCCGCGTCGATGGCGGCGAGGATACGACCGATCGCGGTGTCCGCAGCGTGGACCGCCCCCTGGAACGCCGCGAACTCCTCTCGCGCCGCCTCGGTGTCTGGCAGCCAGGGCGGCACCTGCACCCCCGCGCTCGTGTCTGGGTTCACACCGCCCTGATCGTACGGCCGGTGCGGTTCCTCCAGATTGATCTCCAGGTAGAGCGGCGTGTCGGAAGGTGCCGCCCCGAGCATCGCCTCGACGTCTGTCGCCACATCGGGACCGAGCCCTCGCCGGTGCACATGAGCGAACCCCAGGCGGTCGATCTCCATCGTGACGTGCTGCAGACCGAACAGGTGCGTCTGATACCCGTGCTCGGCAAGCAACGCCGCGACGTGCCGCTCGCCCGGATTCAGGTCCCACCCGAATCCGTCGTGCGCCAGCCCCATCACCCCGTTCGCATGGGGGTATCGCCCGGTCGCCAACGACGAGCGACTCGGGCTGCACTGCGGCGCCGTACAGAAGACCTGCTCGAAGCGCACCCCGGCCGCCGCCAGCCCGTCAAGGTTTGGCGTCCGCACGGTCGCCGCCCCGTAGCACCCAAGATGCCGGCCGAGGTCGTGGCACGTCACTTGGACAACGTGCGGACGATCGTGCCGACTAACCACGCCCATCTCCCTGGCCCTTCCTTGCGGTCGCCACGGCGGGACCGATTGGACGCGCAATAGTAGCGCGACGTGATCGCCGGAACGATTTACGTTGGGGGCGGTCCGCCCCTACTCGCACTATGGCTCGCTCTTCGAGCCCGAGGGACGCTCGCCAGACATCGTGAGTTATGTCAAGTAAACATCGTCCGCTCTCAACTCCCCTCTCCTGCGGCAAGAGCGGTATCCTTCTGGATGCCGGCGCCGGCAATCGGCGCGGCGAGAACAGAAGTCAGGGAGGTTCCATGCCACGAACTCCGTTGCCGCCGATCGCC
>JAXDKI010000532.1:0-12952 GCA_034667245.1 Thermomicrobiales bacterium | reverse complement strand
CGGCGGTTGGGGCGCAATCTGTTTGACGACCTCGTCGAGCAACTGCTGCTGTACGGCGGCAGGGTCACCGACCCCCGCGATCGTTCGTCGCTCCGCCGCGCTGGCGCCGACGAAGATGGTGCCGCCCCCGGAGTTCGCCAGGGCGACGAGATCACGCAGCACGTTCGTCGCGCCCGTTCGCTTGGTCGTCAGGTGCTCATGGAAGGCCTGGGTCGTGGAGTTGCCCTCCTCGCGGGCGAGTTTTACCTGATCGCCTTGTCCCGGCAGGGGACGTGCGGCGCGGATGCGGTCGAAGTCGCTCCCGGCGAAGAGTGCTCTCAGCGCCTGGAACGACGGCGTCGAGACAAGGACTTCGGTTGCGCGCTCGCCGATGCCGAGATTGGACGGTCGCAAAGGATCGTGGTCCAGTCGGTGTGCGTCTGACCCCTGAATCACGTGCATCCGCCGCGGGTATTCGGCTTTGACCCCGCTGAAGAAGCGCGCGGTCGAGCGTCGATTCGCCGGCGTCTCGAGGTCGGTAACTTCGAGCGCGTGCAGGTGCTCGTCTTGCGTGTAGGCGATCTTGGTTTGACCACCAAAACGCAATCCCTGCATCGCGACGCCGTTCGCGGAGTTGACGTGGGCGCCGATGACCAGGGCACCGTTCTGGGCAAGCAAGCGATAGGCCGCCAGGACGTCGGTCGTCGCGCCGACCTCGCCGCGTCCGAACTTGTCCTCGGCCACGCCGAGGGTCATCAGGAGATGTTCCATCTTGCGGACCGAGGTGGTCTCGGGAAAGATCGCCAGGATGTGGAACCCAAACGTGGCTGTGAACTCGAAGCCGGGCAGCAGGACGATCGAGCTCAGCAGGCGTCGGTACTCGGAGAGACGGCCGGCTTCGTTTTCCCGGAGTCGACCGAGGTACTCCAAGAGCTCCAGGTCTTCGATCTCGCGCCAGAGATCGGCGTAGCCACGAACGGAGTTGTGGTCCGTGAAGGCGATGAGGTCGAGACCACGCTCTTCGGCCTTCTGCAAGATGTCGAGAAAGCTGACGTCAGCCTGCTGGTAATCGGCCGAGGCGGGCGTGTGGAGGTGAAGATCGATACGTCGCCAAACGAGATCGGTCGTTGGCGTCTCGGCGAGAGCAGGGATGAGGGCGGTGGAAGGCTCGCGGTTCTCGGCGATCGCGCTCGGCCGCGCGCGTTGTCGGCGTCCACCGCGGGCAGGCGATGGATTGGAAATAGGACTCCTCCTGTCTGGCGCCCGGCCTGGTTTGGGCGATAAATGGTCCGGCGCGGGGCGCACCTACGGAAAATGCTACCACAAACGCCTAGTGGCTTGACGATAAGTGGACTGGCCGGGTGTAGGAGGCGACTGATGGTAAAATCCTGTGCGAAGCAGAGCCGCGATCGACCCCTTTTACGTATCTGTTAGAGGGCCTCAGGTGAGTCGGTCACGGCGGCGGAACGGTGGGTGGCGCCGTCGTTCCGATCGGGTGAGCGACGAAACCGCGATGCCGTGTCATCTCGACCGTCTTTCGGACGTCGCAAGGCTCCGGGAGCGACAGACAGCCTCGATCAAGAGTGCGGACGATGAACGACTACGTTTTGCTCGACATCCTGCTCGGTCTCATCGTCGCGCTCTTCGCGGCGATCGGCTTCTGGCGCGGCGCCGCGAAGGAGGTGGTCGTCACTGCGGGCATCTTTGCGGGTTGGGCGTTGGCGTTGTCGTGGGCTGCGCCTTGGGGCAGTGATCTCGCGAACCTGGTCGACCTCCGCGCTGATGTCGCCCAACTCGTGGTTGCTGCCATCGCCCTCTTCTCCGCAACGGTCGTGCTCGGCTATGGCGGAAGCGCCCTTATTGGTACCGTGGACGTCGGCTGGAGCGGTCGGCTCATGGGAGCCGCCTTGGCTGCCATCAACGGCGGTCTGCTCCTCCGCTACAGTCTCACGTTCATCGAGCGGTTCCTCACGGACGAGGGGGCTCAACGCGCCCTGGACCGAAGTGAGGTCGCCCGCATCCTCCTCCGCCAGTTTGGGTGGCTGCTCGTCGGCGCCGCCAGCGTTATGGCGATCTGCATCGTCGTCGGTCTGCTCGTCAATCGCAGGCGCGCTTTCACGCCGCTCGTGCCGGCCGCGGTCATGGTCGAGCCGGCGACGTATCACGACCCCGCCGGTCGGCAGCGCCCGGCGCGGCTGCCACGGGAGGCCGATGCCGGTAAATACGAGCCGGTCACACGCGGCTACGACCCCACGCGCGAGCGGTTTGACGCCGACGCGCCCTCGGTCAACCAGACGATCCCTTTGCCGCCGGTCGACCCTGTTGGACTGGCTTATGGTGGTGGCAGGGGAACGCCGCCCGCTGATACTTCCCGGTCCGAGGAGCGACACCGAGCCCCGGGTGCTGACGCCTTCTCGGGAGACGAGTGGTATCGACGGGCGCAGGGATTGACACGGCCGGGAACGCCGGCACCGGCAGAGGAACGTTTAAGCGCCAACGGGAAGTTCCCGCCCGAGAGGAACTCCACGCCGAGTGCCGCCGACACGTCCGGCGACGCCAGATCGGCGCTGCCCGAGAGCGGCGCAAACGGCCACGCTTCTGTCGACGACGGTTCTGCTTTCTCATGGATCCAGCGGTCCTCCCACCCTGGGCGAACCGCCGACGCGGCATCTGCCCGCTCGCCGGGGCCGAGTGACCAACCCGGGCGCCGTTGTCGCGTCTGCGACGCCGAACTTAGCGACGAAGACGGTTTTTGCCCGCGCTGCGGTACCCAGACCCGCTGAGCGCGGCGCCCAGACGGTGCGTGACTACCGGCTGTCTACCGCCGGCTCGGGCGTCCCACCGACCGAGACAGCACGCGCGGGCAACTCGAGACCGCCATCGGTGAAGGCGAAGCTCGTCGCGTCGCCCGCGAAGACTCGCACGACATATTTCCGCGAGCGGGCGAACTCCGCGACTTCTCCCCGGACCTCCTTCCCGGCGAGGGCGACCGCGCTGACGACGAGGACCTGCGTATCGACCTGACTCAGTGATTCGACCGCGTGCTCGCCTCCGACCAGGAGCGCGGAAACCGGTCCCACACTCGCAAAATCGCCCACGGCACGACCGTCCGAGAGGACCAAAAGCCGCGTTGTGCCGTGATCGATCGTGGCCCGCCAGGCGAAGCTCGGACCTTCCGCCGTCTCGGATCGGTCAACCGTTTCGACGGTTACGTGCGTTTCCCTCGTCAACTGGAATCGCCGGGGACTCAGGAGAAGAGCGTCGGCCGGTAGTCCCAGTGCCCCGATCAGCTCGGGATTACCGAGCGCCTCGACGTGCCGTCCCTCGGCGGTGCGACGTGCGCGCGACAGGAACGTGACGTCGTTCGTCGTCCCGGCGAGGAGCAGCACGTCGATCCGATCACGTCCGAGCGGTCGCGTCTTCGCCAGCGCGTTGCCAAATGCCGCGGAGTCATCACCGGCCGCGAGGAGGAGCCGCGCGGGACCATCGGTCACCAGGACGGAGAGTTTATTCCCCGAACCGAGGACAATTACCGCTGGCCGATCGTAGACGCGTGACCCGGAAAATCCGATCGCGACGGTTGTCGCGAAGCCGGTCGCCGCTGCCGCGAGTGCCACCACCAGCGTCGCGGCCAGGGACCAGCGGCGACCAAAGAGAGCCGCAGGCATTATTGATCGTTCAGTTGGGCGTCGTAGAACACGAGCGTCACCTCGGTTCCTGGATCGACGTATCCCCCGAAGGTGGCGCCGTTGTCTTGGATGCCGACCACGTCCTGATCCTCGATGCCCGCCTGGGCGAGGTCAGGGATCCCGGCATCTTTGATGAATTGCTCAGACACGCCGACCTCATTGACCACCATCACGCCGAGATCGGTGAGCGTCGCCCTTGCCTCATCCCTCGGGGTGCCGTGGAGTTCGGGCGGGATTTGAACCTTGTTGCCGACGCTGACCATCATCGTCACGGTCTCGCCCGGCCGTGCCAAATCGCTCGGTTCCAGGCGGATCACGCGGCCGGCTTCGACGTCCGGCGAGGCTTCGTCTCGACGCTCCACCTCGAGGCCCGACGACCTGAGCCGCTCTTCAAGATCGTCAGGGTCCGCACCGGACGGTTCGAACGACGCGAGATCGATCGCTGCCGGTCCAGAGCTGACGTCGACCCGGACCGAGGTTCCCGGCTCGACCTCCGTCTCTGCCTCCGGGTCCTGACTGACAACGCCGCCTTCGGGGACATCCTCCGACGTTACGTTGTCTCCGACCTCAAGGACGAGACCGAGTGGATCGAGTGTCGCCATGGCCCCCTCGACCGTTTGGCCGATCAGCGAGGGGACGACGACGATCTCCGACTCTGCCGTGGCGGTCGGTTCTGACGAAACGATGGCCGGCGTGTTGGTGGGAATCGGTCGCGACGCCGCGGTGGACGTTGGACGATCGGCACCGGCGATGACAACCAGCGTTGCCGTCGGGGTGGGATCGTCGCCTCCTCGGAATCCGGACAGGCGATCGGAGAGACGTGACCCGAACCAAACGAGCGCCGCGAGCGTGAGAATGACACCGGCACCGACGATCCAGGAGAGGCAGCCAAGACTCGCGCCGCGCTCTTCCGCCAGCGGCACGGGACCGTCCGGGAAGGAGGAGGCGGAGCTGGAGTTCGGCGACACGGCGGCAGTCGCGGGTCGCGCGCGACGCTCCTGGCCGGGTTCGCGGCGCGGATCGCCGACTACTGGGATGGATGGAACGGTCGACTGCAGGTCCGGCGGGAGCCACGCAGTAGGAGCGGCGTCCGCGGCATGTTGCGAACCCTGCGGCTGATAGAAGCGCCAGTCGTTCAATGCCCGCGCGAAGGCGCCCGCGGTCGGGAAGCGCTTCGTCGGGTCCTTTGCCAGACCCCGGAGGACGATGTCACCGGCTTGCCGGGGGACGGACGGGTCGATCGACGAGGGGTGGCGCGGCGGCTCGTTGATGTGTTTCATCGCGATGCCGACGGCGCTGTCGGACTCGAAGGGCAACCGACTCGTCAGCATCTCGTACGCCACGATGGCGAGCGAGTAGATGTCAGAGGAGGGCGTCGCCATCAGTCCGCTCGCCTGTTCCGGCGAGACGTAATGGATGGTACCTAACCCGGACCCGGCCTCGGTCAGGGTCGAGTCGGCGAGTCCTTTGGCGATCCCGAAATCGACGACTTTGGCGAGTCCCTCTCGGTCGACGAGGATGTTCTGGGGTTTGATGTCGCGGTGAACGAAACCCCGCTCGTGCGCGTAGTCAAGGGCGGACGCGACCTGTTCGACGAGGATCGCGACGTCGTCGGGGTCGAACGGTCCCTCGTTCTCGATGATCTCTTTGAGCGTCTCCCCCGGTACGTACTCCATGACGATGTACGGCGTGCCGCGATCCTCGCCGACGTCGTAGATGTCGATGATGTTTGGGTGGGAGAAACTGGCCGCGGCCTGGGCTTCGCGTTCAAATCGGGTGCGGAAGCCGGCATCGGCAGCGTATTGGGGCCGGAGCGACTTGATGGCGACCGCTCGGTGGAGGAGGTCATCGTGCCCGAGGAAGACCTCGGCCATCCCCCCTTCGCCGATCTTGCGCTCAATCTTGTAGCGCCGGTTGACGGTCGTCCGGTTCACGTCGCTGGCGCCTCCGAGTGGATTCTAGGTGGCCCGCGAATAGGGCGTCAAACGCATGGGGCGGCGAAGGACGATCATCGATCGTCCGGTCTGCCGGCCGTATCCCTCGAACGCACCGCCGGTTGTGGTCGTTCCGCGGGTGCTCGATTCTCAGCCGTCGCCGATGCGAATTAGCGGCGCTTGACTGACTGGTCGACAAACGACGACCCGCGCATCCGATGGGAGTGATGCGTGCAGCCTGCCGGCCAATCGCCGAGCCTGCGCGATTTCCCTCACCGCGGTGTACAGCGTCGGGCCTGCGCCGGAGAGCGCAACGACCGGAGCTCCAGCGTCGGCGAATACTCGCTCGATCTCGCCGAGCTCCGGTCGCAGCGCCAGGAGTGGGCGGCGGAACGCGTTTGCGAGCAGTTCCGGATCGAGTTCGCCGCCTGCTTCGATCGCCGTTGCCAGCCGGCGCACGCGGTCCCCGGACGTGAAGTCGTCAGGAGTCAGCGCCCCGTAGAGCGTTGGTGTCTTTCGCGGGATCGACACGGCGGGCACCACCAAGACGAACCAGGCGCCGGCCAGTGGGCGCAGAGGGGTCAGCGTTTCGCCGCGTCCCTCTACCAGCGCGGCGCCTCCCTCGACCAGGAACGGCACATCGCTGCCAAGGCGGCTCGCGAGGTCGAGCAGCTTATCCGGCGGCATTCTGGCGTCCCAGAGCTGTGAGAGCGAGACAAGTGTCGCGGCGGCGTCGCTGCTGGCCCCTCCCAGTCCGGCCGCTGTTGGAATCCGCTTCTTCAGTTCGATCGAGGCGCCGCCGGCCTGTCCAACCGAGCTCCGCAGGAGGCGAGCTGCCGCGAGGACGAGGTTGTCTTCGCCGGCCAGTGATGGGTCGGAGACGTGGACGGCGATCTCGCTGCCCGGTGTGGCGGTCAATCGGTCAAACAGGGAGACCGTCTGCATCACCGTCGCGATGTCGTGGTAACCGTCTGCGCGCTTGCCGATGACTTCGAGGCCGAGATTCAGCTTCGCCGGTGCCAGAGCGCGGACCGTCGTCATGGCACCAGTGACGGCGGTCCGGCTCGTGTGATCGCGACCCACTCGGCGACGTCGAGCGTCTCGGCACGGCGCATCGGGTCGATGCCGGCGGCAGTGAGCCACTCCGTGATGGCCGCTTTGGGCGCCCCAAGTTCGTCGGCGATCGAGTTCGCGAGTTGCTTTCGCTTGTGCCGAAACCCGGAGTTGACGATCCTGAAAAACCGTTCGTGCTCGTCTTTGGGCAACGGCAGCTCAGGGCGTGTCTCCAGCAGCACGACGGCCGACTCGACCTTTGGCGGTGGGACGAAGACGGACGGTGGGACAGCGAACGCGATCCGCGCCTCGGCATAGAACTGCGTGGCGATGCCGACAACGGTCATCTTCGGCGGCCGCGCGACGAGACGTTCGGCGACCTCCCGCTGCACCATCAATGCGAGTCGCCTCGGCCGGTGAGGCGTCTCCAGTAGCCGTCGCAGGACGGCGGTACCAACTGAATATGGGAGGTTTGCGGCCACCAGATACGGCCGACCCGCTCCGACAACTTCCTCCACCTCGATCGTGAGCGCATCGCCCTCGACCAGGCGGAAGCCCGGTGCTGAGCCGAAGGTGGCTCGCAGGTGCTCCGCCAACCGACGATCCAGCTCGACAGCGACGACCTCGCCCGCGTGGTGCAGGAGTTCCTCGGTCAGGATCCCCAGTCCCGGACCGATCTCCAGAACGAGATCCCCCTGCTCGACCTCCAGGGCGCCGACCATCCGCTGGACGATGCCGCGCTCGAACAGGAAGTTCTGGCCAAGGCCTTTGCTCGGGCGAACGCCGAGGCGGTCGAGGAGCGTTTGCCAGCCCTGGCGGGAGGTGGGGAGCGTCGGCGATTCGGCGTTCAGTTCGTACATCCGATCAAGTGGAGCGCGCCGGGGACGACGCTGAATGTGACCGGTGCGCTGCCGGCGAGCTCGCCGTCGACCTGGACGCGAGCCGGTTCGACGGTTTCGATCCGAATCGATTTGGCGCGGCGGTGGAGGAACTTCGGATGGTCGACGTGTTTGCCGCGGTAGACGCCCGGGACTTCCTTGAGCAGCTCGAGCTTGCCCATGTCGCCGATCACCGCCAGGTCGAGCAAGCCGTCGTCGATTTCGGCCATCGGCGTGATCATCAATCCACCGCCGAAGTAACGGGCATTTGCCACGGTGACGAAGACGGCGCGGTTGGCTAGCAGCTCGCCGTCGGCTTCGACCGAGACCCGGATGTTCTGATAGCGAGCCAGGGTACCGCCCAACGCCATGAGATACGGCAGCGTGCTACCCGGCAGACGGGTCTTTTGGACGCGCTGGGCGACCGCGGCGTCGAAGCCCAATCCGGCGACGTTGAGGAAGTAGCGGGAGGTCCCGTCGTCGAATGTGGCTCGACCGACGTCGATACGGCGCACCTGACCGTTGCAGGCCCGGCCTATCGCTTCGTCCACCGACTTCGCGATCTTCGCGGTCCGTACGAAGTCGCTACCATGCCCGGACGCCACGAGCCCGAGCGGCACCGCGCAGCCACTCGCCAGTAAACCGTTCGCGACTTCGTTGATCGTCCCGTCGCCGCCGATCGCGATCACTACCGACGCGCCATCGAGCGCGAACTGGCGGGCTACCTCCGGCGCTTCGCCCGCCCGCGTCGTCAGATGCAAGTTGAACGGGCGTCCCACTTGCTGGAGCGCCCGCGTCACCTGTGGCACCAGCTTGAGGGTCTTCCCCGCTCCGGACGCTGGATTGAGGATAACGGCGACGGTCGAGGGGTCCAAAGGCACTCCAGACAGCGGCGCCCGCTACGGTGTGACGGTCACGCCCCGGCCGACGATAACCTCGCCAATTTCCCAGATCGACTCCCCGGCGGCGGCAAAGGCGCTGAGAAGCGCCTCGTGCTCCTCCGCCGCGACGCTCAGCAGAAGTCCTCCGGACGTCTGTGGATCATACAGCAGCGTCGCAAGGTCGGGCGGTACGTCCGCGGCGATCTTCACGCCTTCGGCCGCGTAGAAGTCGCGGTTGCGGCCCAGCCCTCCCGGCTGTTGACCCCGCGCGACGTATTCCAGGGCGCCCGGCAACAGCGGAACCCGCGATGCCGCGATCTGCAGACCAACCCCGCTCTTCTCCGCGACTTCGAACCCGTGTCCGAGCAGACCGAACCCGGTCACGTCGGTGCAGGCATGGGGTCCGACGGTTCTGGCCGCGAGCGATGCCCCCCGGTTGAGCCTCAGCATCGAGTCGAGTGCCGCCTGGAGGTGCTCCTCGGAGACGACGCGGTTCTTGTGGGCGGTCGTGATGACTCCGGTGCCGAGCGGTTTGGTCAGGAAGAGACGGTCGCCCGGGCGAGCTCCTGCCTTCGTCAGGATGCGGTCGGGATGGATCGTTCCGGTCACGCATAGCCCGTACTTCGGCTCGTCGTCGGTGACGGTGTGACCACCGGCGATGACGGCGCCGGCCTCGACGACTTTGCTTGCCCCGCCCTCAAAGATGCGAGAAAGGATCTCGTGCGGCAAATCGTCGGGGAACGCCGCGATGTTGAGGGCGAAGAGGACCTCACCGCCCATCGCGTAGACGTCGCTCATGCTGTTGGCGGCCGAGATGGCGCCGTAGGCGAACGCGTCGTCGACGACGGGCGGAAAGAAGTCCACCGTCTGGATGATCGCCTGCTCGTCGGAGAGGCGGTAGACGGCAGCGTCGTCGCTCGTCTGAAGACCGACGATCAAATTCGGATGGTTGTGCCGGGTGAGCGGACGCAGGACCTGCGCCAGGGCCTCGGGGCCCATTTTGGACGCTCAGCCGGCGCACCCTGCCAATGTGGTCAAGCGGATCTCGTCGCGTGTTTGCACGTTGTGGTTCCTCGTGCCCGTCGGTGAAGGTCGGTCTCGGGAGCGTCACCCGACCGACGTTCGGCGGCGCGATAATAGGCGCCGGTCCGCGGGGCGTCAAACCGGAGGCAGCCATGGACGACGGACTCTCGACCGACGAGATCATGCAGCTCGCGCTCAACCTGGTCGGAGCGACCGCCGTGCCCGGCGATAGCGCGATCTACGTCTCCGGCACGGGACTGAAGCGGATCATGATCGGCGTCGACGTCGGCGCGGCCGAGTTGCTCCTCGCGCGCCAGCTCGGCGTCGATGGGGTTATCGCCCATCATCCCGCCGGCGGCAGTGCCGTGCTGGATTTTCCGAAGGTGCTGGTCCGCGGCGTGGAGCTGATGGTCGAGGCCGGTGTGCCCGAGGAGATCGCCCGACAAACCATGCAGCCTGCGATCGCGCGGGCGATGCTCCGCGCCCAAGCAGCGAATCACGATCACGCACCATCGGTTGCCCGGCTGCTCGGCCTCCCGTTTCTCAACGTCCACCTGCCACTCGACGAGTACGGCCGCCGAGTGATGGACAACACGATCGCAAATTACCTCGGGGAGCTCGGGCGCGAGGGACTCGTCGGCGATGTGGTCGCCGCACTCCGAACGATCCCCGAGATCCGAAACGCGCCCACTCGAGTGATGGTGCCGGTGGGCCGACTCGACGGTCCTGCTGGGCGGATCATGGTCTTTCACGGCGCCGGGACGAACGGCGGTTTCTCCGTCGCCCAGACGCTCTTCACCTACGGCGTCGGCACCGTCGTCTACATCCACCTCGCCCCCGAGGAAGCCGAGAAGCTGCGGGCGCTGCCGGCTCCCTCCGGTAACCTTGTCGTCTCCGGCCACATTGCTTCGGATTTGATCGGCGTCACCCGTTTGGTGCAGGCGCTCGAGGAGCGTGGGGTTGAACTTGTGAGGATGAGTGGGGTGGTTTAGGAGTGGTTCGAGGGAACTACGAAAGACCGACGACGGAGTGGCCCTTCGCTGGCGCTCAGGATGACGAAAGGGAGGACGCCCCGCTCATGGTCATCCTGAGCGCAGCGAAGGACCTCCCTCCGACCCGCGACCCAAGGCTAGACGGAGAACGAATGTGGACGAACCACGGATAGACGCGCCGCCAGTCACCTATCACTTGGTCCCGCGGGAGGTGTGGCAGGCGCAGGCGACAGCCACGGAGTATCTGCCCGAGGCGTACGAGGCGGACGGATTCATCCACTGTACCGACGGGGAAGCCGAGGTGATCGCGGTCGGCAATCGATATTACCGCGGGGATGCCCGCGACTACGTCGTGCTCGCGATCGCCCGTGACCGCGTCACGTCACCGGTCAAGTACGAGGATGCGGCCCGCGACTATCCCCACATCTACGGGCCGCTCAATGTCGATGTTGTTGTCGAGGTTCGTCCGGTTCGGCGCGACGCCGACGGCACGTTCGTTGCGATCGGCGAGTGACGAAGGCGACAGCGCCTGGTGGCTGAGTGCGCCAGGTGGTGCGTATGCTTCGAACCGTGAAGTTGCCACCGCCCCCGGATGTCGGCGGGCGACTGGCGGGTTGCGCTGGATCGAGGGTCTTGGGTGTTTGTCTGGATCGGTCGGTACGCGTATCGCTGGCGTTGGATCGTCATCCTCGCATGGCTATCGGTCTTCCTCGTCTCGCTCCCCTTCCTCCCTCGCATCGACGAGCCACTCAAGGTCGGCGGCTTCAGTTCCGACAAGACCGATGCGGCGCGCGCCGCGACGGTGCTTCAACGCGACCTCGGGTTCAGCCCTTCGACCGTGGTAGTGATCTTCCGATCGGAAACGCTCGTCGCTTCCGATCCGAAATTCATGGCGGAGGTGCGCGCGGCCCTCGTCAACATCCCGAAGCTGCCGAACGTCACGCACGTGGTCTTGCCGAGCGAAGATCCCGGCCTGGTTGCGCGAGACGGTCACACCGCCTATGCCCTGGTGGGGTTGAACCTGCCGCCGGAGGAGGCGCAACGCGACGTGCCGGCGTTCAAAGCCGCCCTGCGTCAGCCGCCGGACCTGACGCTGCTCGTCGCCGGTGGTCCGGCGTTCTACGCCGACATCGAGACGGTGAGCCAGCGCGATCTCCGTCGCGCCGAGTTGATCGCCTTCCCGTTCGCCCTGGCGGCATTGCTCCTTGTCTTTGGGTCGGTCGTCGCGGCCGTCGTTCCGCTCGCAGTCGGCGGTCTTGGGGTCGCCTCTGTCCTCCTGGCGCTTTACGGCATCGCACACGTGACCGACCTCTCGATCTTCGTGTTGAATCTCGCGACGATGCTTGGTCTCGGTCTCGCCGTCGACTATTCGCTCTTCGTGACCAGTCGCTTTCGGGAGGAGCTCCACCGTCACGACGGCGACGTCGCCGCGGCGGTCGAGGTGACGATTGGGACCGCGGGGCGAGCGATCTTCTTCTCCGGGCTGACCGTCCTGATCGGTTTGTCGGGCCTTGCCCTGTTCGACTTCATGTTCCTCCGCTCGGTAGGTATCTCCGGGGTCATTGTCGTCTTCTTTTCCGTCCTCGCCGCTCTGACGCTCCTCCCGGCGGTCCTCTCGGTTATCGGCACTCGCATCGACCGGTTCCGCCTGATCGGCCGCGCCCAAAAACCGGCCGACTCTGAGCATGGTTTCTGGTCCGCTCTCTCACACCGGGTGATGCGTCATCCGATTGTCGTTCTCGTCCCGACGCTGGCGCTGCTGCTCCTGCTCGGTGCGCCCTTCCTCCACGTCGAGGTCTCGTCGCCCGATGCGACGATCTTGCCGACCGACCTCCCATCGCGGCAGGCATTCGACCTGATCGTCGAGGAGTACGGACCGGGCGAGATCTCGCCATTTGTCATCGCCGTCCAGTCACCGACTTCGATCTTCGCGCCACGCAATGCCGCTGCCCTCTACGATTTGACCGAGCGTTTGCGGCGCGACCCGCGCGTGGTCCGCGTCCAGAGCATTGCCGCCTTAGACGAAAGGTTGAGTCGTCAACAGGCGCTCGCCCTCGTCCAAGTGCGCGGGCGGCTTGGCAGTCTGGCGGTGAATTCTTCGCTGGGGCAACTGGCGAGCGACAACGCCGCGGTCATCGTCGCCTATACACGGACCTACGCGAATTCGCAGGAGAATAAAGATCTCCTGCGCGACCTGCGAGCGCTTCGCCCCGGCGGCGATCTCACGCTCCTCGTTGGTGGTGGAACCGCGGAGATCGTCGATACGGTCGAGCTGATGTACGGCGAATTCCCACGGGCCATCGCGCTGATCGTCGTCGCGACCTATCTCGTCTTGCTCCTCCTCTTCCGATCCGTCGTGTTGCCGCTGAAGGCGATCGCCATGAATACGCTCTCGATCCTCGCCTCCTATGGCGCGCTCGTCTTCGTGTTCCAGGACGGGCACTTCAGCAACCTGCTCGGCTTCACGCCGCTCGGCTTCGTCGAGGCATCGCTGCCCGTCATCATGTTCTGCATCCTCTTCGG
>JAXDKI010000531.1:0-8798 GCA_034667245.1 Thermomicrobiales bacterium | reverse complement strand
ATTGGCAGACGTCATCGAGCGGGAGGGAACGGAGGCGTTTGTCGACCGCTGGGAGCGTCTGCCGCTCTTCGCCAGCCACGCCCGGCTGCCGGCCTCGACCCGCGCGGCGCTACGCGGTCAGCGGCTCGCGAACATCCCGGTCGGCTTGGCGAACAGTCTCCGCGGGCTCGGACAGGGCGCACAGCCGCCCCTCCACGACCGGCTCGCCGGTGTCGAGGTGCCAACCCTCTTCGTCGTCGGGGAGGAGGATACGAAGTATCGGCGCTTCGCCGATGAGTCGGCGGCAACGATGCCGCGGGCGCAAATTGCCGTCGTCGCGGGGTCGGGTCATGCCCCGCACCTGGAGCAGCCGGAGGTGTTCCGGCGTGTCGTTCTGGATTTTCTTGGGTCGTTGCGTTGGTAGCAGATGAACCGGAGGCGGATGCGATGACGACGAACTGGCAGCAGATTGGGAACTACCAAGACATCATTTACCAACACGCCGAGGGAATCGCCAAGATCACGATCAACCGGCCGGAGGTGCGTAACGCGTTTCGACCGCAGACGGTGGCAGAGCTCATCGACGCGTTCGCCGACGCACGGGAGAACCAAGCGATCGGTGTGGTCCTCCTGACCGGCGCCGGCGACAAGGCGTTCTGTTCGGGCGGCGACCAAAAGGTGCGCGGCGATGCCGGGTATGTCGGCGAGGATCAGGTGCCGCGGCTCAATGTTCTCGACCTGCAACGGCAGATCCGGTACCTGCCCAAGCCGGTGATCGCGGTTGTCGCCGGGTATGCAATCGGCGGCGGGCACGTCCTGCACCTCGTCTGTGATCTGACGATTGCGGCAGACAACGCCGTCTTTGGGCAGACCGGCCCCCGCGTTGGCAGCTTCGACGCCGGGTACGGCGCAACGCTCCTCGCCCGCACCGTGGGTCACAAGAAAGCGCGCGAGATCTGGTATCTCTGTCGTCAGTATTCGGCGCAAGAGGCGCTGGAGATGGGGCTGGTCAACACGGTCGTTCCGCTCGATCGATTGGAGGACGAGGCGGTCGCCTGGGCACGGCAGATCCTCTCCCACAGTCCGACGGCCCTACGGTTCCTCAAGGCTGCCTTCATCGCCGACACGGATGGTCTGGCCGGCCTGCAGCAACTCGCCGGCGACGCGACACGGCTCTTTTACATGTCGGAAGAAGGCCAGGAGGGCCGCAATGCCTTCCTGGAGAAGCGTCCGCCCGACTTCTCGCGGTTCCCGCGCCTGCCATAGCATCGGTGATGGTCGCGGTCCCCACCAAGGTCGGCGCCTGGTTGCTGGCGGCGCGCCCGAAAACGCTGCCGGCGGCGGTCGCCCCCGTCCTCGTCGGGACGGCCGTCGCGGTGGCCGAAGGCGCAGCCGTGCCCTGGGTGGCGGCGGCGGCCTTGGCCGTCGCCGTCCTCCTCCAGATTGGCGCCAACCTGGCGAACGATGTCTTCGACTTCCGTCGGGGTGCCGACACGTCTGCCCGCCTCGGGCCAGTGCGGGTCACCCAGAGCGGGCTCATCCCGCCCGGTCAGGTGCTGGTGGCGACTGGTGTCGTCCTCGGCGCATCAGTGGTCGCTGGCCTCCCGCTGGTCATTCGGGGCGGCTGGCCGATCCTGCTGCTCGGACTCCTTGCGATCCTGGCGGCATTGGCCTACACCGCCGGCCCGGTGCCGCTCGGCTACTACGGTCTTGGTGAAGTCGCCGTGTTCGTCTTCTTCGGCCCCGTCGCCGTCGCCGGGACGTATTACCTGCAGTCCCGTGACCTGAGTGCGTTGGCGGTCACGGCGTCGATTCCCGTCGGCTGCCTTGCGACGGCGATCTTGGTGATCAACAACCTGCGGGATATCCCGACGGACAAACTCGCCGGGAAGCGGACTCTGGCCGTTCGGCTTGGCCCGCGAAAGACGCGAATCGAGTACGGCGCACTGCTCGGAGTCGCGTTTCTGACGATGCCGGTGCTCTGGCTGGCTGACCTGCTCTCGACCTGGTGGTGGCTCCCGTGGCTGACGGTGCCACTGGCCGCTTCCCTCGTCCGGCGAGTCGCCAGCGAGAACGGGCAGGCCCTCAACCCACGGTTGGCCGAGACAGCCCGGCTGCACCTCCTCTTCGGCCTTCTCTTCGTAGGGAGCATCCTGGGATGACCGCGGGACAGTTACCCGACTGGCTTGGTCGCCGCGCGGTCACCCACGCCTGCCAGCCGGCGCTCCTGACGGGATCGGTCCGTTGGACGTTCGCCGAACTGGACAGTCGGGTGAGCGAGGCGGCCCAGCGGCTGGCCGCGCAGGGCGTGGTCGCCGGCGACCGCGTGGCGCTCCTGGCGCGGAATGGACCGGCCTTCGTCGTGGTGACGCACGCGCTCGGCCGGCTCGGCGCCGTGCTCGTTCCACTCAACGTGCGGCTCACCCCGTCGGAGCTTGCCTGGCAACTGTCGGATGTGAAGGCGTCCCTGCTACTCCATGACGATGTTTACGCCGATCTGGCAATTGCTGTCATCGCGCAGGTTCCCGATCTGCGCACGGTCACGATTGGACCGGAGGGGCCGATCGATCCAACCGCGAACACCGTCCCGCTCCGCGACCGGATCACCCTCGATGCCATCCAGGGTATCGTCTACACGTCGGGAACGACCGGGAGGCCGAAGGGAGCGCTGCTGACCTACGGCAACCACTGGTGGAGCGCCACGGGCTCGGCGCTCCACCTCGGACACTACCTCGACGACCGCTGGCTGGCGGTGCTCCCGCTTTTCCACGTCGGTGGCCTTGCCATCCTCTTTCGGAGCGTCATCGCCGGCGTCCCGATCGTCCTTCACGAGACGTTCGACCCGGTCCGGGCCAACAGGGCAATCGATGAGGACGGGATCACGCTGCTCTCCGTCGTCGCGAACGTGCTCCAGCGGATGCTCGAGACGCGAGGTGACGATTCGTACCCCGCGACGCTCCGCTGTGTCCTTCTTGGTGGCGGGCCGGCCCCGCGTTCGCTCCTCGACGCATGCTTGCGGCGTGGTCTCCCGGTCGCACCCAGCTATGGAATGACGGAGGCCTCCTCCCAGATCGCGACACTGCTCCCGGAGGAAGTTCCGCGCCACTTTGGCGCCGCTGGCAGGCCACTACCCTCGACCGAAGTCCGGATCGAGCGCGACGGGAAGCCCGTGCCGGCGGGCGAAATTGGCGAGATCGTCGTCCGCGGCCCAACGATCACGCCCGGCTACGTGGGCCGCGAGGCGAAGGGCAACGAAGTCGGTCCGGATGGCTGGCTGCGCACCGGCGATCTCGGCCGGCTTGACGACGAGGGCTATCTGTTTGTCCTCGACCGCCGCGACGACCTGATCATCTCGGGCGGCGAGAATGTCTTCCCCGCCGAGATCGAAGGGGTGTTGCTGACCCACCCAGGGGTCGCAGAGGCGGCGGTCATCGGCGTGCCGGATGCCCGATGGGGCGCGGTACCGGTCGCCTTTGTTCGACGGAAGGTGGGCTGGGCGACGACCGAGGACGAATTGCTCGCGTTGTGCGCGACACGGCTGGCCGGTTTCAAACGGCCTCAACGCATCACCTGGATCGACGCCTTGCCGCGCAATGCGTCCGGAAAACTATTGCGACGGGAGCTACGGACCAATGCCTGAGCGTCCGCATCAACCGGGGAACAAGGCAACCCGATCGGGTGCCCGCCCTGGCGCGCTCCGCGATGCCCGGCAAGTCCGGGAGATGTTCGGTCGAATTGTCCGCCGCTACGACACGATGAACCGGCTGATGACCGGAGGCCGCGACGTCGCCTGGCGGAGGCTGGCAGCACGCATCGCGGTGGGGGGGGCTCCGAACGCGGCTCCGGTTCTCGACTTGGCGACCGGAACCGGCGACTTGGCGCTGGCGCTGAACGCGGCAGGCGCGAAACGGGTGGTCGGGCTCGACGCCGCCGCCCCGATGGTTCGCGCGGCCGCCATGAAGACCCGCGGTCAGCGGGACGTCGCGTTGGTCGTCGGCGACGCGCTCAGCCTGCCCTTCGCGGACGGCCAGTTCGCCGCCTGCACCGTCTCCTTCGGGCTGCGCAATATGGCAGATTACGAAGCGGCGTTGCGGGAGATGAGTCGCGTCCTCGGGCCAGGCGGTCGTCTCGTCTGCCTCGAATTGACGCCGTTCCGGCGTCCGGTGCTCGGTCGGCTCTTCGCCTGGTACTTCTCCAACATCGTTCCCACAATCGGCGGGCTCCTGAGCGGCGACAAAGAGGCCTACCGTTACCTCCCCTCGTCGGTTGCCGCCTTCCCCTCCGCCGACGCGCTGGCGGAACTGATGCGCCGCGCCGGTCTAGCCGATGTCTCCTATCGGTTGCTTGGCGCCGGCACCGTCGCCCTGCACGTCGGCGTTAAGGCGGCGCCCCGCGCGTGACCGTGAGGAGCGAGGGCGCGCGACTCCTGAACCCTGGCGGAAGCGCGCCATTGATCGATCGCGCTCACCGCCTCGGATGAGCGCGATCGACCTTGGATCGGGTGGCAGCAGGGGGACGTGGCCGCTGGCGTCGATTGCATCGACATCAGGTATGGGTTGATCGCGGATCAACGTTACGTCTATCATGCGGCGAGCAAGCCTTCAGGGCCGGGTGCGGGGGCTACCCCCAATTCCCGACCGGCGGTACAGCCCGCGAGCACCGGTAACGGTGCAGATCCGGTGAAACTCCGGGGCCGACGGTAACAGTCCGGATGGGAGAAGGCGCGCGAACCGTCGGGAGGAGCGACGTGTGCCCGGATTGGGTGCATGCGTTTCCGTCCGTTGGCGATAGCGCACCCCACCATCACCCGAGGGCGGCCGCCCTCGGTTTTTTTGTGTCACCGAGGGCCGACCGCGTTCGCGACGGATGGGCCAGGTGGCGCACGGACCAACTGACGATCAGTTCATGAATGAGGCGCTGGCGCTCGCACGCCGCGCGCTCGGCCGGACGGCGCCAAACCCGGCGGTCGGCGCCGTGGTGGTGCGAAACGACGCGATCGTCGGCCAGGGTTGGACCCGTCCTCCCGGCGGTCCACACGCGGAGGCGGTCGCGCTTGCGGAGGCGGGCGGGCGAGCAGCCGGGGCGACCCTCTACGTCACGCTCGAACCATGTTGCCATCACGGCCGGACCCCTCCGTGCGCCGACGCCATCATTGCGGCCGGGATAGCCCGGTGTGTCGTCGCGGTCGCCGACCCCTTCCCGCTGGTAAACGGAGGCGGGATTAGCCGCCTGCGAGAGGCGGGCATCGCGGTCGCAGTTGGAGTGGGGGCGGTGGAGGCCTCGAGCCTCAACGAGGGGTACTTCACCCGCATTCGCACCGGCCGGCCGATGGTGATCGCCAAGTACGCGATGACGCTCGACGGACGGATCGCGACGCGCACCGGACAAAGCCGGTGGATCACCGGCGAGGAAAGCCGAGTCTCCGCCCAGATCTTGCGCGATCAGGCCGACGCGATCATGGTCGGTACCGGTACCGTTCGCCTGGATGATCCGTTGCTAACGACCCGCCTGCCGGCCGAACTCGCGGGGGATGGCGGCCCGCATCACCCACTCCGGATCGTGATCGACGGTCGAGGGACCACTCCGCGTGCTGCTCGGGTCTTCGATCCGGCGCTTCCGGGGAAAACCCTCGTCGCCACCACGGCCTCGGCCTTGCCGGACTGGCGTGCCGCGCTCGCCCCAGGCGGCGTCGAACAGGTCACCGCTGGAGACGGTCCGCTCGTTGACCTCGGTGGATTGCTGGACCACCTGGGGGGACGGGGAATCAACAGTCTCCTCGTTGAAGGCGGGAGCCGTCTGCACGGTTCCCTGTTCGACGCCAAGCTCGTCGACCGGGTCGCGGCTTTCATCGCACCGGTCGTCGTTGGCGGCCGCGATGCCCCTGGCCCCGTTGGCGGGTGCGGCGTGGCAACGATGTCGGCGGCATGGCAGCTTCGGGACGTCACGCTGCAGCGACTCGGCGGCGACCTTTTGCTTCAGGGCCGAGTCGACACATCCGGACCCGACCGGGAGGGAGCCTGACGTGTTCACGGGGATCGTCGAGGAAATCGGCCACATCGAGCGAATCGGCTTGACCGAGCGTGCGCCACTCATCGTGCGTTGCGCCACCGCCCTGGAGGGCACCGGGCTCGGTGACAGCATCGCCGTCAACGGCGTCTGCCTCACCGTTACCGAGCTCGGCAAGCATTCCTTCCGTGCCGACGTTCAGCCCGTCACGCTCCGGCGCAGCAACCTGGGCGCGTTGCGGCCCGGGGATCGGGTCAACCTGGAGCGATCGGTGGCGGCTGGACAGCGGCTGGGCGGCCACTACGTCCAGGGCCACGTCGATGGGGTCGGACGAATCGTCGGCACCACGGGCGAGGGCCCCTCACTCATCGTCCAAATTGCCGCCCCGCCCGCGCTGCTGTGCTACGTCGTCGAGCGTGGCTATGTCGCCGTCGACGGCGCCAGTCTGACCGTGGCGGAACTGCGGCCGGACGGATTCGACGTCTCTCTCGTCTACCACACTCAGCAAGCGATCACACTTCCAAACAAGAAGCCGGGGGCGGCGGTCAACCTTGAGGTCGACGTCGTCGCCAAGTACGTGGAAAGACTCCTGGGAAGTCCGACGGATCGCGCCGTCAACGTGGATCTGCTCCGCCGCGCGGGGTTCGCCTAAACCACGATCAAGAGGAAGGAACGTGATGCCCCACGTGTCGATCGAACAGGCAATCGCCGACCTGCGGCAGGGCAAGTTCGTCCTCATCGTCGACGATGAGGACCGCGAGAATGAGGGTGACCAGGCAATTGCCGCCCAGTGTGTGACGCCCGCGGCGATCAATTTCATGGCCCGTTACGGGCGCGGCTTGATCTGTGTGGCGATGACGGGGGAGCGGCTAGATGCGCTCCAGCTGCCGCTGATGGTGCCGCCAGACCAGAATTCTTCCGGGTTTGGCACCGCCTTCACCGTCTCGGTGGAGGCCAAGACGGGCGTCACCACTGGCATCTCCGCACCCGACCGTGCCCGCACCATCCGCCTCCTCGCCGACCCGGCGACGACTTCGAACGACCTCGCCCGCCCTGGGCACGTCTTCCCCCTCCGGGCCAGGGACGGGGGCGTGCTGGTCCGGGCCGGACAGACAGAAGCGTCCGTCGACCTTGCACGGCTGGCGGGATTGGCGCCGGCGACCGCTATTTGCGAGGTGATGGCCGACGACGGAACGATGGCACGGATGCCGGATCTGGAACGGGTCTCAGCGGAGCACGAGATTGGAATCATGTCAGTCGCCGACCTGATCGCCTATCGGAGCCAGCACGAGACTCTGGTCCGGCGTGGAGCCACCACCCATCTGCCAACCCCCTTCGGGACGTTCGCCGTGACCGCGTACGAGAACCCGTTGTATCCCAACCCGGATTTGGCGCTGACGATGGGGACCGTCGACGACGACGAGCCAGTCCTGGTGCGAGTTCACTCCGAGTGTCTGACCGGGGACGTCTTCGGATCGGGCCGGTGCGACTGTGGCGAGCAACTGGAACGAGCATTAGCGCTCATCGCGGCCGAGGAGCGGGGCGTTCTACTTTACCTGCGACAGGAAGGACGGGGCATCGGTCTCCACAACAAGCTTCGGGCGTACCAGCTTCAAGACCAGGGATTGGACACCGTCGAGGCCAACGAGCGGCTCGGTTTTCCGGCCGACCTCCGGACCTACGGTCTCGGCGCCCAGATCCTGCGCGACCTCGGCGCGCGGCGACTGCGGCTCTTGACGAACAACCCGCGCAAGGTCGTGGGCCTGGCCGGGCATGGGCTGGAGATCGTGGACCGAGTCCCGATCGTCATCGCGCCGGGTGCCGACAACCGGCGTTATCTCGAGGTCAAACGGCAGAAGCTGGGACACCTGTTGAAAACAGACGTCACGATCGTGGACGGCGAACTCGCCGTCGGCTAAGAGATGAGGGAACATGCTTCAGGACGTGACCACCATTGAGGGAATGTTGACCGGGCGGGGGCGACGCTTCGGTATCGTCATCGCTCGCTTCAATGAGTTCATCGGCGGTAAGCTGCTCGAAGGTGCGCTGGACGGACTGCGGCGGCATGAGGTGGCGCCATCGGACATCACGGTCGCTTGGTGTCCGGGATCGTTCGAAATTCCGCTCGTGGCCCAGCGGATGGCCCGCGGCGGCAACCACGATGCGATCATCTGCCTCGGCGCCGTGATCCGCGGGGCGACCTCCCACTTCGACTATGTCGCCGGCGAGGTGGCGAAGGGGATCGCCACCGTCGCGCTCAACTCGGGCGTCCCGGTCGTTTTCGGCGTGCTGACGACCGACACGATCGAGCAGGCGATTGAGCGGGCCGGGACCAAGGCCGGCAACAAGGGATTCGAGGCGGCGGTGACCGCGATCGAGATGGCGAACCTCCTCGCGGCGATGGACGGGACCTACCAGGCCCGCGTGGCCGCCGATCGATAGCCGCCCTCCCCGTACCGATGGACGAGCAGCCGCAGGACTTCGCGCTCGCGGGAGGTCAGACCGAAGGGCGCGGCGGGCGCGTGCGGGGACCGGAAGGCGCGGGCGGGACCGGCTCGGACGTAAACGCGAGGGCCTCGGCCATTGCCGCGTCAAGCGGCAGCGCCCGGCCCGCCTCCCAGGCCGCCGCGAACGCCGGTGCTTCCATCTGCTCCCGCGCCGCGGCGATCCTGTCGGCTCGCCATTCGGCCGCCATTAAGCGGAGCGGGTGACAGCACTAATCGGCGACGGCGCCCCTGGTGATCGGCAGGAGAGCTGGGGTGGATCCCATCCGTGCGCGCACAGCGCCCCTCCCCACGCCGCACCGGCCGTCT
>JAXDKI010000530.1:0-9992 GCA_034667245.1 Thermomicrobiales bacterium | reverse complement strand
TCCAGCAGGTCGGGTTCGGCCTGGCGGTGGCGGTGATCCTCGACGCCACGATCGTCCGCTCGGTCCTGGTGCCGGCGAGCATGACCCTCCTCGGCGACCGCAACTGGTACCTGCCGCGCTGGCTCGGGTGGCTGCCGGACCTGCGGGTGGAGGGCGCCCCCGCCGTGCCGGTCGTCGCCCCGACGGAGGCGGCCCCCGCCGACTGACCAACGGGCCTCGCATGACAGGCCGGCTGCCGTGGAGCTGGCGGCCGGCCTGTCTCGAAAACGAGCCACCCTGTTGAACAACTCCCGGGGCACTACTCCGGCGGTCATCTTGGTGACCATCGAGCGCGCCAAGAGGCGTCAACGTGGTGCAGATGTGGGCGACGGCCCGTACCCGGGAGCGCCCATCGAGTCCGATGCCGACTTTTTCGACAAGCTGGAGAGTTCTTTCAACTCCCCGTGAGCAACCTTTTGAGCGCGCAGCTTTACGCAGGAACGATCCTCACGAAAGCCGTCTCAGAATCAACGTTTTGCTCCTCGCGGTGCCGGTCAGGTTTTGAGACGATGGACGTATGAAAATTGTGGACGCGCGCGTGTCCACTGGGGAGCAAATCCTCGACTTGCAGTTGGATGCGTTGCAGAAGGCCAAGTGCGGCAAGGCCGTCCTGTCCTGGTCGAGGTGCTGGCCTACCCGCGGCCCCGGAACACCCTGGTGGTCTGGCGCCTCCGCCGGTTACCCCGACCGCCGACGCCGCCTTCACCGACCCCATCCCCTATCCCCGAACGCGTCGGCGGCGCGGGGGCGTGTTGCCCCCTGGAGCAGCGGTCGCCCCACTCGACCGCCGTGCTGGCCGTCGCCGAACACCCAACACCCCACCCCCAAGAAAACTCACCCCTCTCTCGCTACGCAGGAGCGGGACCTTTCGTCAAACTCCATCGGATGAGGAGCAGTCCACCCGCTCCGCTCACACTGGCACGATTGCTGCAGCGAGCCAGCGGATGACGACGTCCTTCACGTATGATCGGCTCTGCTAGACGCGCATGCCCCAGCGATTGGGCTTCGCGCCGCGCCGCGACCGCGTGGTCGCGGAGAACCCGAAAAGGAGGGATGCGGACGATGGATCACGTCAACGTCAACCGCCGGGATCTGCTCCGAATCGCGGGCGGCGGCATCGCTGCCGCGGCACTCGGCGTGTCGCGCGGCACGACCGCGCTCGCCCAGGAAGGGTCCCCCACCGCGAGTGCGTCGGGCAGCCTGGTGATCGGCAAGGCACAGGAGGCGGTCGGGCTCGATCCCGCCCTCGTCACCGCCGCGTCGAGCTTCCAGATCATGGCGCCGGTCTACCAGCAACTGGTCTCGTTCGACGAGAGCGGCCAGCCGCAACCGGAGCTGGCCGAATCCTGGGAAAACCCGGATGACACCACCTTCGTCTTCCACCTCCGCGACGGCGTCACCTTCCACAACGGCCGTCCGCTGACCGCCGCCGACGTCAAGTTCAGCTTCGACCGCATCCTCGACCCCGCCACCAAGTCGGCCTGGCTCAGCCAGTTCGAACCGATCGCCAGCATCGAGACTCCCGACGACCGCACCGTCCGCTTCACCCTCAAACAACCATACGGCCCCTTCCTGGCGACCCTCTCCCAGGACTACGCCGCGATCGTGCCCCAGGACGCGGGCGACCTCCAGGCGACGATGGTCGGCACCGGTCCGTTCGCGCTCGCCGAGTGGACCCGCGACACCCAGACGGTTCTCAAAGCCCATCCGAACTACTGGGAGGCGGGACTGCCGCTGGTCGCGGACCTGACCTACCGCATCCTCCCCGACGAGGCGGCGCGTCTGGCGGCGATCCGCACCGGCGAAATCGGGCTGTCCTCCCTCGCCAGCCCGGCCGCCGTCAGCCTCGCCAGCCGGGCGGAAGGGGTGCAGGTCGTCACCCAGGAGACGACCGACTACTACCTCCTCGGCATCAACTGCCAGCGCGCGCCACTCGACAACGTCAAGGTCCGGCAGGCGCTGAGCCTGGCGGTCGATCGCAAAGCGGTCCTCGACGCCGTCTTCTTCGGCGAGGGCCGCGTGACCGGACCGATCGTCCCCACCCTCGGCGATTGGGCGACCCCGGTCGAGCAGCTGCCGCTCTACACCCAGGATCTCGACCAGGCGAAGGCGCTCCTCGCCGAAGCCGGGTTGGCCGACGGCTTCGACCTCCCGATCCTCGCCTCGCCCTTCTATCCCGAGTTCATCAACATCGCGCTGGTCCTGCAGTCGCAGCTGAAGGAAGTCGGCATCAACGTCACCCTCGATCAGGTCGAGTGGGGAACCTTCATCGATCGCTGGATCAGCCGCGACTTCTCCACCTTTGTCAGCTACAACGGCAGCGGCAACGACCCCGACCGCGCCATCTACCCCGTCTTCCACACCGGCGGCTCGGTCAACGCCTTCCAATTCAGCGACCCCGAAGTCGATCGCCTCCTCGACGAAGGGCGAACCACCGTCGACCCAGCCGCCCGCCGGGAGATTTACCACCAGGCCGAAGCCCTGATTGCCCAGGCCGCCCCGGCCCTCTTCCTCTTCACCCGCACCGCCTACTTCGCCCTCCGCGACAACGTCCAGGGCTTCCAACCCACCCCCGTCGACACCTGGGACACCCTGAAACGAACGAGCGTAAGCTGAACGAGTCGTCAGTCGTCAGTCGAGGGCACGATGGTGGCAAGTGGCACGTTCCGAGCCGTCGCTTCTTGCCACTTGCCACCTGCCACCTGCAACTCCGTTCTGACGACTGACGACTCACCACCAACGTTATGCTTGCCTACCTCGGCCAACGCCTGATCACCGTCTTCTTGCCGACGCTGCTGGGGATCTCGGTGCTCGTCTTCGCGGCGATGCACCTGATCCCCGGCAACTTCGTCGACGTCATGCTCGGCCTCGGCCCGGACGTCAGCCAGGAACAGCGGCGGGCAATCGCCCGCTCCTACGGACTCGACAAGCCGGTCCCCGTGCAATACGTCATCTGGCTCGGCAACGCCCTCACCGGCGACCTTGGGCGCTCGCTCCGCACGGACGAGCCGGTCGTCGACGTCATCATCTCGCGGCTGCCCCCAACGCTGGAGCTGGCATTCCTGGCGACCCTCGCCTCGCTGCTCCTGGCGATCCCCGCCGGACTCCTCTCGGCCGTCCGCCGCAACGGCGTGCTCGACATCCTGGCACGCGTCGCCGCCCTGATCGGGCTCTCGATCCCGAACTTCCTCCTCGGCACCCTCTTGATCCTCTTCGTCTCGCTCCGCTGGCCGGTCCTACCGACGACCGGCTATTCGCCGCTCTCCGACGGACTCTGGGACAACCTGCGGTCGATGGTCTTACCGTCGATCTCCCTCGGTGCGCTCCTCGCCGCCTCGATCATGCGGATGACGCGCTCCGCCCTCCTCGAAGAGCTCAAGAAGGACTACCTGACCGTCGCCCGAGCAAAGGGATTGTCCGGTCGCGCGGTCGTCCTCGGGCACGCGCTGCGGAACGCGCTGGTGCCCGTCATCACGATCGTCGGCATCCAGACCGGCTATCTGCTCGGCGGCACCGTCATCGTCGAGCAACTCTTCGCCATCCCCGGCGTCGGCCGCCTCGCGCTCGACGCCGTCCTCCAGCGCGACTACCCGTTGGTTCAGGGAACGACACTCTTCATCGCCGGCAGCTTCGTCCTCGTCAACCTCCTCACCGATGTCCTCTACGGCTTCGCCGACCCCCGCATCCGCCGCCCGTGAGCGCCATTACTGCCGAGGCCCCACTCGCCACCACCCGCACCGCCGGACGGCTGGCACCGCTCGCCCGCTTTGCACGACAGAGCCGCGCCGGTCTCGTCGCGGGTGTCGTCCTGCTCGCCTTCGTCCTCGGCGCGGCGGCGGCACCCCTGCTCGCACCGGCCGACCCGAACGCGATGAACCCGATTGCCGTGCTGCGATCACCCGACGGAGACGCCCTTCTCGGCACCGATTTCTTCGGCCGGGACATCCTCAGCCGCGTCCTCTACGGCGCGAGGATCTCGCTCGCGGTCGGCGCCTCGTCGGTCATCGCGTCGGCCCTCGTCGGCACCGCTCTCGGGCTCATCGCCGGGTACGTCGGTCGCTGGCCGGAATACCTCGTGATGCGACTAATGGACGTCCTCTTCGCCTTCCCGGCCGTGCTGCTGGCGATCCTCATCGTCTCGGTCTTCGGCTCGGGATTGACCAGCATCGTCGCCGCGATCGCGGTCGTCTACACCCCGATCTTCGCCCGCGTCGTCCGCGGTTCGACCCTCGCCGTGAAAAACGTCGAGTACGTCCAGGCGGCGGTCGCCGCCGGCGCCACCCCATCCCGCGTCATGACCCGCCACGTTCTCCCCAACGTCGCCGCCCCGATCCTGGTCCAGTTCGCCCTCAGCCTCTCCGGAGCGGTCATCCTGGAAGCCGCCCTCAGCTACCTCGGTCTCGGCGCCGTCCCACCCACCCCCTCGCTCGGCTCGATGCTCAGCGAAAACCGCACCACCATGGAGCTCGCCCCCTGGACCGTCCTCTACCCCGGCCTCGCCCTGGCAATCCTCGTCCTCGCCATCAACATCTTCGGCGACGCCGTCCGCGACCTCCTCGATCCTCGCCTCCGCACCGAGGCGTGAGGCGGACAGGCGGACAGACGGACAGGCGGACAGGCGGACAGACGGACGGCTACACTCAGTCCTCAGTCCTCGTCCCTACCACGTCGCCGTCACCTTCTGCAGCCCACGCGGCTGGTCGGGGTCGGTGCCACGCTCGCGCGCCAGGTGCCAGACCAGCTGCTGGATCGGCAGGATCGTCAGGATCGGTGTCAAATGCTCCGGGCCGGAGTCCGGGATGGGGAGAACCAAGGTGGCGGGCGAGGCAGCGGGATCGCCGACGATCAGCGTATCGGCTCCCCGCTCGCGCAGACCGTCCAGGACCGGCTGCATCGCCGCCCCGCCCGGCCCCTCGGGGACGATCGCGATCACCGGGAACCCGCGGTCGATCATCGCCACCGGCCCGTGCAGCAGATCCGCCCCCGAGAAGGCGTAGGCGACCAGGTAGCTCGTCTCCATCAGCTTCAGCGCCGCCTCCCGCGCCGTCGGGTAGTTGAACCCACGCGCCGTCGTCACCAGCTGCTCGGCAAACCGGTAGCGGACCGCGATCTTCGCCGTCTCCTCCTCCCGCGCCAGGACCTCCCGCGCCCGCTCCGGCAACGACGCCGCCTCCGCCCCGTCCCGCCCCGCCAGCGCCTCCACAAACAGAAAGAGCGTCAACAACTCCGCCGTGTACGTCTTCGTCGCCGCGACCGCCCACTCCGGCCCGGCCAGGACGTCGAGGTGAAACTCCGCCGCTGTTGCCAACGCCGAATCCGCCGAGTTCGTGAGGGCAACCGTCACCGCCCCCGCCGCACGTGCCTGCACCACCGGCTCCACAATGTCCGGCGAAGCGCCCGACTGGCTTACCGCAACGACGAGCACATCCCGCAAATCCGGCCGCGCCCCATACACCGTCATCGTCGACGGCGACGCCAGCCCCGCCGGCAGCGGCAACCGCGTCTCCACCAGGTACTTCCCATAGAGTGCGGCATGATCCGACGTACCCCGTGCCACAAAGAGGACAAACCGCGGCTCCCGCCGCCGCACCGCCTCCGCTACCCGCGCGATTGCCGGCCGCCCCTCTCCGCAGATCCGTTCGAGAACGTCCGGTTGCTCCCGAATCTCCGCCGCCATAATCGCGCCGTTCATGCGTCCCCCCGGCGGAAGGCGATCTGCCCTCCAACAATCGTCGCCTCGACGTTCAAATCGTCATCGAACAGCACGAGGTCGGCCGCACAACCGGCGGCGATCCGCCCCGTCTCCGCCATGCCTAGCAGGCGTGCCGGCACCTCGGAGGCCATGCGAATCGCCTCGGCGGGTGTCGCCTCCGTCCAGCGGACGACGTTCCGGATCGCCTGGTCGAGCGTCACGATCGACCCCGCGAGCGTCCCGTCCGCGAGCCTCGCCGTCGTCCCATCGACGATCACCGGCTGCCCGCCGAGCTCGTATTGCCCCGGCGGCATCCCCGCCGCCGGCATCATGTCGCTCACGAGCGCGATCCGCTCCGCGCCCTTCGCTCGGACCGCCAGCCGGACGCTCGCGGGATGGCTGTGGACCCCGTCCGCGATCAACCCGACCGTCACCCGATCTTCGACCAATGCCGCACCGATCGCTCCGGGTGCGCGGTGCCCGAACAGCGACATCGCGTTGTAGAGATGCGTCGCCATCCTCGCGCCCGCGTCGACGCCCGCGACAAACTCCTCGTAGCTGGCATCGGTGTGGCCCAGACTGACGAGGATGTCCCGCTCCCGCAGCCGGCGGATGCGTTCGTGGGCATCAACTCGTTCTGGCGCCAGGGTCATCAGCCGGAGTCCGTCGCCCATCAGGAGCGCCTCAAAGAGCTCCCCATCCGCCGCCTCGATCAACTCCGGTCGGTGAGCTCCCGCGCGCCGAGGCGACAGGAAGGGACCTTCCAGGTGGAGACCAAGAACACGCGCGCCGGGCGACTGATGCGCCGCCGCAAACGCCTCGAACACGCGCTGATAGTGCGCCGCAGGCGCGGTGATAACGGTCGGCAAGAACGCGGTCACGCCCGTCTCCGGCAGGCGCTCGGCGAGGTACCGGATCGCCGCCGGGTCCTCCCCAACCTCGATCCCGAACCCGCCATTCACCTGGAGATCGATCAGCCCCGGCGCGACGATCGCCCCGTCGATCACCCCCTCGGGCAATTCGCCGTCCCTCGGCTCGCGGACGACCTCGGCGATGCGCTCGCCCTCGACGACGACGGCACCCCGCACCAACCCGCCGTCGATGACAAGATCGCCCCGGACGGCATAGGGTCCGTCCGGCCAGTGTTGTCCTCCATCACCCATGCCCAGATCCGGTCACGCCGCCCACCCGAACCCGCCGCGCCAGCTCCCGCCCCGCCTCGGCGACGCGCTCACCCGCCCCGGGGGCAAAGGGGCTGGCCAGCGCCTCGTAAGTCCCGGCCGCGTAGGCCGCTTCGTCGGCAAGGTATCCGACGTATCCGTTGGCATAGCCGAGCACGAGTGTCGGCGACGGCGACGCCGCGGCGATCCGAGCGCCGAGCGAGGCGAAGAGTTCGCCGGGAACCGCCACCAGGACGACATCCCCCAGTGCCCAAGCTTCCACGTCGAGCGCGGCTCGAATCGCCTCAGGCCCGGCCTCGACCAACCGCGCCAGCAGCGCCGCCCCCTGGGCACGAGTCTCCGCCTTGCGGCGCTCCGCCGCCGAGACCAGTTCGCCGCCGACGCCCTCGATCTCCGTACGCTCTGCGGCCGGATCGTCGAGCGAACGAGGCGGCAAAGGCACGCGCTGCCGGCCGTACCGAATCGGTCCGTCGACAGGTCTCGCCCCAGCCAGTGCCGCGACCGCCGCGGCGGCAAGGCCGGCGCCGGCGCGCTCGACTTCGGCGACGTCCTGACCGTGGCGCGTGAAGCGGGTGCTGACGTCGCCGGCCGCACCGTTCGCAAATAAGACCACGGGTGCCTGCCCGTCCCCGTCCACCAACGCCCGCAACGATCGCCGGAGCGCTCCAGGAAATTCGGCGGAGACCAGCCGGCTGTCGGCACCGAGAATCGTCGGGTGACAGGCGAAGTGCACCAGCACCGCGCTGAGCTCACCGTCGGGACGCCGCGTCGCCAGAACCAAGACACGCGGATCGAACGGACCGTCCGGGTCGTTCCGATTCGCCGCCGGACCACTCGTCTCGCTTGCGCCGATCAGGAGCGCAACCGGCTCCATCCGCCCCCGGGCTTCCCCGATCGCCGCCGCGCACGTCGCCACGAACGCGCCGCGTAGCTCCGGCGCGATTCGGTCCTCATCGGCCGGGTGCAGGCGGGGAACAACACCGGCCGGACCGCTATGCGTGTGCGAGGCGCAAAGCACGAGTTCCGTCCGATCGAGCCCCGCCGCCTCGGCAACTTCGTCCACGAGCGCGCAGTCAACGGCAGCGACATCAGCGGCGACGATGGCGAGACGCTCGTCCCCGAACCTGAGCACAAGCGCGCCGACCGTCAACTCGTCGTGGACGCCGTTCGCGGGACCGGTTCGTGCCATGTATCCGGCCATCGGGGTTCCGACGGCGACCGGAAAGGGCCGGACCGCCGCGCCCGCCAGCCACCCCACCCGTTCCCCACTCACGCCCGCACCGCCGGCAGACTGGCGGCGACCGCCTCCAACCAGGCCCCATCGACCGCCCGCCCGAGGGATCGGGCAGCCAGAATCAGCCCACCGACCGCCGGCGGGAAGCGGGGCTCACGGGCCTCCGCCTCCGGCCAGCCGGCCCGCAGGGTCGCGCGGAAGGGATCGAGCAGGATGTCGCCGGCGGCGAAGACACCCCCCGTGAGATAGACACCCACCTCCGCTCCGGGTTCGAAGAGCTGCCGAATCACGCCGAGTGCCGTCAAGGCCAGCTCCTCGCCCGCCGCGCTCAAGATCTCCCGTGCCGGCGGGTCGCCGTCGCGGGCTGCCTGCACCACCTTCGGCGCAAGCAGCGAGATGCGGTCGCGCGAAAATCCGGCCCGGTAGACGACACGGGAAATCTGGCGAATGGTCGGGATGTCGAAGTGCGCGGCCACGATCGCCTGCAGAACCGTCGGCTCCCCACGCAGATCGTCACCGCGCGCCGCCGCGGCAATGGCGCGGAGCCCGATGTCGAAGGCGCTTCCCTCATCCCCGAGCAGATACCCGAAGCCGCCCGCGATCCCCTCCCGCCCGTCCGCCGTGATTCCGTACCCGATCGCCCCGCCCCCCGCGATCAACACGACACCCGGCTCTCCGCCCGAGGCCCCGGCCAAGTTGGTCACGTAGTCCGGCGTGACGACGATCTGCCGCGGCGCGACCACCTCGCGCACGATCTCGTGCACGACCGGCGTCTGCTCCCCGCCGGTCGGCGCACCGGTCAACCCGAGCCCGATCGCATCCACCCGATCCGGCGCCGCACCCGCCGCCTCCAACGCCGCGGCGATCGCCCCGTGGATCGCAACCCGGTTCTTCTCGACCCCACCTTCGATATGGAAGTGGTCAGACGGGCCACCGACACCGGCTCCCACAACCGTTCCATCGAGCCGGGCAACCAGCGCCTTCGTCGCCGTCTGGCCACCATCCACCGCGAGCAGCAGCGGCTCCTCCTCCACCGGCTTAGCCCCTGAGGAGCCGCAACCGCGGCCCGTATCGCTCGGCCAGTTCGACGTTCCGCTCATCGCCTCCGGGCACGTTCATGCTGACGATGACCGGTGGCCGCTGCCCCGCCGCCAGCAACGCCTCGGTCGTCTGCGCCACGATCGCGTTCATCAGCGCGGCCCCGAGCGCGGTCGAGGCGGCGGCGACCCGCGCGTCGAGACCCTCGAACGACAGGATCGCATCCCCCACCGGTACCCGGCTGTCGACCGTCAGATCAACGACATCCGGCAACTTCTTTCCGGACGAGTGGCGGGACTTCGCACCGGCATAGTGCTCCGCCGAGGTGATCCCGATCGTCTTCGCTCCCCGCTTTCCCGCCTCGATCGCGAGCTCGATCGGCACCGGGTTGATCCCCGAGTTGCTGACGACGATCACCACCTCGCCCGGACGAACATCGAACGAGTCGAGGATCACGGGCGCGTACCCCTCCGCCCGCTCGACCATGCCTGCCTTAAGCGTGCCGAAACTCGTCAGGTTGATGTCGAGCATGGCGTTGAACGCAAACAATCCCCCCGCCCGATGGAAGACCTCCTCCGCCATCATGTGCGAGTGCCCGCTGCCGAAGACGTGAACGACGCCACCGGCACCGATAGACTCGGCGATCATCCCGGCCGCCGCCTCGATCTGTTGCCCTTGCGACCGCACCTCGTCGAGCAACTCCTGCAGCCGATCGAAATACCGCTCGTACCCCTTGCTCACTCCGTTCGTCCCCTCCACATCGATTCGGTCACTGTGCGTTGCCGCTGGCGGGGGGGGGGGGGGGGGG
>JAXDKI010000529.1:0-12515 GCA_034667245.1 Thermomicrobiales bacterium | reverse complement strand
GTCGGATTGGGGATGTTTGTCTACCGGCAGAACTGGCAGGGGCCGGCGCAGACGTTCGCGGGTCCGGTGCTCCTCCAGGTGACGGAGACGCAGGCGCCGGTGCGGGTCCAGTTCTCGGGCGAGGTGGCGGTCGGGCGGTCCGGCGAGGTCGAACTGCGGACGGGCGCGCCCGCGACACCGGCCGCGACGCCGGTCGCGGCCGAGGCGATCCTGTCGGCGGGAGACCTGGTCGCCTTGCCGGCAGGGACGGGATTCTCGGTCAGGACGGGGGACGGCGAGGTGGTCCGCCTGATGGCGATTGCCATCCTTCCGAAGGGGCCTCCCTCGACGCCGGGGATCGAGCACGCGGAGTGGCGCACCTGGGGCGTCGTCAAACCGGCGCCCGAAACGCCACTGGTCGTAACCCTGTCCAACCTGGAGCTCGGCGGCGGCGAGGGGTATCAGTTTCGGCGCGACCGCGGGCCGGCGCTTCTCTACGTTCAGGGCTTAGGCGACGGGGCGCAGTCGATTGCCCTGACGGTGACGAAGGGGCGGGGCGCCTACCAACGGGTGACCGACCTCGCACCGTGGGAGCTGACGGAACCGGTGTCATATACCGCCCCGCAGACGCCGACGACGCTCAATCGGGAACGGACCTTCGAGGCGCGCGCGGGAGTCTTCCTGCCGGCCGGAACCCAGGGCCGGGTGCGGAACCGGAGTCTTGTCGACGGTACCGGTGTGCTGATGGTGACGTTCGACGGACCGCGCGCGGTGACGCCGGCTCCAGTGCCTACCGACGTCAGGCCCACTCCGCGGCCGACCGTGACGCCGACCGGGACGCGCCCGGCGAGCTAGGGTCCAGCGCATTTCCTCACCAGCGGTCAGGCAGGACGAATCGCTGGCGCCACTTGCTCGGCCAGCAGGTGGAACGTCTCGTCATCATCGGTGTCGAGGACCTGGGCGACAAAGTGCTGGATGCCGGCGTCAGCAAAGGACTGGAAATACTCGACGGCATCGGCCGGCGTGCGGGCGACCAGATACGCGCCCCAGAACGCATCGAGACCGTTCGGGAAGTAGCGTTCGACCTTCGCGGCGACGGCGTCCTCGGTCTCGGCGAGCATCACCCAATGGGTGAAGTGGGAGCGAAGGACGTCGTCGTAAGGACGCCCGACCTCCTCGCAGTGGCGCCGGAGGACGGCGAGCTTGCGGCGAGCATCCTCAGGGCTGTCCACGCCGCCGGCCGGGCCCGGACCGAAGTTGGAGACGTCGGCGAGACGCGCGACCTGTCGGAGGGTGACCCGCTCGCCGCCGCCCGCAAGCACGAGCGGCGGTTCTGGTCGCTGCACCGGGGGCGGGACCTGGGCGTCGGTGACCTGATAATGGGTCCCGTGGAACGTATAGGGCGTGTGTTGCCAGACACCGCGAATGATTGCGAGCGCCTCCTCCAGCGCGGCCTGGCGGTCCGCCGTGGCGGGATAGGGCAACCCCATGCGGTCGAACTCGTTGGTGCCAAGTCCGTATTCGGCGGCATTCCAACCGATCCCGAGCCCGTTGATGAAGCGTCCGCTGCTGAGGTGATCGAGGTCGGAGGCGAGACGGGCGATTAGGAGCGGGTTGCGGTAGGGCACCGCGCTCACCATCGGTCCAAGGAAGATCCGCCGCGTCGTCACCGCCATCGCGGCGAAGTGGAGGAACGGATCGGGCGACCAGGCGGGATGGTCGCCGAGGTAGAAGGCGTCGAAGCCAAGGTCGTCGGCGACCTTGGCCGCGGCCACCACTGACTTGCCCGGCTCAGGCTCTCCTTTGCGCGCGATTGCCTGTAAGCCGAACGTGACTCGCTCGCGGCGATGCTCAACCCACGGATGCAGTGACTGCCGACCTTCCATCCCATTCGCCCTTCTCCGTCTCCCTCGGGTCGATTCGCCAAGCAGGATACCGCGTCGGCCGATGAGGCCGTCGGGCAACATCCCCCGCTGCGGGATACATCGATGACGCCTATTTTCATGCGGTAGAAGCCGAGTTAGGATAGGCCATCGCCGTCGACATTGGCGACAGGAGAGAGAAGCCACCGCGAGGAGGATGACCGTATGCGCCGGGCCATGTTCCGTTTCGCAGTCGTATCCGCGTTCTTGCTGCTCGTGCCGGTTCAGGCGCTCGCCCAGCCGCTGACCGGGGAAGAAATGGACCTGGCGGCGATGACCCTGACGCCGCGCGATCTCGACGGCGTGGGGCTATCGGGTTTCGGGATGAGCAGGGGTTCGCATCGCGATCTGGAGACAGAGGTCCGAATCCAAACGTTCGAAGAGTCGGCGGATGAGACGGCGAGCCTCAGGGCAAAGTACGAAGCCAACGACTTCCGTTATCGCTACATCAGCGACTTGCTCCGCCCTGTGGTCCCCTTGCAGCAGCAGGAGGATGGTGACTATGACACCGATCTCCGCGTCTCGACCGGCGTCACGGAGTACGGAACGGCAGAGGGGGCCGCGGCAGGCTTCACCCTAACCGAGGACGAAAGCGACGATCCGAATGCACAAGACATCCCCGACACGCGACCGTTCGGGCAGCAATCGGAGCTGACGCGATTCAGCAGCTTCTCGTCCAACCTCTCGACGCCGCCCCGGTACGGTCTGAATCTGACGTTCCGTCTTGGCAACCTCGTCGCCGACGTGATCGTCACGGACTACACCGGAACACGGCCCGACCCGGCATTGATCGAGCAACTCGGCGAGCTGTTGCAGGCGCGCATCGAGCACGTACTGGCCGACGGAGCACCCGGTTTGAGCACGAGAATCCTCCGACTCGATCCTATCGGTGGCCAGATCAATTACGGTCTCACCGTAGACCGCTACCTTGGTATCGGCGCCGACAACCCGCCGGCCTTCTACGAGATCATCGATGCTATCGCGGCCGGGGCGACCCTGGAGGAAGCGACCGGTTCGCCGGACACGGAGGGCACGCCGAGCGCCGGTCAGGACGAGCCGGCTGCATATCAGGTCTTTGCGTACATCACCGACGATTCGTGGCCGGAGCCGCCCACCGACGAGGGGCTGTCGACACTGGGTTACCTCTACGTCAATCTGTACGATGAGGTCACCCCAGACGGGGCGGCGGGCCGATTCGCCGATATCCGTTCGGCGTTCAGCGAGACGCCCGATCCCAGTCAATTCAGAATCGTCCCCGACGCCACGGAGTTCGGCGACGAATCGTTCACCGGCGTACTGAGTCAAGACGGCTGGATCTTCTACGCCATTGTGGCGCGGGTCGGGACGGAGATCGCGTACGTCTACGTCGGCGCTCTGGATCAGCCGACTGCGGTGCCGGCGATCGAGGACCTGATGACGGCCCAGCTCGAATGTCTTGAGACCTCCGGACGGTGCGAGCCGGTGGCAATGCCGGACGCGCTGATGGTGGCGAGCGGGGCGCCGATCATTGGCCCCCCGGAAGGGTCTCCGGTGGGGTGACGCGCTGCCGGCGTGTATCAGCTGGTCGGGGGAGGTATGCGACGATCCGCATTCGGGAACTGAACGCACGTCAGCCTGATCCAGGCGCGGGCGAGTTTCCGGTGCATCGTGCTTCGCGGGGGGCGCCGAGCCAGCCTTCGCCGAGGCCGGCGTCGCGGAGTTGGTCCGCGCCGATGTTGCGGGCGAGGACGGCGAGCCCGGCGAGGTGGCTCTGCAGGCCCGAGGTGCTGGCGCAGCAATCGACGAGGACGATCGGGCGGATGCCGAGGTCGAAGACGTCCATCGCCACTTTGAGGACGCACATGTCGGTATCGATCCCGGCGAGCACCACCTGCTCATAGCCGCTCTCCCGCAGGTGGTTGGCGAGCTCGTCGGACATGCCGGCGTAGCCCGGTTTCGTGAAGACGAAGTCGGGCCGGGCAAATCGCGCCAGCTCTGGTGCCAGGTTCGTGTCGGGTTCGCCGACGCATTCATGCCAGTCCAGGAAGCGGTGATAGGGCCCGCCCGCGATGTTGACGAAGCGAGTGAAGAGGATGGGATCGTATTCGCCGCGCTCGATGAGGCGGGCAATACGCGCGGGGATGTGTCCCGTATAGCTATTCAGGAATCCGAGTTGAACGTCGACGACGAGTAACGGGTCAGCCATTGGCGAGCTCTCCTTCCAGCGGGAACTGAGTGCAAAATCGGGGCCGCGGTCTCGCCGTGGAACGTTGGTTTCCGCGGTGAGATGTCGGCAAGAAGTTGACGTCGCTGCGCTCCATCGCCATGATTGTCCCGACGTGATCCGCTTTGTCGGTTTGTGAGCGCCCGGGCCGAGCCCAGGGCGATACCGGATGGGCGGGGGCGTGTGCCGCGTCGGCCGGAAGGGATTCGCGTGTCCTTTTTTCCTGCGTTGCCGCTTCTCGACGAGGCCCAATCTCGCCTCCCCGTGCCGCGCACGCCATTCGTCGGGCGTCGCCGCGACGTGGACGCCATCACCGAACTGTTGCGGCGACCGGACGTGCCGCTCGTCACGTTGACGGGGCCGAGCGGAGTCGGCAAGACCCGACTGTCACTAGAGGTCGCGACGCTGCTGCGGGAAGAGTTCGCCGGCGGTGTCTGGTTCGTTGGGTTGGCGACGGTTGAGGATCCCTACCTTGTGTTGCCGACAATCGCGCGGGCACTTGAGCTGCGCGACGAGGGCGAGGACCCGGTCGCGGAACGATTGCGGGTCGTGCTGGCGGATCGCCACATCCTGCTCGTCCTCGACACCTTCGAGCAGATCGTCGCGGCGGCGCCTGACGTGACGGCGCTGCTGGCGGCCTGTCCCGGCCTCAAGGTGCTCGTCACGAGCCGGATCACCTTGCGCGTGACGGGCGAGCACGAGTATCCAGTGACGCCACTCGAGACGGCGGGGCTGAGCGGACGCGCGCCGCTGCCCGTAGTCGAGGCGAACGATGCGGTGGCTCTGTTTCTGCAGCGCGCACGAGCCGTCCGCCCCGAGTTCGCACTGACAGTAGGAAATGCCGAGGCGGTCGTCGAGATCTGCCGGCGGTTGGACGGTCTGCCGCTCGCGATCGAACTCGCGGCGGCGCGGATCAAGGTGCTCTCCCCTTCCGCCCTCGCAGCCCGGCTGACGAACAGGTTGCAGGTCTTGACCGGCGGTCCCCGCGATCTCCCGGCGCGGCTGCAGACGATGCGCAACGCGGTCGCCTGGAGCTACGACCTCCTCCCAACCGAGCAGCAGGCGATCTTCCGCCGGCTCGCCGTCTTCGCCGGTGGGTTCAACGAGGAGGCCGCGGAGGCGGTACTTGCGGACGGACAGACCGCGGTTGCTCAGCTGTCCCGGTTCGACCTATTCGATGCGCTGGCGGCATTGGTGGATGCCAGTCTGCTGCAGCGGGATGCGGAGGAGATTTCGGTCGGAAATCCGGAGCTCCGGTTTTCGATGCTGGAGACGATCCGGGAGTACGGCCTGGAGCAGTTGACGGAGACGGGGGATGACGAGGGGGTGCGGCATACGCACGCGCGCTGGGCACGGCGGTTGGCCGAGGCAGCCGAGCCGGAGTTGTGGGGTGCAGACCAGGAACGTTGGCTCAACACCCTGGAGACCGAGCACGACAACCTGCGAGCCGCCCTGAGTTGGACACTCGAACGAGAGCCACAAACCGCGCTGCCGCTGGCAGCGGCGCTCTGGTGGTTCTGGCAAACGCGCGGTTACCTGACCGAGGGGCGGATCTGGCTCGACCGCGCGCTGGCAGCCGGCTCCGGCGCCTCGCCGGAGTTGATCGGCGCGGCACGCCTTGGTGCGGCATTCCTCGCCGCGATGCAAGGCGACGGAGAGGCGGCGACCGCGCATGCCGAAGCGGGATTCGCCCTCATCGAGGTCTACGATGACCCCGCGTACGTCGGCCGCGCCTACTTTACCCTCAGCTTTGTCGCGGGCAGTCGAGGTGATCACGAGATCGCCTCGCGCTACGCGGAGGAGGGGCTGGCGATCATCCGGGCCTCGGGCCACGAGGGCTGGCTTCCCTTCGCACTGAATCGGTTGGGGGTCGAGCTCTGCGAGCAGGGCAATTGGGCGCGAGCGGAGACGCTGTTCCAAGAGGCACTCGACCGATGGCGGACGCCGGAACACCCGTGGGGCATCTCCACCGCACTGGACAACCTTGCTGCCTGCGCCCGCGCGCAAGGAGACGGCCGGCGGGCGACGGGGCTTTATCGCGAGAGTCTGCTCTACTCGCTTCGGCAGGGCGATCGGTGGGGCGTCGTCGAGAGTTTGAGCGGTCTCGCCGCCGCGGCTGCGCAGGGTCAGGCCGAAATGGCGATTCGACTCTTCGCCGCGGCCGACGCGGTTCGATCCTCAATCGGGCTGAAACTCCAACGTTATGTCCAGACGGAGTTTGACCGGGCAATCGCGGCGTTGCGAGCGGAACTCGGCGAGGAGCGCTTCACGGCGGCCTGGAACGCAGGGTGGGCGCTGACCCTGGCGCAGGCGGTCGCCGAAGCGGAGAAGGTGGCCACGACTCCTGCGGCAGCGGCGCCCGTGCCGGCGAAACCGCAAGCCCGGACAGTCGATCCGGTCGACACCGGAGGGCTGACCGGGCGCGAGATCGAAGTTCTCCAACTCCTCGCCGAGGGGAAATCGAGTAGGGAGATCGGCGAGGAACTCTTCATCAGCCACCGCACGGCGACGACGCACGTCACGAATATCTTCACCAAACTGGACGTGGACAACCGGGCGGCGGCGGTGGCAAGAGCGTTCCAGCTAGGGATCTTGTAGCCGGTACCGGCCCCTACCCCGGCCCCAGAGCGCCGAATCCGTCCCCTACTCGTCCGTGGTGGAGGGGGACGGATTCGGGCGCGCTTAGCGGGATCTAGAAGACGATCGTCCAGCCTTCGCGCTTGGCCTGAGATTTCGTGTAGGCCACGCCGTCCACTTTGAGCCCTTGGTGGTCGAGCAGGGTGACGATGCCGCCGCTGTTGCCGAGCGGCGCGGTCTGCGTGACGTCGACGGTGAGGGTCGCACCGGGTTCGAGTGAACCGCCGACGGGAGAACGCTGTTTCTGGGTGTTGGCGATCGACCAGTCGGTGAGATCGATGACCTGTGGCGAGGCGTTGAGGATGGTGACCCTCTCGTGCTCGGGGGCCGGGCCGATGGGATTGACCAGAGCGCCGACGATCCGCACCCGGTGATCTGGTTCGCCTTCGATCAACGGTTTGCCGGTCTGATCGTCGGTGTGCCAGGCCTGAGATTGGAAGGCGAGAAAAATTGCGACCCAGCGCTGCTCTTGCGCATAGAAGATGAGGAGGGCACCGTCCTGCCAGACGCCGTTCTCTTCGAAGAAGTCCTTCTGACCAGGCGGTAGATCCAGATTGCCCTGGTTCATGTGGATGTTGTGGACACCGTTCCCCGGTTCGAATCCGAAGATTTTGTCCGGCTCGCCCCGCTCAGGACCCCAGTGGGTGCCGAAGGCGTAGATTTCCGCGGTGGGATCCGCTTGCGCCCGGCGGACCTGGAGGTCGAGCCGGTCGTTCAGGTCGTCGTCCGCGCCGGGGCCGGTCGATGGGACGGCGCGGAGCTGGAGTCGATCGAAGGGGTTGCCGCGGATGAAGTCGAGGGCATTGCCGGCGGGTTGGCTGGGGAGGTCGTGGAACCCGTGCGGAAGTGCGATCAGCCCGGCCGTAATGGGATGCCGGAAGTCGTTGATCAGCAGGTACAGAAGATCGTGCGGTTGGTATTTGGAGCGGACGTTGACCGCAAGGCGGTAGTGCGTGCCGTCTGCCTCGACGAGCACCTGGTAATGGGGGGCGTCTAAATTTCGTTCCCCCCGCCCGCCACGGACGCGACCCTTGAGAACGCCGTAGTGCTTGAGCGACATGGCGGTGCCTTTCGTCGTCGGCACCCTGAGCACGTCTATGCGATCCTCGGCGTCAGATCGTCGCGCTCAGGTTGGGCCGATTCTCCTCGGTTTCGCAGCCTTGCACGTCATTCAAATGATGCACACGGAGTTGGTCTCTGGCGGCTATGATCGGTCCAGGCGATCAGGGGGAACCGAACCTTCGCCTTGTATGTAGTAGAAGTAACCTGGGTGAGTGAGAGGGGAGGAAGCGGCGCGACTGGACGAGCGCAAACTGTGGTTTACAATATGCATACCCGACTCGTTAGCAAGCGCCCCTTGCGCCCCGAACACTCGCTCCATTCTCTTCCCGCGCGGTGAGCCACCGAACTATCCGCGTGGAGGCGCCGTACAACCCAAGACGAACCAATGCCTTCTTCACGGTGGTACCAAGTCCGCGCAGGTTGAGCGATGGCACGATCCTTCCTTGGCACCCCTTCTGATTCTGGTGGCGACTCTCGGCTACCGAGAACGTGTTGCTCGCGCCATCGAGCGATGCTGCAGGTTGCTCCCTGTCTCCTTCTGCTTCTCTCGATGGTCTCAGTCATGCCGTACCGTGCAGTGGCGGCCGAGCCGCCGGGTGGGTTAACGGCGGACTGGACGGCCCAAGAGACGGAACACTTTCGGTTCTTCGTTCAAGCGAACGATCGGCTGACGCCCGAGGCGTTTGTCGAGGCGTACGGCGCCTACGCCGAAACGGCCTACGACGAGATCAGTCTGCTGTTCAAGACAACCGCCGATCGGAAGATCGCGGTCTATGTCTATGCGGAGACCGGCGCGGTGGACGCCGCGATGGCGACGCTCGATCGCAAGGAGATCGGCGGTATCGATGCGGTGGCAGACCCGCGGAATCTCGACATCTCCATCGCATGGCCGCGGTTCGCGGCGCGGTCGGCACAGGAGGCAGAGAACCAACTCCGGCACGCGACGGCGCACATCCTGGCGGGGATCGCCTCGGGGTTCAACTTGCCGCGCGGGTTCACGGAGGGGATCGCTCAGTACGTGGAGCGCCGGAACACGCCGAAGCTGGCGCGGATCGCGTCGCTGGTGCAGACGGCGAACCAGCGCGGCGGATTGATCTCCTGGTCCGAGCTGAACCGCGACATCCCGCCCCAGGGCGATGAAGAGTTGATCGCGGCCGAGGCGTACGCGGTCGTCGCCTATCTGATTCAGCACCAGGGCCTGCCGGAGTTCCAGCGGTTCCTCGCGGAGATGAAGACGACCCCCGGTTGGCGAGACGCGATGAAGGTCGCCTACGCTCCCGGCACGTCCGACACGCTGTCGAAACAGTGGCGCGAGAAGGTGGCGATCTGGGCGACAACCGATTGGGATTGGAATCTCGTCGAGGGGTTCAACCTGGAGCCGGCGAAGAACCTCCTGGCCAAGGGGAACTACCGCGGGGCGCAAGAGATCCTCCAACTCTCGGAGCAGCTCTTCATGGCGCTCGACGACCAGAAGCGGCGCGACGAGGTCGAGTTGCTCAAGACCCAGTGCGCGATCGGCATCCAGGCCGAGGAGTTGATGGGCGATACCCAGCAGGCGCTGGAGCGGCACACCTACGATCGCGCCGTCAGCTACCTCGCCAAAGCCAAAGCTCAGTACGACCAACTACCGCCGGAGCAACGCCCGGACGAGTTGATCGCCACCTACGAGGCGCTCGCCAACGCCGGCAACGAAGCAACGGTTAAGCTGGACGCGGCGACCGGCCTCTCCCAGAGCTGGGGTGACTATCCCGAAGCCCGCCAGGCGGCGAGGGATGCAGGCGAGACATTCGCGACCCTCGGCGACGAAGAACGACGGACCCAGGCCGAATCGGTGCTGTCCGGTCTCGATACCCGCCAGCGTCGATTGGTGCTGATGCTCGGCGCACTCGCGGTCTTGACGCTGGCCTGGCTCGCCCTCTGGCTCTGGGCACGAGGGCCGTCTGAGTTGCAGTGGGAGTAATTGCGAGTCGTCAGCGCTCAGCCGTCAGCCGTCAGCATGTTGGGACGGACGAACCGGCAACACGTCACCGCCGGCTGAGCGCTGAGGGCTGAGGGCTGAGGGCTAAACGCTGATGGCTTCGAGACTTGCCCTTCCGAAAACACCGCGATTCGGGGTCGACTTCGATCCGCGGGAGTGGCTGGAGAGCGGACGGCGCGGGCTGGCGTGGCGACCCCCGCGTGGGGCGGAGTTGCGGCGAGCGCTCTGGCGCGGGGCGACGGCGCCGTACTGGCTCGCTACCGACGTGCCGGCGCCACAGCTGCCGGCGCGGGACAAGAAGGCACCGCCCGCAGGGTTGGCCGGGGATCAGGTGGCGCGGCACGTCGGAGAGATCGCGAGGCGGGTCTGGCTCCAGCGGGCGCTGACGATTCTGGCGCGGTCGGCCTGGCTCGGGATTCTCGTTGGCTGTCTCTGGCTCCTGGTCGAATTGCGAGGCGGACCCGACCTCGATCTTCGGCTCTTGATCTGGATCGCCGGCATCATTGCGGTGCCCGGCGTCGTCTTCGCCGCGCTCGTCCGGCCCACGCGCCGGCAGGTGGCACGGATGCTCGATTGCTCGTTCGGTCTGCAGGAGCGGATGACGACGGCGGTTGAGAACCTGGGCAAGGGCGTCCCCAAGGACGGCGAGCGAGCCAAACTCATCTATCTCCAGATGGCAGACGCGGCAAACGTCGTCGGCGACTTGCGTCGCTATCCAATCTTTGCGATCCGGCTGCCCGTTCGCGAGTTGGTGATGGCGATCGTCTGCGCGCTCCTCTTCGCCGCGCTCTTCTTCATGCGCGGTGTCGGCGGCGGGATTCCGCCCGTCCAGGCCGGTGCGGTGCCGCCATTTACCCCGGCCGCCGAGCGAATGGCGCAGCAGCCGACGACCTCGGCGCCGACCGGCGCACAGGCCAATGCGCCCACGGTCAAGGACGTGCAGCAACGGGCCGAGCGGTCAAACCAGGCGCGGCAGGATCTTAGTGCGCTGGCGAAAGCGCTCAACGACCACGCGGTGACCAACGCAGCCGCCGACGCGATGGAGCGCGGCGACTATCCGGCCGCGGCGGACGAACTCCGCGATCTTGCGGAAGAGGCCGACAAGCTCTCGCCGGCGTCGCGCGAAGAGCTGGCACAGGACCTTGATAACGCGGCGTCCCAGATGTCGGAGGGGAGTCAGCAACTGGCGGACGCTTCCCGGCAGGCGGCGGATGGGCTGCGGCAAGGCGAGCAGCCGGCCCAGGACGGAATGCGCAATCTCGGCGACGCCGTCGAAAAGACCGGCGGCGAGGTCGCCTCGCAGCAAGAACTTGCCGAGCAGATGCGGCAAGCCCAGGCGGCGGCGGCGAACGAATCTCAGTCTGGTCAGGCCAGTCAGAGCGACGGCGGAGAGCAATCGGGCGACCAATCGTCGTCGGACGGTGCTCAACAACAATCCGATACGCAGGGCTCGCAAGCGTCCGACGGTCAGCAAGGCGACGCCGGTCAGGGTGCCGACGCGCAACCCGGCGACGGCAACCAGCCCTCGGATTCGGGCCAGAACCAGGGCGACACCCCATCGGACGATCCGCGCGCGGCCGGTCAACAGCAGCAGGGCGAGGGTGGCCAGGCGGGCGAGCCGGGGGGGGAGCAACAGCCCGGTCAGGAAGGCGGCCAACCGGCCGAAGGCGGCCAGCCGGGCGAGGCGGGTCAGCAGGGCGGCCAGCAGCCAGGCGAGGGAGCGCAGAAAGGCGCCGGAGCCGGGTCGGGACAGAACGACGGCGCGACCGAAAGCGGTCAGACGCAGAGCACCTCCGAAGGGCAGCAGGCCGCGGAAGGTGAGCCGGCCGATCCGAACGTGGCCGACGGCAACGGTGGGGGAGGAAAGGGTCAGGAGACGGAGCCCGGAGCCGATCCGCGGGAGGCGATCACGCTCGCACGCGCTCCGGAGGGCGAGAGCATCCAGACGAGCAGCAACAACGGCGGCTCGAATGCCGGGTCCGGCCCAGGCGCCAGCGTCAGCAGCGGGACGAGTACGCAAGGTGAGGTGGACGCCGCCGGCCCCGACAGCAATCGCGTCCCGCCTGGGTATCGCTCGATCGTCGAGGACTATTTCTCGGATCCGGACGGGGAGTGATGGTTGTGTCGCCATGCGCCTAGCCCTCCCCTTCCTCCCGCGCGCGGGCGGCTCCACCAACAGCGTTGTCGATGCCGTGCCCCCGTCCCGGCTCTCTGACGAGACGTTGTTCGACGAAGAGCTGTTGGGGCGGTTGCGACGGCTCGTGATGTTGTCGCGGCGCTCGGTGGCGGAGGGATTGGCCGGTGAGCACCGGTCGCGGCGACGGGGATCCTCGCCCGAGTTCGCCGACTTCAAGAGCTACAGTCAGGGCGACGACTTCCGGCGGATCGACTGGAACATCTACAGCCGGCTCGACGAGCTCTTCGTCCGCCTCAGCGAGGTGACGACGGAGCTGACCGTCCACGTCCTCCTCGACGCCAGCAACTCGATGGACTGGCGCGGCGAACCCGATACGCCGACCAAATTCACCTACGCCCGGCGAGTTGCCGGTTCACTGTGTTATGTCTCGTTGTGGCACTTCGATCGGGTGGTGATCGCGCCATTCGGCCGCGAGCTCGCGGCACCGTTCGGTCCGTCGCAGGGCCGGTCGCACGTCGTGCCGATGTTGCAGTACCTCTCCCGGCTAACACCGCTCGGGCAGACGGATCTCTCCGCATCGGTGGACCGTTATGTGCG
>JAXDKI010000528.1:0-6792 GCA_034667245.1 Thermomicrobiales bacterium | reverse complement strand
TCAAGCACATGGCCGAGCGGGGCACGTGGCTCATTGGGACCCAGACAATCCGGCTGTGGGAGACGGACGAGTCGCGCCTCACGGAGCCGCTCCGCAACGCTCGCGATGCGACCAAGACAAACCTCGCGATAGCCCGCGACCTCGGCGTCAACATTTCCGTCGGAACCGACGGTGCCCACGGGCTGATGTACTTCGAGGTGGAGTGCCTCGTCCGGGCCGGGTTCCCGCCAATGGAAGCCATCCAGGCCGGAACGAAGCGCGCCGCCGAGGCAATCGGACTTGGTTCGCGGACGGGAACGCTGGAGCCCGGCAAATGGGCCGACGTCATCGCCGTAGCGGGCGATCCGCTTGCCGACATTCGCACGCTGAAGGACGTCGCCTTCGTCATGAAAGCCGGCCGTGTCGTCAAGGGACCTGACCCATACGACCGACACGTTGCGTAGGCAGGGGGCGGCCACACATGTAGTCGTGGTGCATCCGGAGAAGTCAATGAGGTCGTTGGCCAGTCCCCCCCGGCAGTTCGTTGAGAAGTGTTTGGCAACGGGAGCTCCCGCGGCCACGTTGAACGTGCGGTAACGATCGCTTCGTGTACAAGGAGGTAGGTGTGGCATTCGAGATGGCGGGTCAACGGATTGGTTCGGGTGAGACAGGGATCGTGCAGATCCCCGTCTGCACGATGGCAAACACCCACGAACTGTCGATTGCGGTGCACGTCCTCGATAGTGGGAAGCCCGGACCAACCCTCGCAGCCGTCGCCACTCACCACGGCGAAGAGGTTTTCACCATCGAACTCCTACGGCGCCTCAAAGCGGTGCTGCTCGGACGCGAGTTCCGAGGCACCATGCTGCTGATGCCGCTCATGAACCCGGTGTCGTTCGCGGCCGGGACGCGGAACACGCCGACCGACATGCACAACCTCAACCGTGTCTTTCCCGGTAATCCCGACGGTTGGTACAGCGACATCCTCGCCGACGCGATCTGGACGCACCTGGTGCCGAAGATCGATGGGCTGCTCGATTACCACTGTGGAGGCGTCGACACCTCCATCCACTACACGTACACCCTCAGTCCCGACACCGAATTCGGGAGACAGGTGCATGAGCTGGCACTCCTGGCAAGCGCCGAAGTCCTCTACGAGGTGCCACGGCCGGTCGGCTCGCTGGCGGGACTCGTGGCCGAACGCAATATTCCCACGGCCACCCAGGAGATCGGCGGCGGCACATCCTTCGGGACCGACTACATGGACAGGGGAGTCGAGTCCACGCTACGGATCCTGACCAAACTCGGGATGCTGGATGGGACCGTGGAGAACGGACCGGCGCGCGTCGTTTGCCGCAAGGGCAAGAGCATCCGGCCTCACCACGGCGGGTTGTACTTGCCGGAGATTGGGATGGAGCTGCTGGGTAAGACCGTTCCCGGAGGGACAATTCTCGGCAGGGTTGTCTCGGCCGCGACCTTCGAGGAGCTTGAAGTCATCAGGGCACCCTTCCCGACGACGGAAATCATGATGGTGCGTAGCCGAGAGGGGAAGGTGGAGCCGGGCGACTATGCCTATATCCTCGGCGATGGAGATTCGGGTTATACGATTCAGCCGGGGAGCTAGAACGTCCAGTTGCAATCGGTCCAACTCTAGCGAATGCTCGAATTGCGCGCTCGTGACCTCACCGAGGTGTCGACGTCCCTCCCGCGGCATGCCCCGCGCGCGCTCGTCGCCTACTTCGACGCGGATCGATGTTTCGCGCACGCGGGCGTATCTGCAGGTGTCGGCGGCGTTGGTCAAGGCCACGCCGCAGAGACCGCTGTGGCATGCGGTCTCTGCGCAGGGAATGGTGGTCGCCGGGCAGCGCGTCTACTTCATTCGCCAGTCAAATACGAATCAGCATGTCCACCAGGCCGCGCGCGACTAAGTAGTTAGGCGAGATCGGATCCTAAACCGATCCTACGCCGCTTGGAGGAAGAGTTTGAGCCCAGCGCGCACGTTAAGGCCGAGGTGATGGCGGAGGAGCAGCGTCAACTGGGTAGACCAAGACGGTCCTACCGCGGTCGTGCCACGGCTCCAGCAGCGTCACAAGGTGGTCGCCCAAGCAGGCGACCCGGGACTGCAACTTCGCGGGGACGGCGGCCAATCCGCACTCCCAGGTCCCGCGGGCTCGGAGGCGTCCCTCTGAGGTCAGGAGTTGGCGCAACCGGCCTTTCTCCAGGGTGACCTGTTCGAGCCGGCGAGCAGCGCGTGGACGTTCGGCAGGCGGTTGTGGACCATCACGACCAGCGTCTTGAGGGAACATCCGCTGCGGGTAGACCGGCGGACGGCCGCGCCGGGGTGCGGATGGGTGCGACGGGATGTGGTCGAGCAACGAAGTGAGCAGCACGACGAGCGAGTCCTTCGACGACGGGCGGATCTACAACCCCTATCGCGGCAGGACGACGCGCCAGATGCCCTCCGGCGCGGTTCGCCTTCATAACCAGACCTCATCTAATTGCAGATCGCTAGGTGCATCATGTCGTCGTTGGTGCGACTGCAGTCGCCGTCGCCGGCGGCCGGCGCGCAGATAACCCGCTGTCGCTGAGCACCTTGCCTCCCAAGACGCGTGCACCCGGGGCGACACCGAACTCGTTGTCGAGAGCATCGATGGTCCCAGCGACGTGGGCGCCGTGGCCTTGGCCGCCGGCGAACGAGTAGACAAGTTGCCCCCGCCCATGGACCTCTATGGGATCGGAGTATAGGTAGGTCCGAGGGACCCCAAGCCGTCAGCTTTCGTATGGAGATGGAGCCGCATGGCGTCACCGATGACATGGGTCAGGGCATACTCGATTGGACGGTCTGTGGCGTCAAAGTAGACGCTGGTGAGAAGCAGCAGCGGACTGCCCGGTTCGATTCGCAACAGCGTTGAGTGCTCGTCGGTGGCCCTGACCGCCTCGATCCATCGTTCGGCGCGCGTGAGCGCTAGACCGTAATGAGCGGAGATCGTGGTGTGCAGCGACTCATCGATGAGCGGCGTATCGATTAAGCCTGGGCAGATTGCCTCGGGCACCATCCAAAGGACGAGCGCCAAGGGCCGGCCGTCCGATTCGATCAGGCGCTCGAAATAGGACACAGGGTCGTTTTCGCTGATGCCGAGCGCTTTGGCGACGCCGACGGACGGGACCGGCACGATGGCCACATTCCGCGTCCGGACGACAGGCGTGTGTCCTAATGCGCGAAGACTTTGGACGAAACTGACCGCCGGGTATCCCGAGGGGTTCAAGATTACCTACGCCTATACACTCGGCCGTTACCCCAAGGACCGCGAGGTGGGAGAGATCATCGCAACATACCTCCAGGAGATTGGGCTCGAGGTCGAGCAGAAACCGCTGGAGTGGGGCGAGTTTGACTCCCAGCGGACCGAACGGACCCTCGGGCAGGTCTTCCAGGTCGGTCTACTTTACGCTCCGGATCTCGAGTACTCCTCCACCTACATGGCGTTCGGAAAAGAGGCCCGCGGCGCGCCACTACTCACCTGGTCCGAGGAATGGTGGGAGCTTTACAACCAGAGTATGGTCGAAGTTGATCCCGACAAGCGGCTGGCACTCTACCACCGCATGTTGGAGATCGACCACGAGGAGCCATTCGGCATCTACCTCTTTGCACCCTACGACTACTACGCGACGACCAACCGAATCACCGGGTTCGTCGCCCGAAAAGATCAGTTCATCTTCCTCTACGACGTCGGTCTCGCCACCGATGCCTAACCGGCTGCCCGAGAAATTGCGCAGGCGCGGGTGAGCCAAGATGAATCTGCCGCAATTCCTGGCGCGACGAACGCTGCAGGCGGTTCCGCTCGTCTTCGCGATCATCGTCATGGTCTTTGGATTGGTTCGTCTGACCGGCGACCCTGCCAAAGTGGTTCTCGGCGACAACGCCACCCCGGAGGCTGTCCAGGAATTGCGACAGGAGTGGGGGCTTGACGATCCCCTCGTCGTCCAGTTCGGGCGCTACCTTGGGGATGTCCTGACGGGAGACCTCGGGACATCCCTCCGGTACTCGCGCCCTGTGTCGTCGATGATCGTCGAGCGAGTTGGCGCGAGTCTGCTCCTGGTCACCAGTTCGGTTCTGCTCTCGATCGCGATCGCGGTACCGCTCGGTGTCCTCGCGGCCGTACGCTGGCGAAGACCCGAAGATGTCGTCATCCGGCTCGCTGTCGTCGTCGGTCAGGCGGTCCCTCGGTTCTATCTCGGCATTCTCCTGCTGCTGCTTTTCGGATTGGAACTGCGCTGGTTACCGACGAGCGGCTACGGCAGCGCGGCGCATCTGGTGATGCCCGCGGTCACGTTGGCAACACCGACGATCGCCCTCCTGGCGCGACTAACTCGGTCGTCGGTGCTGGAGGTCCTCCATGCCGACTACGTCAGGACGGCGCGGAGCAAAGGGCTGCGGGAGCGGTCGGTGTTGCTGCGGCATGTGCTGCGGAACGCGATGATGGCACCGGTCACCATGCTGGCGATCCAAGCGGCGCAACTCGTGGGCGGTGAGGTCATCGTCGAAGAGGTTTTTGGCTGGCCGGGACTGGGCCGGCTGGCGATGACGGCAATCTATTCACGCGATTTCCCGGTTATCCAAGGCATCGTGCTCGTTTTCTGCTTGCTCGTCATCGTCACCAACATCCTGGTCGACCTGTCGTACGCCTTTATCAATCCGCAGGTGCGCTACTCGTGACGAGGAACTCACCCGCCGGCCGGTTGATGGGTAAGGGGAATCGTTCTTGTCGACAGACACGGCAAGCTCGGTGATTGCCGTCGCGGCACTTCAACGGACGTCGGCGAGGCCGCGGTCAACGCGCCGCTTCGTCATCCGGAACCTGCCGTTCTTATGCGCATCGGCGGTCCTGATCGGACTCCTGCTTGGTGCGGTCTGGCCGACGTCGGCGTTGCCCTACAACCCGCTCGACCCGAGTCTGCCGAGTCGTTTCCTTGAACCGATGTCTCATGACGCCAGGGGCAATTATCACCTTCTCGGCGCCGACTTCCTGGGTCGGGACATGCTTTCACGTCTCCTCTACAGCGGACGCTACAGCCTGGTTACCGCGTTCGCGGCGGCGCTGATAACAACAGTTGCCGCGGTCGCATTCGGTATCTCAGCCGGCTATCTCTCGGGCTGGTACGAATCACTGGTCATGCGCGTCGTCGACGCCCTGCTGTCACTGCCCGTGCTGCTGATCGCCATTGTGCTTGCCGCCATCATCGGGCGCGGCGTCTTCGCCCTGGCGGTGATCCTGGCGCTGACCGGTTGGGCGGATTACACGCGGGTCATCCGCGCCGAAGCGCTCGGCTTGCGACACGTCGCCTTCGTCGAGGCATCGCGGACGGCAGGCGCGTCGACTGCGCGCATCCTCGCCCGGGACGTGCTGCCGAACGTGGTCTCGACGATGTCGGTGATGTCGACCTATCTGATCGCCCGGTTCATGTTGCTGGAATCGTCAATCAGCTTCCTCGGCATGGGCGTGGTGCCGCCGGCTTCGAGTTGGGGAGTCATGGTCGGCGAGGGCAAGGACTACATCTTCGAGGCGCCCCATGTTTCGGTCATCCCGGGGCTGATGATCACGATCACGGTCATCGCCGTGAATTTCGTGGGTGACGGACTGCGGGATCTGCTCGATCCTCGCGGCCGCCGAATGTAGCACCGTCCCCTGAAAAAGGGGCGGGAGGAGGAACCACGTGGTCGACGAAGCACGCCGGATCCATGAGGACAGCATCATGCTGTTCTGCAAGATGAACGTACCCATTCCGCCGACGGAGCAGGCCCCAGGCCTGTTGCTGGAGCACATTAAGCAGAGCGGCGTGACCGCTTTCTGCGACTCGGTGATCGCAGACTCCTACCCGGAATCGGCGGAGGGAGCGCTGATGAAGCTCCATGCCGCCAATCTGATGGGGGACGTCTTCCCGGACGAGATCCTGATCATCCGCACGGTCGAGGATCTCCGCACCGCCAAGCGGGAGGGCAAGATCGGCATCATCTTGACAACCCAAGGCCTGGCATCGATCGGGACCAACACGCGATACATCTGGGTCTACCGGGAACTGGGCGTGCGCGTCATGCAGCTCACCTATAACGAGCACAACGCGCTCGGATCGGGTTGTATGGAACCGAATGACCAAGGACTGACGCGCTTCGGTCAGCAGGTCATCGAGCAGATGAACGGGCTTGGTGTCGTCGTCGACCTCTCTCACGTCGGAAGGAGGACGAGTCTTGACGCCATCGCTTACACCAAGCAGCCGCCTATCTTTTCGCATTCGGGGGTGTTGGCATTCAATCCCCACCCGCGCAACCTGAACGACGAGCAGATCAAGCTGACGGCCGAAAAGGGTGGCGTGCTCGGCATGTGCCCACATTCCGTCTTCGTCGAACGAGAGCGGGGTAAGCGGCCGACCGTCGACGAGTTCATCGACAACATCAAGTACGTCGCCGACCTAACAGGGATCGATCACGTCGGGATCGGAACCGACAACTTCCAGTACGACTCGTTCTATTGTCAGCTCGGCCGCGCCGAGTTCGAGCGGACCTTTCCGTCCTTCTTTGGCGACTACACGCCGGAGGAGAAGCACGCCGAGGGATTCGGCTGCTGGGCCGAGTGGCCGAACCTCACCGCTCAGCTCCTTCGCCGCGGCTTCGGCGCCGACGACGTCGCCAAGGTGCTGGGCGGCAACTTCCTCCGCGTCTTCGAGCAGGTCTGGCAGTAGCCGCGACAGACGCGCACAGCCTCGGGGCGACTCCTCCCATCTGGAGTCACCTTGAGGCAACACGATGCATCGAGAAGG
>JAXDKI010000527.1:0-4775 GCA_034667245.1 Thermomicrobiales bacterium | reverse complement strand
CGGCCGCGCTCTCATCCGCGCCGCCATGGTACTTCTCGGCAGCGGCGCCAAAGCTCGTGTGGAGGTCCTCGCAGACGTACGTGCTTCCCGGTGCCAGCCACGGAAACAGGGTCTGGAACGTGAAGATCTGGTGACCCCAGAGGTGGCTGCCATCGTCGATGACGAGTCGAAGGTTGTAGTCCTTCCCCAGGCGGTTGAGGAGCCGCCAGTCCGTCTGGCTGCCCTGGACGTGGGTGTACCGGTCGAGGTCCCCGAGCCCGGGGTCAGGTTTCAGATCGAGCCCGAAGATCTGCGCCTTGGGGAAATAGTCGTGCCACATCCGAATCGAGGCACCCTTGAAAACGCCAATCTCCAGGAGGTCGAACGAGGCGGTCCGGAGCGGTGCCAGTAGGAGGTCATACTCGCGAAGGTAACCGTGACCGTCCTTGTCCGTGCCGTGGATCTTCCCGAGGTCGACCAGCGTGTCATGCGCGGGCCGCTTCACCCGAGCCCGGGTGGGTGCGGCGGTCGCAGGAACGGCTCCCTGATCGCCCTCTCTCCCGTCACGAAAGACGAAGTCGTCCTGAATCTCCGCCATGTCAACCTGCGTGTCTTTCGGGTTGAGGCGATTCAGAACGTTATCCTTGTGGACCACCATCACCCAGAAACGCCGCTCGGTGTCCTGAAACGACGGGTACTCCCGGTACATCGTCGAATGATTCCCCGAAAATGGTCCCGCCGGTTTCTCGATCGCGTCGACCTTCTCAAACATGGTGAGGAAGGCCGAGTTCGGTTTCTCGGCCAGATACAGTTCCTGCTCGATGGCATCGAGTTTGTAACCGAGTTGCGGATTGTAGAGCCATTGCGGATGACCCAGTTCCAAGAAGTGAGGCACCAGATCGCGCACGCGCTTGAGCGCGTGTCGATTGAAGGCGTCGTCGTTGTCGATCCGTGTCGCCACGACCACGTCCGTCCCCGGCCGGACGTGGGGGAACGTCCGAAGGGTTGAAACGACGGTGCTCACACCCTCGGGCAGTTCTCGAACCTCGCCCTCTTTGGCGAAGAAGGCGATCCGGATGCGGGGATCGGCGGCGCGGATACGCTGCAGGTGTTCGGGCGACGTGCTCGGATCGCAGAAGATGATCCAGTCGAACTCGTCCTGAGTTTGGGCGTTGATTGATGGGGCGCAATACCGTTCGAACAGCTTGAACCGCTCTTCGAGCCACTGCGGGGATTGATCCTCGAGATAACCCACGCCGGCCGTGCGGAGATTGAAACGGGTCATCAGGAGTTGATGGACCTTGCCCTTTTCACCCGAGCTTTGGACTGCCGTCATCACCACTTCCTTGGCCAGAACCTGAGGAGGACCCGGCTCACCGATCGCCCCCGATCCAGGCCATCACTGTACGCTGCATGCGAGACCCGGGATCGACTCCAGGCCCCATGACTGCGGACCCACGGCCCTTCTGATTCCCGCGGACACCACAGGACCTCAGTCATGATACGATCGATTGATCGACTTTAACCATCGTCTGTCTAGAGTCGGCCTGGCGTTCCCGCCTTGCCGCGGACATGCCTGTGCACCGATGTGCTGGGCTCGCGGCGACCAGTAACGCTGTCCATTTGGTATGATGCCACGCCGCACGAGGAGTCGTCTGAACGGAAAACCCTGCTTGCCCTGTACTCCCTGGTCGGAGAAGCACGATGCCCAATGTTTGGGCCGTCAAGCCGAGGGGCGACTCGTTTCGCGGATTTGAGGATCTCAGGCAAACTGTCGGATTCGAGGGATGCGACCGTCGCCGCCGTTCGCGGTTACGGTAAGGGGCCACATTGGTGCTAATCGCGAGTATGAACCGCGTGCAGTTGCTTTCGTTTCTGCCTTCCGGCGCCACCGTCGCCGAAATCGGCGTCTACCAGGGTGGTTTCGCCAACGCGATCCGCCGTCATGCTGCCCCCGCGAAGTTCCACCTGATCGACCCGTGGGCAATCGATGAGGGCGACCCCTATGACGTTTACATGCGCGGTAACCGCGAGAAGATGCACCGAGCATACGACCAGATTCTGCGCCTGTTCGGTGATGACGCGGCTGCCGGTCGGGCCGAAATCCATCGAACCTATTCCACGTTGGCCGCGCCCGGCTTCCCCGACGGCTACTTCGATTGGATCTCCCTCGATGCTATGCACGACTATGACAACGTGCTGGCCGACCTCCGCGCCTACGCGGACAAGGTCAAACCCGAAGGATTCATCCTCGGGCACGACTTTTCGAACACCAAAATGGGACGGACCAAGCAGTTCGGCGTCGTCCGTGCGGTGCGCGAGTTCGTCGCGACCAGTGACTTCGATCTCATCCTGATGACCAACGAAGCCGCCCCGTCCTACTTGCTCGCCCGGTCCGACAACACGACGACCCGCCCCGCCCTGATCGACGCCCTCCTCAACCATCCGACGTATCGGCTCGTCGATCTCGACGAGCCATTGCTCGACAAGTACGATCAGGTCGAAATATCGCTCGCCGATGGCAAGAAGGGACAATTGATTCGGTTCGGTTATTACCGAGAACCCAAAACAGACACTGCCGGCGCCGGATATTGGATCAACGCGGCGTTCCTCTGCGACCGCTACGACACCCAAGGGGGCAAACCCTCGTTTCACAACGTCACCGACCATGTGCTCGCGTCGGGAGCGCCTGCCACGTTTGAGCTGCAGGCCGTCATCGCGATCACGGTCGAGTCGCACCGCGGCGAGATCGCTCTAGAACTCCTCGGGTACAGCCCAACCACGCCGCTGGGATCGATGATCGGTGAGGTGAAGCCGCCACCCAAGATCGCGACCAAGTCCAGCCAGATGATCGTCTGGGTCGTCCTTTTCGAGGTCACAACGGACGAGTTCGGACCGTACCGGTTCGACGTGCTCCTCAACGGTCGGGTGGTGTCGACGATTCCACTCACAGTCGTGCAGGCAAAACGCGCGACAAGGCCCTGACTTCCGACGCCAGAATTGATCGACTGCCGACGGAATCTCGAAACAATCCGAGTCAGATTCAATGGCACTCTTGGTCCAGTAATCGCCCAAGGGAGAAACGCGATGCCCGATCTTCGGCGCCTTAGTCCCGGCGACTTTTCGTTCTACGGGTTTGACCACCGAATGCGAGAGGTCGAAGAAGCGCTCGCAAAGGTCGCTATCCGCGACGGGGAGCCCAAGGTCAAGGTTGTCGAGGACGGCGTCATCGTCCCAACTAGCGTCGTTCACCAAGGCGGATCCCACCGGTACCACGGCGGCGTCCTGGACCGAGAGGGGCATCCGGTCGAGGTGGCGTACTTGCGCCGCACCGGGGATACCATGATCGCGGGGATTCCCGGGCCGGCGACGGTTACACCCGCCTGCGAAATCGACGAAGAGGTGGTCTACCTCGGTTGGCTCCAGTCCCATCACTATGGGCTCTTCCTGCTGGAGTCCCTGATGCGGGCCTGGTTTTTGCGCGAGGTCGACCCGAGGGGCCCGGTCATGTTCAACATGACCGGGCAGTATCCCCCTGAGGGGAACATCCGCCGGCTCCTGGATGTCTTTGGCATTCCAAAGGAGCGCATGCTTATACCGAGTGCACCCACTCGGGTCCGCCGCATTCTCGTTCCCGAGCCACTGTACGAGCTGTACTACGGTGGCCACGAGCGGGCGGCCGAGCCTTTTCGGGCGGCGGCAGCGAAGATACTTGAAGCGGCAGACGGAACGTCATCAGGGCAACCGGTCTATCTCAGTCGTGGCCGCCTCACGAGTGACCGGCGGATCATCATCGGCGAGGCCGAACTGGAAGAGTTGCTGCGGCAGAACGGATTCCTCGTCGTCTACCCCGAGACGATGGCGCTCGACGAACAGGTGCTGCTCTTCAACCGGCACACCGACATCTTTGCCTGCGTCGGCAGTGCGGCGCATACCGTGCTGTTCGCCCTCAACGCTCCTTATCTGCACCTCCTGACGGCTGGGACGCCCATGCCGGAGTTCTTCCTCGTTCCAGCTCTCGCTGGGGCGCGGGTGACGTTCGTTAGTTGCTTAGGCGAAGAAAGTGACCACACCTTCCCGCGCTTCTTGAGCTTGCCGACGCTGGTCGATTACCTGGATAACCGTGGATTCCTGACGAAGCGACCTGGAACCGATCAATTGGCTGTGCGCCTGGCGGGGGTTCACGAGCGATACCACGAGGCATGGTTCTGCGCATTCGTGCGCAAGGCGACTGCTACCGGGACCACCCTTTCGCCAGACATCGAGTTGGAGGCCAGGCGCCTTGCAGCAACGTCGTGGCCGATGAGTTGGATCCTTGCCCGACACTACGCTGCGTCCGATCCGACTCGCTCCGGGCAGATGGCGGTGCATTTTGCGGAGCTTCTCGCCGCGGAGTCCGACCCGGAACGCATTGCCCACCGTCACAAGGAGCTCGTGCTAGGGGCGCTCTACGTGATCGAAGCCACCGCGTCCACACTCGGCCAGGCGGCCGCGAAACGACTGGTCCAGGTGCTGGTGGACCGAGACGGACTTAATTCCGCGGTCCGGTCTCGAGCCCAGCGGATCGTGGCCGAGGCGCACCCGAGCCGGCTGGAGCAATGACACAATGTCCGGGGCTCTCAGCGGATTGACTGCCAGCCATCCGACCATCCCGGTGCAGTCAATCTTGGATTCGGCAACCTCCGCAACGTCTCAGCTATCATTCGATAGATTGACCTGCGTTTACGAACGGCATTTGCAGAGGCAAGGCTGCGTCAAGTTGGCAAGATGGGGATCGTAATGCGCAGCTCGTGGAG
>JAXDKI010000526.1:0-8526 GCA_034667245.1 Thermomicrobiales bacterium | reverse complement strand
GCTCTGCTCCGGGATGCTCAAGCTGACGCCGAGACCCTGCGTGTAGGTGCCCTGACCGAAGCCAGCGTTGGCCTGGATGACCTTGCGGGCCGAGTTGAGTGCGCCGACCGGCGAGGTGGTCGGCACCTTCGGGCCGTCGGTCGCGTCGACGGCCTGACCGGCGGTGGAAGTCGGCGCGGCGGCGCTCGTCAGCGAGAAGTTCGCCGCCGGGATCGCGCTGCCGCCGTTGCCGCCGGCGGTGTAAGCGAACGCCGACGACAGGATCGTGACGTTCCAACCGGCGCCGCTGCCCGTCGAGTCGTCGGCGGTCAGCGTCATCGACCCGGTCTGTGCCTGCACCTCGTGGGAGTAGGCGACTGATGTCAGCGTCAGGTCGGCAACGCTGGCGCTGAGGGTTCCAGGAGTGATTGCTTGTGTAACCGTGTCGACGGCCAGTGCCGGCGCAACCATCGTCAGGCTCAGCGCGGCGGCCCCGATCAAACCCAGAGCGCGCGTCTTGAGAGAGAATGCCATGTTCTTCCTTAACTCCTTTTGAACTGATAGAACCGATTGACTCTGGGAGAGGGCGGCGCCTTGCCTTCCCCCTTGGTCTCCATCGTCCCCGCACAGTGGAGCCCGGTGGACGGTCTTTGCCGATCGTCCTGCCGGACTCGCAACGGGGCTCATCAGGGCTGAGACAAATGATGCGGGACGACTCGGTCTGTACCCATCCCAAGAACGTCACGGCGGGACATAGGACAGTCATCTGGCCAACATGGGGGACACTTCTGGGTTCCTGATACCACCCAGCTGCTGCATGGGGGATGACCGGTCCTCCTCTCGTCGGTCCGAATCCCGTGGGTGGCATTGCCAAACGATGACCGCAATCCCGGCGGAACCAGACGAGGACGCTGCCGTGCGCTGGCGACCCGGACCTATCGGCCATTTTCCCCGAAGCACGCATGCGGGATGATCTCGGCAATGACGTCGCTATAGTGTGTCTCCTGGAATGAATAGTATGGCGCCCACGTCTCATCCGAAGCGCTCAGGTAGCCGCCGTCTTCGGACGGCGCGGAATCGGCGGCGCGCGGCATGACCCAAATGCCATCGACCGGCACGCCGCTCCGCCTCCTGCTCCTCGAAGACCGCGAAGACGACGCCGAGCTCATGCTCCATGCGCTGCGTCACTCCGGCTTCGACCCGGTCGGTCCTCGCGTCGAGACCGAGGCCGACTTCCTGGCCCACCTCGACCCGTCGCTCGATGTCATCCTCGCCGACTACAGGCTGCCGCAGTTCGACGCCCCCCGCGCGCTGGAGTGGGTCCTGGCCCGCGGTCTGGACGTTCCCGTCATCGTCGTCTCCGGCACCGTCGGCGAGGAGATCGCCGTGCGCACGATTCAGGCCGGTGCCGTCGACTATCTGCTCAAAGACCGGCTCGGACGACTAGGCGCCGCCGTGCGCCACGCCATCGAGCAGCGCCAGCTGCGCCGGGAGAATCGGCAGAGCGAGGAGCGCCTGCGGCTGGCGCTGGAGGCAGCCAACATCGGCGCGTGGAACCTCCACATCCCCAGCGACACCGTCATCTGGTCGGCGACCCACTCGGCGCTGGTCGGCCTCCCTGCCAAAGCCCGTACCACGACCTCTACTGCCTATCGCGACGCCTGCGTCCACCCCGACGACCGCGCGCGGACGGAGAAGGCAACCGCACTCGTCCACCGGGGGAATGAATTCGACCAGTTGGAGTACCGGGTCGTGCGGCCCGATGGGGAGGTCCGCTGGCTGGTCGACGTCGGGCGCATGGTCGAGCGCGGCCCGGAGGGGGCGCCGATCCGATCGGCGGGGGTAACCATCGACGTCACCGCACGTAAACAGGCGGAGGCGGCGCGAGCGGCGGCCGAGGCCATGTATCGCACCCTCGTCGAGCAACTCCCGGCGGTCGTCTACGTCGACACCCCCAGCGAAACCGGCAGCGTGCTCCACTACGTCAGCCCACAGATCGAGCAGCTCATCGGCTACTCGGCCGACGAACTCCTGGCCGATCGGAGTCTCTGGTCGCGCGCGCTGCACGCCGACGACCAGCGACGCGTGTCGGCCCAGGTGGCGGAGGCGACCGCAACGGGCGAGCCGTTCCGCGCTGAGTATCGCCTCCGCGCTCGGAACGGGCGCGTCGTCTGGGTTCGCGACGAGGCGGTACTCGTGCGCGACGCGGCCGACGGCACCCGGCGGTGGCAAGGCGTACTGCTGGACGTCAGCGAACGTAAGGCGCTGGAGGCACGGCTGGCTCACCAGGCCTTCCACGATCCGCTCACCGGTCTGCCGAACCGGGCGCTGCTGATGGACCGCCTCGGCCACGCCCTGGCGCGTGCCGCCCGCCACCCCACCGCCGTGGCGGTCCTCTTCCTGGACCTGGACGGCTTCAAGGTCGTGAACGACACCCTGGGGCACAGTGCGGGCGACCATCTCCTCGTCCGCACCGCCCAGCGCCTACGTGACTGTCTTCGGGACGGGGACACTGTCGCCCGCGTCGGCGGCGACGAGTTTGTCTGCGTGCTCGAGGACGTAAACGATGCCAACGAGCCGGCGGCCGTCGCCGCGCGGATCATCGCCCGCTTGGGCGAGCCGATCGTGCTCGACGGGCACGAGGTCGTCGTCACGCCCAGCGTCGGGATCGCCGTCAGCGGCGTGCCGAGCGTGCCCGCCGAGGATCTGGTACGCCACGCCGACCAGGCGATGTACGCGGCCAAACGCCGGGGCAAGGCACGCGCCGCCCTGTACGAGCCCGGTATGGACGACGAGGCCTGGGCACGCCTTCAGGGGGAAGCCGACCTGCGCCGGGCCATCGCCTCCGGTGAGTTCCGTGTGCACTACCAGCCGATTGTCGACCTGACGACAGGAGAGGTTGACGAGGTCGAGGCGCTGGTCCGCTGGCAACACCCTCAGCGGGGGCTGGTTCCACCGGACGACTTCATCCCCCTGGCCGAGGCCACGGGTCTGATCGTGCCGCTCGGCGAGTGGGTCCTGGCCGAAGCCTGCCGGGAGGTGAGAGCATGGGATGGGCCGCCGCTCGTCGTGGCCGTCAATCTCTCCGCGCGCCAGCTCGAGCAGCCGAACCTGGTCGGAGTCATCGCCCGGATCCTCGGCGCGACCGGGTTGGCCCCGTGGCGGTTGAAGTTGGAGATCACCGAAAGCGTCGCACTGGCCGATGCGGGCGCCGGCGTCGTGCTGCTGCGGCAGCTGAAGACCCTCGGGGTGCAATTGGCCATCGACGACTTCGGCTCGGGGTACTCCGGATTGGGTGCCCTGAAGCGCGCTCCGATCGACACCCTCAAGATCGACCGCGCCTTCGTCGCCGGCCTCGGCCGCGATCCGGCGGACGAGGCGATCCTCCAGGCTGTGGTGGCGTTCGCCAGGGCACTGGGCCTCGGCGTCACCGCGGAAGGGATCGAGACAGCGGAGCAGGTGACCGCACTGCAGTCGCTAGGCTGCGACCACGGGCAGGGGTTTTACTTCGGCGCGCCGCGCCCGCCCGAAGGTCTCGGCCCTTGGGTAGCCGGCCGTGAAGCGACGGGGCTCCCGATTCCCGCGCCGGCGAACCCCGCTCCGCCCACCCGTGCTCTTCCGCAGCCCTCCGTCGTCGACCCACTGCCCATTGGCCGCCCCGTCCCAGCGCTCGCCTGCGTGGAAGTCAAACGCGGATAGTGAGAACGGCCCGCAGCCGTCCGGTCCCGTGCCGGAGTGCCGTATAGTGCGTCGGAGGGCCCAAGGCGGGCCGGTTGGGAAACGCACGACCCAACGTCGGCGGGAGCCAGCGGCACGAGCCCAAACGGCACGGTCAAATCCCCACTTGTGGGTGGCCCGCGCCCACCGCGCACACCGACAACTCGGGTATCAGTGACAATCGGCGGCGGAGGTAACGGATGGGATCGCGAACGCGACCGGCGGCGATGACAGACCCAGGGGCGGCGCTGCATGAGCAGGCCGCGCTGCTGGATCACGCCTACGATGCCATCTTTGTTTGGGACTGGGACGGGCCGATCACTTTCTGGAACCGGGGCTCCGAGCGACTCTACGGGTTCGCCAAGGACGAGGCCATCGGCCGCGTCAGCCACGACCTGCTCCAGACGCACCACTCGGGGGGACTGACCGGGCTACTGAGTACCCTCGAGCGGGACGGAGTCTGGGAAGGGGAGTTGGAGCACACCCGCCGTGACGGGAGTCGCGTTTGCGTCGAGGCGCGGCTCGTCCTGGTCAGCGAGGACGGACGGGGCTCCGTCCTGGAAGTCAACCGCGATGCGACGGCGCGCAAGCGGGCCGAAGAGCGGCTCCACTTCCTCACCGAGGCGAGCGCGGCCCTCTCGGCGTCGCTGGACCCGGCAGCGACGCTCGCGGGCGTGGCCCGCCTGGTCGTACCTCGTCTCGCCGACTGGTGCTCGGTCCACCTCGTTGAGGCGGACGGCGCGGTCTCTCGGCTGGAGGTGGCACACGCCGACCCGGCCAAAGTCGCCTGGGCGCGCATCTTGCAGGAGCGCTTCCCGTACGACCCGAACGCGCCGCGCGGAGTACCGCAGGTGCTGCGTAGCGGTTTGCCCGAGATCTACCCCGAGATCACCGACGCGCTGCTGGAGGCCACCGCCCGCACCGCCGAGGAACTGGCCATCATCCGCCAGCTCGGCATGAAGTCGGTGATGATCGTGCCGCTCCTCGCCCGGGGACGAACGCTGGGGGCGATCACCCTCGTCACCGCGGAGTCCGACCACCGCTTCAGCCCGGACGACCTTGCCTTTGCCGAGGAGTTGGCCCAACGCTGCGCGGTCGCCGTCGACAACGCCCGGCTCTACCGCGACGCCCAGGCGGCGGAGGCCCGCTACCGCGGCCTCTTCGACGGGGCCGCCGACGCGATCCTCGTGTTCCATGAGGACGGCCGCTACCTCGACGCGAACCCCGCGATGATCGCCCTGCTCGGCTACGAGCGGGATGACCTCCTGGGGAAACGGATGGGGGACCTGGCAATCGACGGTCCGCCGGCGGCGCAGACGCGGGCGGCCCGCCTGCGGGAGGCAGGTTCCCTGCGGACTGAGACCACGCTACGCCACCGCGACGGTCACCTCGTCCCCGTCGAGTTGCACGCGACCTCGGTGGACCTGCCGAGCGGCATGGTGTACCTGGCGGTGATCCGCGACGTCACCGAGCGCCGGCGGGCCGAGGCGGCAATCAAAAGGCTCAACGAGGAACTGGAGGAACGCGTCCGGGCGCGCACGGCTCAACTGACGGCGGCGAACCAGGAACTCGAGGCGTTCACCTACAGCGTCTCGCACGACCTGCGGGCGCCGCTCCGAGGCATCGATGGCTTCTCGCGGATCCTCGTCGAGGACTACGGATCGATCCTACCCGACGAGGCCAAGCGCTTCCTGCAGATCGTGCGAGACGGCACAGTCCAGATGGGGCGCCTGGTCGACGACCTCCTCGAGTTCTCCCGCCTGGGCCGTCAGCCCCTGCAGACGATGACGCTCCTCCCCGCCGGCATCGTCGCGCGGGTTCTCGACGACCTGCACGACGAGCGCGCGGGGCGGCAGGTCGAGGTAACGGTCGGCGACCTGCCGGCGTGCCAGGCCGATCCGGCTCTCCTCAAGCAGGTCTTCGCCAATCTCCTTGCCAACGCCTTCAAGTACACGCGCGGGCGGGAGCCGGCAAGGATCGAGGTCGGCGCCCTGGAGGGCGACCGATCGGCCCGCGAGCAGACCTATTTCGTGAAGGACAACGGCGTCGGCTTCGACATGGCCTACGCCTCCAAGCTCTTCGGCGTCTTCCAGCGCCTGCACCGGGCCGAGGACTACGAGGGAACTGGCGTGGGGCTCGCGCTCGTCCAGCGCATCGTCCACCGCCATGGCGGGCAGATCTGGGCCGAGGCCGAGGTCGATCGGGGCGCGACGTTTTGGTTTACGCTGCCGGCGTCCGCTCCGGACGACGCGTCCGCGGATGCGGGCGACCACGCCGCCGGTCGAGAGGGAAGGGAGCGTCCATGATCGTCGAGAACCCGGTCGAGATCCTATTGGTGGAGGACAACCCGCACGACGTCGAGTTGACCCTGCGCGCCTTCACGAAGAGCAAGCTCACCAACCGGATCGACGTCGTGCGGGACGGGGAGGAGGCCCTCGCCTTCCTCTTCCGCACCGGCCCGTACGCGGACCGTGTCAACAGCACGCCGAAGGTCATGCTCCTCGACCTGAAGCTGCCGAAGATCGACGGTCTGGAGGTGCTGCGGCGGGTCCGCGCCGACGACCGGTTCCGCACGCTGCCGGTGGTGGTGCTGACCACCTCGCGCGAGGAGCGGGACGTGGTCGAGAGCTACCGGCTCGGGGTCAACAGCTACATCGTCAAGCCGGTCGACTTTCTGCAGTTCACCGACGTCGTGCAGCACCTCGGGCTCTACTGGCTGGTCCTCAACCAGCCGCCAACCGAATAACGCCGGTCTGCCGAGGTGATCGACGGGGTGCCTCGGTGCCGGGCCCGTCGTCAGTGGTCCGTGCCCGAGGTTGCGGTCACCAGAGCCCCTCTGGCCAGGCATCGAAGAGCAGACTCCGCCCCGGAGACCAACTCGGCGACGATCTCGGCCGCCGGTTGTCCGTCCTTCGCCAGGCGCACGCCCTGCCCGGCGGCCAGGTACGTCAATTCCGCCCGGTCCTGTTCCTGCGCCGCGACGTGGACCTCGGCCGCGATCAGGTACTGGCGCGGAAACGGCAACGGCGCCAGCCCGGCGCGCTGATACTCCTCGACCAGTCGGTTGCGCAGGCTGCGGGCCGGGCGGCCAATGGCGATGCTGTCGACGACGACGTCGGTCTCGTCCGCCGTCTGGAGCGCCGCCCGCCAACTCGCCGTAACGCCGCTCTCCCGCGCCAGGCTGAAGCGCGTGCCGAGCATCACCCCCGCCGCCCCGAGCGCGAGCGCCGCCAGCAGCCCCCGCCCGTCCATGATCCCGCCCGCCGCGACGACCGGCACCTTCACGGCGTCGACCACCTGCGGCACCAGCGCCATCGTCCCCACGAGCGGGACCTCCCCATCCGGACCCAACCGGAACGTGCCGCGCAATCCGCCCGCCTCCGCTCCCTGAGCGACGACGGCATCCGCCCCCAACGCGACCGCCCGCCGCGCCTCGGCAACCGTCGTCACGAACGGCATCACCTTGATCCCCGCGGCGTGGGCCGGGTCGACGAGTCCCGTCGGGTCACCCATCGTGTTGAGCACCGGCACGGCCTCCTCACAGATCACCTGGAGCTGACCGGCGACGAACGGCGGCGGCAACGCCACCTCGCCATCCGCCGCCGGCAGGCCGAGCTCCTCGCGATAGCGCGCGAAGAAGCGCCGCGCCGCGCCGACGTCGCCCCCGTCCGGTTCCGGCGGATGGACGATCAGGTTGACGCCGAAGGGACGATCGGTCCGTGCCCGGATCGCCCGGATCGCCGCCCGGAGTGCCTCGGGCGAGAGCATCAGCGCGCCGAGGATGCCGAGACCACCGGCCTCCGAGACGGCGGCGACGAGCTCGACCGTGTCGGTCCCGCCGGCCATCGGTGCCTTCAGGATCGGCTGCTCGATCCCGAGAAAGTCGCAGAGCGGCGTGCGCAGCGCCGCCCGAGTCTGGAAATCCATCGCGAATGCGAACTCCTTTGACCATGCCGGCGATCGGCGCCAACGCGGTGCGGGTGGCCGGCGATAAGCAGTCCCGACGATGCTGCCATCATGCCCGTCGGCAGTCGCGACCGCATCGCGCGAATTGCCGATCTTTGCAACGGAGGCGACTGTAGGCAGGATTGCCGATGAGCCACTTCTGCTCGGCACAACTCGGTTGCTTTCACCAGAGCAGGGCGATCCGCCGATCCAGGAGACGTGCGAGAAGGTGCCCACCGGCGTCGTAGCGTCGAGCTCGCCGCAACTCCGGTTAACGCGTCGACTCTCAGCTTCCTCGCCTGGGATGCGCGCAGACCCCATCCCGACGCGGAAGCGACGGGAGCGTGGAGGACCACCTACCCGCGCTTCACGATTCGGGATGACGCGATTGAGGACGATTCGTCGCTGCCGGAGCCCGTCAGGATTTGGGCGTACCCCGGGCGATCAGGCGGTAGGTCCAGTCGGTTCCGGCGTCGACGTTTGCAACCAGCGTGAATGTGCCGCTCTCGCCGGGCGCCAACTCGTCGGGTTCGACCCTGGCCGATTTGTAGCCGGCGTACCGCCCGTCGGCACGGTAGAACAGCGCCAGGACGCTGGCGTAGGTCACGTTTTGATCGCCCCCGTTGGCGACCGTCCCCACCAGACGGACTCCGGTCGTGATCCGATCCGTCTCCTCGACGTCGCGGATCTCCAGCCCCTTCGGATTGGCGGCGATCGTCGCGATCCCGGCCGGTCCCGTGGCACCGAGCCGCACCGTATAGCGCACCCAGTCATCGGGAGATAGATCACCCGAGCCGTCGTACGGCGTCGTTCCTCCCGACGCGGCAATCCCGATCAGCGGGTAGATCGTGATGCTGTCGACGATCCGGTCCTCCCCGTCGTAGA
>JAXDKI010000525.1:0-16669 GCA_034667245.1 Thermomicrobiales bacterium | reverse complement strand
GTGATTCCGCGCAGACCGCGCGCTTCCAGGGGAGAGCCGAACGAGGTCCCGCCGCCGACCTCGACGATGACCGTCAAGATTCCGGCGTCCGCCGCGTCACCGGCCAAGGTACCGGCCGGGCCGTTCGATTCCCAGAGCACCTCGCCCCCGGCGATCAAGGCGAGTTCGTGGATTTTTCGCCCGAACTCGGTCTCCGGAGACCGGGTGTAGGTGTAGTGGATCGAGGTATCGGTCCCGCCGCAGTGGAGATCGATCAGCACGTCGAGATTCGGCACCAGCGCATCGGTCAGTGCCCGCGCCATCACCTCGGAGATCCAGCCCGCGTCATTGCCGGGGAAAATCCGGTTCATGTTCGTCATGTCTTGCGGCGTGTGACGGGTGCCCCACTCGAAGGCGAGCGGGTTGGCGGTCGGCACGGCGTAGAGCGTTCCCGCCAGCTGATCCGCCGAGACCGATGCCAGGAGACGGCGAATCAGATCGCCGGTAAAGATCTCGTCGCCGTGGTGAGTCGAGACGATGCCGACACGCGGTCCCTTCGATCGGCCCTCGACGACGTGCATCCCGATTGACAGATCGAGTCCGGACGCCATCGTCGCGACGGGGATCGTTTGGTACGTCGCGGTTACGGAATCGGTCATCGTTTACCTCCCGGCCGATCGGCCGTCAGTTCCGCGCGGCACCGTGCCGTCGCGTCGTCGTCCACCACGGCGCCGTCCGCCGTCAGCACCACACCGTAGATCTCACGCGCGGTCGCCGCGGAGACAAACCCGCGTTCGACGTCCGCCAGAACCGCGAGCGGCTCGCGCTTGCCGGGATCGCCAAAGCCACCGCCGCCGGGAAGCTCCATCGTGATCCGGTCGCCGCGATTCATCGAGACGACGCTCTCACCGGGCGCCATCGCGGCGCCGTTGACGAGCAGCGTCCCAATCCGTCCCGGCGCTCCACCCGCCGCACCCGGCGGCGGATACCGGAGCTTGTCGGGCCGCACCGAGGCCATCACGACGTCATCGGAGAGACTGGAGACGACGACCCGCTGCGCCAGCCCGCCCCGGAATTCACCGGCACCACCCGAATCGGCGAGGAGCGATTTCTCCTCCATCAGCAGCGGCGCCGCGTTCTCGAAGACCTCGGTCGGCGTCACCGTCCCGTTGTACGGGAAGGCGATCGTCGGCAGCCCGTCCATCCCCTGCACCGCCCCCTTGCCGCCGTTCGGCAGGAGATGACAGTTGAAGCGGCGCCCGTCGGCCCATTGGCCGTTGGCGGTGATCGACCAGAACGAACCGCTCCCGGCCTGCACGATCTGCGGCACGACGCGCGCGAGCGCGTTGTAGATCGCGTTGTGGATGTGGAAACTCGTCTTGGAGCGCGACTTGACGGCACTCGGGAAGCGCGTGTTGAAGACGCTGCCCGGCGGCGCGCTCGGGTGGATCCCGCGGTAGATCCCTTCGTTCGCCGGGATCGTCGGCGTCAGGGCGCACTTGAGGGTGTAGACCGTGTCGGCAAAGGTCAGGTTGAAGACGTTGTTCATCGACCCCCGCGCGAACTGCTGCGAGGACCCGGTGAAGTCGACCCAGATGTCCGCTCCCTCCTTCGTCACCGTCGTCACGATGTGGAGCGGATCGATGTACCCGTCGGCCCAGGCCTCACCCTGCCAGACTCCATCCGGCAGCTCGGCGATGGCGTTGCGCATCGCCGTCTCCGAACGGTCGAGGATGTGCCCGGCCGGGCCGGTGATGTCCGGCAGGTCGTAGTCCTCCAGGAACTCGATCAGCCGCCGCTTGCCGACGATCTCCGCACCGCAGATGGCGCCGACGTCGCCGATCACCTGATCGGGGACCCGCACGTTGGCGGCGATGAAGTTGAAGACGTCCTCGTTGCGGCGCCCGGCGCGATAGAGCTTGCTGGGCGGAATCCGCAGACCTTCCTCGAACAGATCGCGCGCCTCGAACCAACCCAAGGTTCCGCCGATGTCCGCCACGTGGGCGGCACAGGCGATGAACCCGACGAGTGCTCCCCGGTGGAAGACCGGGGTCACGATCGTGAAGTCGGGGAGGTGCCCCGAGGCGAGCCAGGGATCGTTCGTGATCAGGACGTCGCCGTCTTCGATCCCGTCACGACCGAACACCGAGAGAAAGTGCTTGGTCGTGAACGGCAGGGTGACGGTAAAGGCGGGAGAGCTGAAATTCGATTGCGCGATGGAGCGCCCCTCGGCGTCGAGCATGATCACCGCGAAGTCACGCGTCTCGCCGACGATCGACGAGAACGACGTGCGGACGAGTGTCGCGTCCGTTTCGTCCATGATGCTGATCAGGCGATTCCACTGGACTTCGAGGGTGATCGGATCGACCGCCGGCGCGGCCTGGTTCGTGGCGGCCGCGGTCATCGACCTCCCTCCTCGGCCGCGTGAAACGTGATGACCAGGTTGCGGTCGCCGTCGACGTCGGCCCGCATCCCCGGCGGCACGACGACGGTGCAGTCGACCTCTTCCACGATCGCCGGCCCATCGATCGTCGCCCCCGGTGCGAGCGTGGCCCGATCGTAGACGCCGGTCTCGACGAAATCACCCGCGTCGGTGAAAAAGACGGGGCGGCTCCCCTTGCGTGCCCGGTCCGCCGACGACGGATCGGCCGGTGGCGTCTCCAGGTCGACGGTCGGCACCGGACCACTCGCCCGGACGCGGCAGGTCAGAATCTCGACCGCCACGTCAGGATGCGCGTGGCCGAAGAGGCGCTCGTACTCGACATAGAACGCCTTGGTGATAGCGTCCAATGCGGCCTCGCCGTCCGCCGCCGCGCCCTCTGGCAACTCGACCGTGATCTCGTGGCCCTGACCGACGTGCCGCAGGTCGGCGCTGCGAACGAGCTGGACGTCGTCGCGCGGCACCCCGGCCGTGTCGAGGACGGCGTGCGCCTCGTCCTCCATCGCCGCGTAGGTCCGGTCGAGCGCCGCCAGATCGATCCGGTCGAGCCGGGTGATGAACGAGCGGGCGAAATCGAAGGCGATCGGCGCCGTCAGGAATCCCAGCGCCGAGGCGACGCCGGCCGACCGGGGGCAGATGAACCCCGGCAGTTTGAGGGCCTTGACGATCGCGTGAGCGTGGACCGGACCGGCACCGCCGAAAGCCACCAGCATGTACTTCCGCGGGTCCTCGCCCCGTTCGGCGACGTGAACCCGCGTCGCCGAGATCATGCTCTCGTTGACGACCTGGAAGATGCCGTTCGCGGTCGCGGTGCGGTCGAGGCCGAGCTTCGCACCAACCGACTCGACCGCGCGCTCCGCCGCGGCGACGTCCAGACTCATCCGGCCGCCGAGGAAGAAGGCGGGATTGAGGTAACCAAGCAGGAGATTGGCGTCGGTGACGGTCGGCCGCTCGCCGCCGAACCCGTAGCAGGCGGGGCCCGGGCTCGACCCGGCGCTCTCCGGACCGACCTTGAGCAGTCCGAGGTCGTCGACGCGGGCGATGCTGCCGCCACCGGCGCCGATCTCGACCAGCTCGATGCTCGGAACCCGGACCGGCAGACCGCTCCCCTTCTTGAAGCGGTGGACGCGCGCGATCTCGAACGTGCTCGCCATCGCGGCCCGTCCGTCCTTGATCAAGCAGATCTTGGCCGTGGTGCCGCCCATGTCGAAGGAGATCAGGTTACGCCGTCCCATTCGCTCGCCGTAGAAGGCGCTGACGAGAGCGCCGGCGGCTGGCCCCGACTCGACCAGCCGGATCGGATTGGCGACCGCCGTCTCGACAGAGGTGATACCGCCGCTGGAGAGCATCAGGAAGAGCGCACCGGGACTGCCGGCCTCGGCGAGACCTCGCTGGATCTGACCGACGTAGCGCGAGAAGAGGGGCTGGACATAGGCATTGCTGACGGTCGTATTCATCCGCTCGTACTCGCGGATCTCCGGCGCGACGGTCGACGAGAGCGACACCGTCAGCCCCGGCAGCGCCGCCTCGATCGCTTCCCCGACCGCCTGCTCGTGGGCGGAGTTGCGGAACGAGTGGAGGAAGCAGACGCCGACCGTCTCGACACCCGACTCCCGCAACGCCGCGATCGCCGCGTCGACACTCGCGCCGTCGAGCGGCGTCAGCACGTTGCCATCCTTGTCGAGGCGCTCCGTCACTTCCAGGCGCAGCTGACGCGGCACGAGCGGCTCGGGTTTGAGCATGCGCAAGTCGTAGATGTCGTAGCGCATCTCCTTGCCCATCTCGAGGACGTCCCGGAACCCGGCCGTCGTCACCAGTGCCGTCCGTGCCCCCTTGCGCTCGATCAGCGCGTTGGTGATCAGCGTCGTTCCGTGGATCGCCAACCCCAGATCCTGCGCCTTCGCGCCGAGACTTGCGAGGAGATCGGTCAGCCCTTCCATCACCGCGCGCGATGGATCGTCGGCCGAGGTGAGCACCTTGTGCGAGGCGACCGCGCCGGTCTGCTCGTCGACGGCGACGAAATCGGTGAAGGTCCCACCGATGTCGAAACCCAGCCGGAACCGGTGATCGTGTCCGTTCAACTCTGTCATCGCTCGCTCTTCACCGCCTTTTGAGAACGGCCCGCCGCTCGCCGCGACAGGCACCGCCAATCGCCACCCTTACCCGGGGATGTTCCCGTTCCTCGTACCCGAAAATCCGTAGACCTCTTCCGCCTGCTCGGCGGAGATGTAGCCCGCGTCGAGATCGGCCTGAACCGCCGCGCGGTCGCGCTGCCGCGGATCGCCGTAGCCGCCGCCACCGGGGAGATCGAGAGTCAGTCGCTGTCCAGAGGTCATCCGGAATGGTCCGCGATGGTCGAAGCCGTCGCCGTCGAGGTCGAAGCGACCGAGACCGCCGGGATCGCCACCGGCGATGCCGGGCGCCGGGAAGCGGATCTTGTCGGGTCGGAGCGTGATACTGATCGGCCGATCGTTGACCGACGCGATCACGATCCGCTGGCCGAGTCCGCCGCGGAACTCCCCCGGTCCGCCGGAGTCGGCGAGCAGCTCCTTGCGTTCGATCAGGAGCGGCGCCGTGTTCTCGTAGATCTCGACCGGGGTAATCGCCTTGTTGTGGGGGAACGGCGTGGTCGACATCCCGTCGCGGTCGGGGAGCGCACCGGTCCCGCCATCGGGCAACAGGTGATTGTTGAACCGGCGTCCGTTGCCGTCGATACCATGGGACATCACCCCCCAAAACGAGCCGCTCCCCGCCTGCACCTGTTCGCCCAGCGCCTGCTCCAGGGCGGCGTAGATGGCGTGGTGCGTCTGGACGTCGGTGTTGGACCGCGCCTTGACCGGACTCGGGTGGCGCGTGTTGACCACCAATCCCTCGGGCGCGACCACCCGGACCGGGCGGAAGAGTCCGGTGTTGTTCGGGATCTCCGGGACCAGGCTGCACTTGAAGGGGTAGATCGTGTCGGCGAAGGTGTTGTTGAGGACGCAGTTGATCGCCCCAACCTCGAACTCCGGCGACGAGCCGGTGAAGTCGGCGACGATCTCGTCGCCGGCAACGCGGATCGTGACGACGATCTCCAGCGCGACACCGGCGAAGCCATCAGCCGTCAAGTGATAGCCGTACTCGCCGTCCGGAAGCGCGGTGATCGCTCGCCGCATGGCGGTCTCCGACGTCCGGTGGATGGTGTCCGCCAGCTCGTCGAGATCGGCCGACTCGTAGTCGTCGAGAAACTCGTTGAGGCGTTTCGCGCCCAACCATTGCGCCCCGACGATCGCCCGGAAGTCGCCGATCACCATGTGGGAGACGCGGACGTTGTTGCGGACGATCTTGAACAGGTCCTCGTTCGGTTCTCCCGCGTGGTAAAGCTTGAGCGGCGGGATGCAGAGCCCTTCCTCGTAGACGTCACGCGCGTCGTAGTACCCCAATCGGCCGCCGATGTCCGAGACGTGGGCAACGGTCCCCATGAAGCCGACCACCCGGCCACGGCGGAACACCGGCGTCACGATCGAGACGTCGGGCAGGTGACCCGCGGCGAACCACGGGTTGTTGGTGATCAGGACATCGCCCTCTTGCAGCGTCTCGACCGGATATTCCGCCAGGAGGTGTCGCGCCGTCGTCGGCAGCGTGACCGTGAAGAGGGGCGTGCTGAAGGTCGACTGCGCGAGCGAGTCACCCTGGGCGTCGAGCATGATGCAGGCGAAGTCTCGCGACTCGCCAACGATCGTCGAAAACGAGGTCCGGACGACGGCCGCGTCGACCTCGTCCATGATCGTGATCAAACGCTGCCACTGGATTTCGAGCGTGATCGGATCGATTTTGGTCTCCGTCTCCGCCGGCGAGAGTTCTGTTTCAAGCACGGATGCCACCTTCTCCACCTGTGTCTGTTACCGGGACTGCACCGGCAACCGCCATCGCCGCTTGGGCCGGGGCGAGAGTCCTTCCGGTTTCGTTCGCGATCTCGTTCAGCGTCTGCCGTAGGTCGCCGATCGCCGCCGGGTCCGGGATGTGCGCCATCTCGAGCGCGAGGACGTTGCGGGGCAGGAGTGGTTGGATCCGATCCCGCACGCCCATCGAGTAGATGACCGCGTCGACACCGTTCAGGAGCGCGATGACACCCCCCTCGTCATCGAACGAGGCGACGGGAGCAGACGCGGTCGCCGGTCGATAGATCGCGACGACGTTGCGCATCGACTGCATGGCGCTGGCGGCGCGGGCGACCAAGCCGACGGTCATCGAGTCGGGTAGCTGCGCCCATCGCTCCCGCGTGGTCGGGCTGACGATGATCGGCATCCCGAAGACCAGCTTGCGGTCGCCGACGAGACGCCGCACCTCCGCGAAGCGCATCGGGACCGAGATCACGAGATCGACGTCGTCGATCAACGCCAGCGTCGAAGGAGAGGGATCTCGAAGCGCCTCGACGGTGCAGCCGTCGACCTTGAGTCGCTCTGCCCCCAACTCCTCGGCGACCACGGCGGCAAGGAGCGTCGTATCGTCCTCGTAGTTGCCAATCAGCAATGCCCGTGGGTTGCCGCGTTCGGCTCCAGGGAAGACCCGGTCCCAGAGGGCGCGCGCGTACTCGCGCGCCGAGACCCCCCGATTGTTCGCCTCTTCGATCCCGCGCGTGACCACCTCGTCCATCACGGCTTGCCGGGAGCGCTCGATCATTGCGGGATGGAGATCGACCACGAACGCGCCAACGCCCGGACGAACTTCGACCAGTCCCTCCTTCTGCAGTTCCTCGAAGGCCTGGACGACCGTCAGCGGCGCCACGCCGAGATCGGCGGCAAGCTGCCGGATGGTGGGCAACCGCTGCCCGGACTGGAAAACGCCGGTGCCGATCGCGTAGATGATCTGTCCTTTGATCTGCTGGTAAACCGGCGTCGCCTGTGACCGGTCGATCGTCAACCGCACGCGCTTCTCCACGCTTGTTCGCTCATCTGCATCGTGTTATACACAACTATAACGCAGTTCTACCAGGGGACCGGTCGCCGCGTCAAGACCGGGCAACCAGAGACTCCAGCGGTTTCCTGATCCGGGAAGGGGAAACAGTGATGGGCATCACCGCGCAACTCGCCGCGTTCGCCCTTGATCCGGCGCTCGACAATCCACCGGCATCGGTGGCCGAACGCGTCGCCCACTGTCTCCTCGACTCGGTCGGATGTGCGATTGGCGGCGCGTTCACCACACTCGGTCGCCGGATGCGAGAAGTCGTCGCCGATCAAGGTGGCACCCCCGTCGCCACGGTGATCGCGGGCGGTGGCCTCAAGCTCCCGCCGATGACGGCAGCGCTCTGCAACGGGCAGCAGGCCAACGTCCTCGACTTCGATGACACGTATCTCGACCTCGGTCACACCGGCATTCCCGTCATCCCGGCAGCGCTGGCGATCGGCGAACAGGTCGACGCGACGTACGAACAACTCCGAGGCGCCATCGTCGCCGGCTACGAGGTGGCCAATCGGATCGGTCTCGCGACTCGGCCGAGCGACGAGCGTTTCCGCACGCTCTATCCAGTCGGTTGGCACGCCTTCGGCGCGACCGCGGCTGCCGGCCGTCTCCTCGGTCTCTCCCACGACCAGATGCTGAATGCCATCGGGATCACTGCCGAGCATGCCCAGGTCGCGACGACCGTGACCACCGACACCGTCCACGCCTTCAAAGCCGGGAAGCTGGGACAGTCGAGCGCGATCGGCGTCTTCGCGGCGCAACTCGCGGCCAAAGGGTTCGAGGGCAAGCAGACGGTCCTCGACGCCGACCGGTTCTTTTGGACCGCAATGGGATCAGACCGGTTCAATCCCGAGTTGCTCACCGACGGGCTCGGCGACCGCTTCACCATCAACAAGATGTCGTTCAAGCCCTACCCATCCTGCCGCATGACCCACCCCGCCCTCGGAGCAGCCGAGGCAATCCTGCGGAGTCATGACGTTGCGGCGGAACAGATTGACCGAGTAACTATTCGCACCTTCACGCGGATGCTGCAACTGGCCGACCCCGTCCCCCGCACGGTCGAGGCGATCCCATTTGCGCTGCCGTTCGTCATGGCGCTCTTCCTGCGCCGCGTTCCCGCCGGACCGGCGTGGGCCCAGGACGCGATCCTCGGTGACACCGCCGTGCTCGATCTTGCCCGCCGGGTCGAGATCGTCGCCGATCCGGCGATCGACGATGTCGTCGACCGCACCGGCCGCCTCCCGGCCGAAGTCGGCATTCATCTGACTGACGGCCGTGTCCTCCGCGAACGGTTCGACGATGCCCCGTGGGGAGCAGACGATCCGCCCGATGGTGCGGCGCTGCGTGCCAAGTTCCTCGGGATGGCCTGTTCCGCCTTCGGAGATCGCGCGGTCACACTCGCGGATGGTTTGCTGGCCACCACGACGGGTCGACTCTCCCCTCGACAAATAGGAGAACTGGTCTCGGCAGTCGATTAGCGCTTCGTCTCCTTCCCCGCCCAGGAAGGCGGACTTGGTAAGGTGTACGAAGTCTTTGGCGAGGACCTCTATCCGTTACTGGATAAGTTGAACGAGGTGCTGGCAGCGTGCAAAGACCGACGCGTTCCCTGCGCCACGCCGGGACATGGGGCAACCCCGCAGGGGCGCACGGCGGTGCGCCCTGCCCAATCACCACCCTGCTCCGGCTCCTCGCGCGACGCGTCGATGCATTCCTTGCCGTGCGCAACGCCGTGCGCCCCTACGACGGTCCGGCGTGGTGTCCCGGCTCGTATGGGATATCCGCGATCGGGCCGGGGACCCTCTGGGTGGCGGTCGGGGGTGAGGGCTGGATCCGCGAAGTTCCCAATGACCCGACCCGGAGGGATGACCCGTCACCCAACCAATCAGAGTGCCGTGCACCCCCGCCCAGGCGGCGGACCCGCCAACAGCCTCTCCAGCTTGTGTGCCTGGTGCTCCAGCCCGGCCGCCGTCGCGGTCCGCAGCCCGGTGTCCAGGAAGTCTTCCCAGCCGCGCCGATCGCCCCGCGCCCAGGCGAAGTCCGCCGCGGTCCCGTAGAGCTGGACGCGGTGTATCGGACCCGCGAAGGCGACGTCCTTGACGCGCTCCAGGCTCCCCAGCACCAGCCGCTCCGTTCGCGGCTTCAAGTCGCCGTGGCGGACGTACGCGTGCGCGAGTTTCCGCCTGGACTGGAGGATCACCAACGGCGCCTCCAGGTCCGAGAACCGGCCCTGATCGCAGGCGCGGTCGGCCTCCTCGGCCAGGGTCTTCACCTCGCCGATCCGGAACCGGCGCGTATCGATCAACGCGCAGATGCGGTCGAGCGCGATGTAGGTCCGTTGCGGGTCGCGCGGGTACGCGGCGAGGGCGGCTTCCGCCCGCTCGTACCGATCGAGCGCCGCCCGATCCTGCCCCAAATTGTGGAGCGTCATCCCCTCGGCGCGTAGCGACTCCACCCGCAGGGCGTCCAGGTGTTGATCCCGCCGCTCGGTCCGTTCCGCGTGCATCTCCAACACCAGTTGCGCGATGCGGGCCGCCTTCAGCGCCTCGCCCGGGTCGTCGACGACGTTGAGGACGTTGCAGAGCAAGATGGCGAGGTGGGCCGACGTCCCCGGATCGACGAGCAGGTTCCGCACCCGCCCCAGCGCGCGGGTCGTGCCCGCCTGGATCTCCCGAAAACCCTGCCTGGATAGCTCCAGCACCTGGGCGTGGGTCATCCGGTGGTTGGCCTCGAGGAGTCGCCGGAGCTCGGCTGCGACCTCCGCTGGATCCACCACAAGCCGCGTCGTTCCGGGCGGCGCTGCCCGAGGCGTCGCCCGCCGGGCGAATTCGCGCAACGATCGCGCCTCGCGCTCTGTGAGGTGCGGCAGCGCGCCGATGATCCGCTCCAGGGTCGCGGCCGGGGGGACCGGCCGCTCCTTGTCCCGGATGTACTTCAGATAGCGCGTGCTGTAACCGGTCCGCCTGGCCACGTCCACGTAGGTGCCCTTGCGGCGCGTGATCGCGGCGTGGAGGAGATCGACGAAGAGGTCGTGGTGAAGGACCTCGTCGGCGTCCGGGTCGTAGGAACGGGCGCGATTGGCGAACTGCACCGGGTCGTCCTGACGATCAACTCAACCGAAACCTGAACAGAATTGCTCCACTCCCCTTCGTATCGTGGCATCAGCCGGCGCTTCCGTCCAGGGAACGCCGAAGCCTGGGTGGCTGCGCGACGAGCCCGTCCGCGGAGCAGATCGCGGCGCTGGTCGCTCTACCGTCCCGCGCCGAGGAGGACCGTTCATGCCGATATCCGGACCAGTGTCGGACCACTCTTCGACCGCATCCACCGATCCTTGCCGGGGACGGGGGCTGCGGATCGAGGTCGTTGCCGCGATCGGGCATGGCCGGACCCCGGTCTCGTCGTTCGACGACGGCCTGCGGCGGTGTGGGGTCTATAACTACAACCTGCTCCTTCTCAGCTCGGTCATCCCTCCCGGACCCACCGTCGTTCCCGTCGATCGCTGCGCGCGGCCCGCCGACGAGTTCGGCCACCGGCTCTACGTCGTCAAGGCGGAGGCGCGTTCCGACCTGCCGGGCGCGATCGTCGCCGCGGGCGTCGGCTGGGCGCAGTGGGACGACGACCGCGGCGTCTTCGTCGAGCACGCCCTCCAGACCTGTGGTGCGTCACCCGACGCGGTCCGGGCCGACCTCATCGACCATCTCCGCACCGCGACCGCCGACCTCTGCCTGGGACGAGACATCCCGTTCGATGCCGCGCGGTTTCAGACGCGCGTCTCCATCGGGTGCGTCGTCGCCCAGCCGACCACCGCCCTGGTCCTGGCGGTCTATCAGAGCGAGGGATGGCAATGAGCGCGGTCGGAATCTTCCCAGTGATCCCCGCGGCTGGCACTCCTCACTGGTCGTCGTCAGACCCCGTCCACTGCTGTCTGCGGGATGTCGAGCGGACCGAGGCACTCCTCGCCGCGATCGCCCAAACGGTCCGACCGGGGGACATCGTCGTCGACGCGGGCGCCGGTTCGGGCATTCTCTCCCTCGCCGCGGCGAAGGCCGGCGCGGCCTGCGTCCTCGCCGTCGAGCTCGACCCCCACCTCGTCGAGTGCCTCCGCACCACCATCGCCGTCAACGGCTTCGCCGGCCGGATCGAGGTGGTGGCCGGGAACGCGTTGACCGTCGACGTGCCGCGACCGGCCGATGTCGTGATCGCCGAGCTGATCGACACCGGGCTGCTCGACGAGTTGCAGGTGCCGGTCCTGAACGCCTTTCACGAACGCGGCGTCATCGGCCCACGGACGCGCGTGATCCCCACCCGGTACGTGACCTCGCTCGATCTGGTCGCGGTAGACGACACCTTCTACGGTTTCCGCATCGCCGCGCCGATCCATGATTGGCGGACCTTCCTCATGCCGGGGTCCGGCTGGTACCCCTGGCGGCTCCGCCCGCTGACGTCTCGGATGGAAGTGGCCGCGGTCGACTTCCATGACCCGGTCGAGCCCTGGGTCGAGCGGGATCTCGTGTTGACTGCCACCGGCGACGGGCTGGCCAACGGCATTCGCCTGACCGGCGTCGCCTCCCTCGCGCCCGGTCTCGACCTCGGCGCCACCAACGCCCTCAACGGCAACAAGATCCTCCTGCTGCCCCAGCCGGTACCGCTTCGCGCCGGAGAGCGACTCGCCTGCCGGGTCAGCTACCAGATGGGCGGCGGTCTCGGCACGTTCGTCTGGCGCCGGGAGTAGGCGATGACACCCATCCCGACCTTCCCCCAGTTTCGTCGGCTCGAGATCGGGGATCGACCGGCGATCGAGGCGATCACCCGCCGGGTCCCTCCCTCCTCGGACTTCGTCTTCACCAGCCTCTGGTGCTGGGACACGGATGAGACGTGTGTCATCGCCCTCCTGGATGGCAACCTCGTCGTTCGGTTCAAGGACTATGCGGCCGACACGCACTTCTACTCGTTCCTTGGCGACCATGCCATCGCCGAGACGGCGCAGACGTTGCTTGCGCACGCTTCTCGGCAGGGTTTGCCGGCGCAACTGAAGCTCATCCCGGAGTCGGTCGTCGCGGCCGATGACCGGCTGGCGAGGCGCCTGTCGATCACGGACGACCGCGACAATTGGGACTACGTCTACTCGATCGTCGACTGGGCCGTTCTCCCCGGCGGACCGCATCGCAAGCACCGGCAACAGGTCGCGCGGTGTCGCCGACAGAGCGCACTTACCTTCAGTCTCCTCGACCTGCGCGATGTTGCCGTCCAGGCCGCGATCGTCGACGTGTCTTACCGCTGGGCTCAGCAGAAACCGGCCGCCGCCGGCGACGATCGCCGGCACGAGTTGGTTGCCCTCCGACGACTGTTCGCCCTGGCATGTCACGAGCGCCTTGGCGCGTGCGGCCTTTACAAAGGACGGCAACTGGTCGGCTTTTCGATCTGGGAAGTTCTACCGTGTCAGGCCCTCGCCATCGCCCACTTTCGGAAGACCGATCGGTCGTACGACGGGCTGACCACCTACCTGCGTCACGAGGAGAGCCGGCTCCTTCTCGCCAGGGGATGCAGGTTCATGAACATCGAACAAGACCTGGGATTGGCCGGGCTCCGTCGGGCGAAGCTGTCCCTCCGACCCTGTGGCTTCGTCCGCAAGTACGTCATTTCCGCGCGCCCCGGACTGGGGGACTGACAGCGCCACGACCGGGAGACCAGGACGATGAACGATTTAACCGACCGGACGCTGTGCGAGCTGATCATTCGGGCCAACGAGGCCAACCATGCCTATTTCGCCGAGCGCGCCGAGCTCCCCGGAGTCGTCCTCTTCACCGCCGAACGCGCGGACGCCTCGGAATTCGACCTGGCGCTGATCGGTCGCGTGGCGCCGCCCCAGGCAGACACCACCCTGAGCGCCGTCGTCCGCCACTTCCGGGAGCGGGGGCGCCGGCCGCGCGTCCGCTTCACGCCGTTTTCGACACCGTCCGGTTGGGCCGACCGGCTGCACCGGGCCGGCTTCGTCGAAGCGGACGAGCGTACCGCCTTCATTTTCCTCCCGGAGGCGGCCCAACCGGCCGACAATCCTTCCGTGGTCGTCGAGCGTGCCGCCACCCCTGAGGATGCCGATCGCTTCTCGGCAATCCAGGTCGCCGGCTTTGGCATCCCCCCCGAACACCGAGAGTGGGATCGGGAACTCGCCCGCCGGTACCTCGCTGTGGACCGTTACGCCTTCTACCTGGCGTCGCTTGATGGGCAAACGGTCGGTGCCGCCAGGAGCGTCTACCTGCCGGACGGCGCTGCGGGGCTTTCCGCGCTCGCCACCCTTCCCGCGGCGCGCGGCCACGGTGTCGGCAGCAGCCTGCTGCGACGGATGGCCGACGACGCCCGGACTGCCGGGTGCCGCGTCCTCTTCGGCACCGTCAGACCAGATACCTACGCCGCGGCCTACTACGGACGGATGGGCTGGGAAACGCTCTTCGTAGCGCGAACCTTTGCGACCCCGCGGCGAGTCGGCCACGTTCGCGGCGGCGTCTCCTGACCAAAGATCTCTGCGACGGCACGCACTGGCGAAGTTGCCCAGGCTCGATCGAATATCTCAGGGTCGAGACCGGCCCGAACTTTGCGGACGGCCACCGGCCAGTCCGGGCGGTGTGGTGGCGCGATGTCGATCTCGAGCTTCCGATAGAGGGTCTCGGCGGCCCCTAAGAGGCAGGCGGCGCGTTCCCACTCCCCTTCCTCGACCGCCACCGTGCCGAGCCCACTCAGGCACTCTGCCACTTCGCGCTCGTTGCCGCGCCGCCAACTCAGGGCCAGACCGTCGGCGAAGAGCGTTGCCGCCCGCTCCAGGTCGCCGCGGTCGCGCGTCGCGTCGCCCAGCAGGCAGAGCGCGATGATCGTATCGCCGACGTCACCAACCTCCCGAGCGATGACCAGCGCCTGCTCGGCGTAGCCGGCCGCCCTGGCCGGGTCACCCTGGCGGTAGGCGCAGATACCGAGGTCGATGAGTGCGAGCGCCGTCCAGGGACGATCGCCAAGCCGGCGGAAGAGTGCCAGCGCCTCCTCGTAGAGTCCGCACGACCGGTCGAGATCGCCGCGCATCGCCGCCAGGTTGCCGAGAAGCACCACCGCCCGCCCGACCGTCGGCGGGTCGTCGATCTCCTTCGCCAGCGCCAGCCCTTCGGCGCCGTGACGCTCCGCCGGGTCGATCACGCCCTGCGTCTGCTCGATCAGGCAGGCACCGACCAGAACCCGGGCGCGGCCGATCGTCGGCTCGCCGTTTCTGCTCAGGTCGATCGCCTGGAGCAGGCGGTCTCGCCCGTCACTCAAGTGGCCACTCAGGTACCAGTAGTCGGTCAACGCCGCGGCGAGAAGGAGACCAGATTCCAGGTCTGTCGCCCGTCCGCACCCGAATGCCCAATCCAGCGCGGCTCGAAGGTTGGCGTCCTCCTGACGGAGCCGTCCCAGCCAAGCGTTCTCCTGGGCGGTGAACAGATGCGGGACGGCCCGCGTCGCCAGGTCCAGACACCAGTCCAGGTGCCTGCGGCGCAACGTGTCGACCTCGCCGCTCGCCTCCAGCCGTTCACGTCCGTACGCGCGGACCGATTCCAGCATCCCGAACCGAAGACTGCCGTCCGGCTCCACCGTCCGCGTTAGCAGGCTTTGCTGGAGCAGCCCGGCAATCCCTTCGAAGACGGGCAGGCGGACGGACGGACGGCACGGTGTTTCTCGGCTCTCCGTCTCTCCGCCTGTCCGACTGCCCGCCTGCCCGCCTACGTACTCCGCCGCCTCTATCGTGAAAGCGCCGGCGAAGATCGAAAGCCGGTGAAATAGCGCTCGCTCCTCCGGTGTCAGCAGGTTGTCGCTCCAGGCAATCGTTTCGCGCAGCGTCCGTTGCCGCGACGGGAGATCGCGCGGACCGTCTGTCAGGAGCGTCAGGCGTCGGTCGAGCCGTCGCAGCAGATCGTCGGGGGGAAAGATCCTGATGCGTGCCGCCGCCAGTTCGATCGCCAGCGGCAGACCGTCGAGCTCGCGGCAAATCGCTGCCACCGTGGCGGCGTTTGTCTCCGTCAACGCGAACCGGCCTAGTGCCGCGCCCGCGCGCTCGACGAACAGCCGAACCGCCGGAGACGTCGCGACTTCTTCGACCGCCGCCCCTTGGTCCACGGGAACCTCGAGCGGCGATACGGGGTAGGCGTACTCGTCGCGGATCCGTAACGGCGCCCGGCTCGTCACCAGCAGCTTCAGGTTGGGACACTCTGCCAGGAGCTCGGCCACGAGGAAAGCCACCGCGGACAGCACCTGCTCGGCATTGTCGAGGAGCAGGAGCCGGCGGCTGGGACGGAGTTCGGCGAGAAGTCGATCGCGCAGCGGACGCGCATCTCGTTCCCGCAGACCGATCGCCTGCGCTACGGCCGAGACAACCTGTGCCGCGTCGGTCGCGGCAGCGAGCGAGACGACCGTCGGCGGTTCGGGGAACGCCTCCTCCAGATCCGCGGCGAGGCACACGGCGAGATGGGTTTTGCCGACGCCGCCGGGACCGGTCAGAGTCACCAGTCGGACCTCGTTGTCGCGAAGCCGCCTGCCCACCGCCGCCAGGTCATCGTCCCGGCCGATCAAGGGCATCGTCGCCCGCGGCAAGTCCGCGGGCAGCGGAAGCCGGGGTGGTGGCTCCTCCCGATCCAGCCGGTCGTACAGCGGATCGCCGGCGATCAGGTCGCCCACGTCGACGCCGAGCGCATCGGCAAGATCGGTCAGCGTCCGGAGCGGGAGAGGATTCGTCGTTTGGTCGTGCTCGATCTGGGAGATGCGCGGCTGGCTGACGCGCGCACGCCGAGCCAATTCGTGTTGAGTCAACCCGAGCGACTGCCGGCGCCGCTTTACCCGCTGTCCAAAGGAACTCTGACGGCTCATCCTGGGTGCTGCATGCGATTGACTATCCTGCCTCCAGCGACGGCGGACGCCGAGGACGGCTTCGAGAAAACGTGCCCGAGTGATGAGGGCAGTATAGCGTGAAATATGAGCAGCTTATTTGACAGTCCCGACGCGCGTGCTAGCATCGGACGTGATCCTCTGGTGATTCATGCAGCGTCGCCCGAGGACCGAGCCATGAGTTTATGATGTGAATATGTGCGTTAGTAAATGATAAACCTTGGCGAATCGCGTCGAAATCATCGGCGCATTCATCCGGCGTCACCCGACGCCGCGGACTGCGGTTCGCACGGTCCCCGGGTTCTGCATCCCAGCTGCAGAACCCGGGGATCGACCGCGCCATCGTGACCGCACCCTCTTCCCCGGCACTTCCCGTCAGGTCACCTTCGCCCGAGTCTGCTCGGCGGCGAG
>JAXDKI010000524.1:0-29941 GCA_034667245.1 Thermomicrobiales bacterium | reverse complement strand
CGCGGCCGTCCCGTTTGCCCGCGTCATCGTCCCTTACACCTTGGCGACGACCGCCTCCCCAACCTCTCGCGTCGTCGCCGTCCCTCCGAGATCCGGCGTCAAGAGCCCAGAGGCCGTCGTCGCTTCGATCGCCCGCATGACGCGCGTCGCCTCATCCGCGAGACCGAGGTGATCGAGCATCAGGACCACGGTCCAGATCGCCGCGATCGGATTGGCGATCCCTTTGCCGGCGATGTCCGGGGCGGAGCCGTGGACCGGCTCGAACATACTCGGCTTACGGCGCTCCGGGTCGACATTGGCACTCGCCGCGATGCCGAGACTGCCGCCGATGGCGCTGCCCAGGTCGGAGAGGATGTCGCCGAACAGATTCGAGGCGACGACGACCTCCAGCGTCTCCGGTCGCAGCACGAAGCGAGCGGCCATCGCGTCGACCAGCCACGCCTCGGTCTCGATGTCCGGGTACTGCGCGGCGACGCGGGCGAATACGTCGTCCCAGAGCGTCATCCCGTACTGCTGCGCGTTGCTCTTGGTGACGCTGGTGACCTTCTTCCGCTTCCGCGTTCTCGCCAGCTCAAAGGCGTAGCGGATGATCCGCTCGCACCCCAGCTCGGTGAAGAGCGCCGCCTGAACCGCGACCTCACGCCGGTCACCCCGCCCCGCAAAGTTCCGCCCGCCGACGCCCGCGTACTCGCCCTCCGAATTCTCCCGAACGACAACCCAATCGACCGTCTCCGCGGTGGCGTTGCGGAGCGGACTCGCGATCCCCGGCAGCAAGCGGACCGGTCGGATGCAGGCGTACTGATCGAACCCCTGGCAGATCGCCAGTCGAAGACCCCACAGACTCACGTGGTCCGGCACGCCGGGCCAGCCGACCGCGCCGAAGTAGATCGCATCGAACGACTCCAGCCGCGCCAACCCGTCCTCGTCCATCATCCGGCCGGTCTTCAGGTAGTACTCGCACCCCCACGGAAACGACTCGAACGCGAACCGCAGCCCGCTGCCGCTCGTCTCCGCGAGCCGCTCCATCACTCTCAGCCCTTCAGGCACCACCTCATTCCCGATCCCGTCTCCGGGAATCACCGCGATCCGAAGCGTCCGAGGTCCGGTCATCGTCAATCGTCTCCCTCAAGGCTCGTTGAGCGCGGCGTTTTGCCGCTCCACGAGCCCGGCTCGGGGAGAGGTCCTCCCTTTGGTCATCCTGAGCGCCAGCGAAGGACCTCTCCATCGTTCACGAAGCGGTTTACCGCGAACAGGCGAATATCCTGATTCAGGTCAAAGATCAACGGCCCGATCATTCTTCCCGTATCGTGTCCCCGCGCCGGATCACCCCTCCGGTCAAGATGTCGGCTCGGAGACCGCCCCGGTCTACGAGCGGGCCGAGGACCGGTTTCCCCGTCAGTTCCTCCAGCCGATTGCACGGCGGGCAGAGGCGGACAGCCTCGCAAAGAACCTCGCCGATGGTAAAACGCTTGCCCAAGAGATCGTTGAGCCGAATGCCGCGCGTTATCAGGTTGCGTCGCGTTTCATGCGGCGCCAGCTCAATCCTGTGCTCCACGACAAGGGCACCCAGCGTCTCCTCCTCGATCAGCGTGAGCTGCCGTGGACCCGGCACCGGCGAGTAGAAACCGGCACCGCCGCGATAGCGATCTCCTTCGAGACCGGCACCGACTACCGCCGTCGCCTCGTCGAGCTCCCCCATCGGTGCGCCCGCTGCCTCCGCGACGAAGATGCCGACCACTTCACCGACCATCGTTCCCCTCCCAGTCGCTCCGGAGCAGCCCGTAGATCGCGTGGTCGACCCGCTCCCCGTTGATGATCAACAGTCCGCGCAGCACGCCTTCGAGGAAAAACCCGTTCCGCTCGAGCACCCGCCGCGAGGCCTGGTTGCCCACCGCCGCGACCGCCTCCAATCGCTCCAACGCCAACAGTTCCCGCGCGAACGCGATCGGAAGGAGCGCGCCGAGCGCCGCGACACCATACCCGCGTCCGCGAAACCGCTCGCCGATCGCGTAGCCGATCGTGCCTTTGGCATGGCGCCGGTCTTCCTGGCTGAAACTCAACGTGATCCAGCCGGCTGGACCGTCGGCTGTCTCCACCGTCCACTGGATCTTGCCGATCGCGACCGGCGAGATCGGCGTCTTCGATCGGTCCGCAATCATCGCCCGGACGTCGGCGGGCAAGAGCGGGAGCGTCGGTTGGAAGACCGAGGTGCTCGGTTCCGTGCGCCAGCCGTGGATCAGCTCGGCATCCGCCGCGGTCGAGCGGCGCAACGTAACCAGCGACGACATGGAGCACTCCAGCCCGGTGACCTCGACCAAGACCATCAGCGTACCAGCGGTCCTTTCTTCTCGCTACCGCCGCACGCTGCCCAACCCGCGCCGAGTAAGGTTGGGCGGCCCTCTCCTTGTCGACCCCTTCGACCCAATGTACGGTGATGCCATAGCATCTCGTCCGTTGCTATACGTCATGACGAATTGAGACCAAGAACTATGCCTGCTGGTCGGACCCTCTCTGACGACATCTACCTCCTCGGCGGATTGCTCGGCCAGGTCATCCGCACCCAGGCCGGCGAGGCTGCCTTCCAGCTCGAAGAGGAGGTCCGCGCCCTCGGCAAGGCGTTCCGCGGCGGCGATCGCGATGCGGGTGACCGGCTAGAGGCACTCGTCGGTGGCTGCTCGATCGACGAGGCGAGCGTCCTCGTCCGCGCCTTCACCAACTACTTCCAACTGATCAACCTTTCGGAGGACAACGAGCGCGTCCGCCGCATCCGCCGCCGCGAGGCCGAAGTCCACCCCGCGCCCCGTCGCGGTTCCGTCCGCGAAGCGGTCGGCATCCTGAAAGACCGCGGGATGACCGCCGACGAGCTCCGCTCCCTCCTGGCGCGGGCCCAGGTTCGCCTGGTGATGACGGCGCACCCGACCGAGGCCCGCCGCCGGACCGTAATCGACAAGCAGGCGCGCGTCTTCCGCGTCATTCGCGACCTGGATGAACGGCGCCCCCTTGCCCGTGAGGTCGATCGTGCCCGCACCCGCCTCGCCTCGACGATCGCCGAGCTCTGGAGCAGCAACGAGGTCCGCGCGGTCCAGCCGACGGTCCTCGACGAGCTCCACGCCGGCCTCATCCACTTCCGCTCGACCCTCGTCGACGTCATCCCGCAGATCTACCGCGACCTCGAAGAGGCGATCGCCGACCTCTATCCCGAGGAGTTCATCCCCGTCCCGCCCTTCTTGACCTTCGGCACCTGGGTCGGCGGCGACCGCGACGGCAACCCGAACGTCACGCCCGCGGTCACGATCGAAGCCTTACGAACGATGAAGGAGATGGCGCTCGGCCTCCTGGACGCGCGCCTCGGCGAACTGGCCGGTCGCGTCTCGGTCTCGACGCTCGTTACCGGCCCGGTCTCCGCGCTCGACGAGTTGATCGAAGAGAACCGAGAGCGCTTCCCGGAGCTGGCCGCGGACCTGGACCGTCGCAACGCCGACGAGCCCTATCGCCAGGCACTGACGCTCGTCCGTGAGCGCGTGCGCGCCGCGAGGACGGGGGCGCCCGGGGCGTACGCGAAACCCGCCGAGCTCGTCGCCGACCTCCGCCGCGTCGAACAGGCGCTCTTCGCGCACGCCGAACCGCTGATCTGTGCCGGCGATCTCCACGACGTGATCCGACAGGCCGAGGTCTTCGGTTTCCATCTTGCGACCCTCGACCTCCGCGACCACGCCAAGCGGCACCATGCCGCGCTCGCCGAGGTGCTCTGCGTCACCGGCGTAGAGAAGGACTATGCCGGTCTGCCCGAACCCGCCAAGGCCGACCTCCTCACCCGCGAGATCGCCGATCCACGCCCGCTCATCCCGATGGACCTCTCGTCGCTCTCGCCCGAAGCACGGGAGGTGGTCGAAACCTTCCGGACCGCCCGCACGCTGCTCGTCGGCGAGCACCGGGGCGCGATGCGAACCTACATCATCTCGGGGGCCGAAGATCCATCCGACGTCCTCGAAGTCCTGCTGCTGATGAAGGAATCGCAACTCGCGGATGTCGGCGGCGAGGGCGCCATGCTCCAGATCGCGCCGCTCTTCGAACAGGGCGCATCGTTAGCGTCGGCAGCCGCGACGATGCGTGACCTTCTCGGCCGTCCAGTCTATCGATCAGCCCTTCGTGCCTGGGGCGACGCCCAGGAGGTGATGATCGGCTACTCCGACTCCAACAAGGACGTCGGCTACCTCGCCTCCACCTGGGCGTTGTACGCGGCCCAGGTGGAGTTGGCGACCCTTTTCGAGGAACACGGCGTCGATTTCACCTTCTTCCATGGTCGCGGAGGTTCGATCGGACGCGGCGGCGGCCCGACCAACGTCGCCATCCTCGCCCAGCCGCCCGGCACCGTCCGTGGCCGGATCAAGCTGACTGAGCAGGGGGAGGTCGTCGCCTCGCGCTACTCCTTGCCCGAGATCGCCCACCGGGAGCTCGAGTTGATCGCCGGTGCCGTCCTCGTCAGCACCGTCGGCGGGCTCACTCAGCCGACTCCAGAACGCCGGCAGGTCTTCGAGGACGCGATCGGCCAGATGGCCGAGTGGTCCGCCACGGCCTACCGCGACCTCGTCTACGGCGACGCGGAGTTCGTCGCCTTCTTCCAGCAGGCGACGCCCATCGACGAGATCGCACGGCTCAAGCTCGGCTCCCGACCCGCCCGCCGGACGGGATCCACGCGCATCGAGGACCTGCGCGCCATCCCCTGGGTCTTCTCCTGGACGCAGGCGCGCATCCTCCTCCCCGGTTGGTACGGATTGGGCGCCGCCCTGACTCGCGGCCAGGATACCTTCGGTCTCGACCTGCTCCGCGAGATGGAGCATGACTGGCCCTTCTTCGCCGCGCTGCTCAGCAATGCCGAGCTCGCCCTCGCCAAAGCCGACCTCCGCATCGCCGAGCGCTACGTCGCACTGGTGACACCCCCCGCGCTCCGCGACCGCATCTGGGCGTCCGTCCGCAGCGAATACGAGCGCACCCGCGACGCGCTCCTCGCGATCACCGATCAACGAGCCCTGCTCGACCGCGACCCCGTTTTGCAACGCTCGATCGAGCGCCGCAATCCCTACGTCGACCCCCTCTCCTTCATCCAGCTCGAGCTGCTCCGACGCTTCCGCGAGAACGGCACCTCCGAACTCTTCCTCCGCCCCGTCTTGCTGACCATCAACGGCATCGCCGGCGCGCTGAAGAACACCGGCTAACTGGACCGTCCGCTTTGTCTGCCGCACGGTGCGCCGCAACTCGTCACTAACCCAGAAGGGGCTTCGCTGCCTCAGTCCAGGGTTTCAACCCTGGGTCCCGAGACGGGTCCATTGACTTCCGAGATCATATCCTCAGCGTAGCGAATGAATGCTCCTCTGTGGCAAGCGCAACAGACGGATGATGCGACCGAGATAGGAGTTTCTTCCCACTCCATGAAGACTCGACCATGAGAAACCATTGCTTGTGCCCGTGCGTCGTGTAGAATCGGGAACGGGATAGGGAAGCCCCGGCGTGCGGCCGAGGCGAGAGAGAAACACTCGTTTCACTGGGGGAGGGACCATGGCGCGCCGGGCGACCTGGATAGTTTTGCTTGCTCTGTTACTCGCGCCGATCCTCGGGGGCACCGCGGGTTCACCGGTCTTCGCCCAGGACGGCAACGGCGACGCCGGAACGGTCGATTCCTCCACCCAAGCCGACAACGGTGATGGCGAGACCGACGACCAAACCTCCGACACGAGCCCCACCGCGACCCCGACGACCGAACCGACGCCCACCGAGACGCCCACTGAGACGCCAACCCCGACCAGCGAAGCGACTCCGACGGACGAGGCGACTCCGACCGACGAACCGGAGTCCACCACGACGCCAACCGAGACGTCGACTCCCACTCCCACCCCGACCGCCACCAGTGGCGCTGACGACGGGCCGCGTACCGCGGCGGAAGGTGACGAGACACCGACGACTGAGCCGACGCCGGTCGTGACGACGGCCGACATCAAGATCACGCTCAACTGCAGGTCGATCCCGGAGAGGATCCGCGTCGCCAACAACGGCGCCGCGACGATCACCGTGATCTCGATCAAGTCGATCTACGCCCCGATTCAGGCCGAGCCTGTTACCGTCAACAAGAAGATCGGGGCGGGCAACTCGCGCCAGTGGCTGGCCGGACCGACCGCTACCGGCACCAACGTCCTGATCAACCGCCTCATCCTCAAAGACTCTGTCTGGGAGCGAGAAGGCGTCGTCGTCGAGACGTCGGTCGGCTCTGTCACCCAGCGCTGCTCCGAAGCGCCGCCTGTCACCGTGGACCAGATCAAGGTCACGATCAGCTGCCGCACCGACCCCGAGAAGATCCGCGTCACCAACAACGGCTACCGGCAGATCGTCGTCAAGTCGATCACGACCCTCTACAACCCGCTGGCCCAAGAGCCGTTCAACGTCAACACGGCCCTTAACCCGACCCGAACCCGTGCCTGGTTGGCCGGTGAAGAGGCGACGGGCAATTTCGTTCTGACGAAGAAGTACATCCTGACCAACAACGTCTACGAGCGAGAGGGTGTCAAAGTCGTCACCTCGGCCGGCACGATCACCGTCCGTTGTCCGGAGGCGCCACCCGACCCGTTCAACGGCGAGAAGTGGATCGAGATCAACCTCAGCAGCCAGTACCTGATCGCCTGGCAAAACGGGGAGCGGATCGCCGAGACCTACGTCAGCACTGGACGCCCCGGCTTCGACACCCCCACCGGCACCTGGTACGTCAATACGAAGCTCGTCAGCCAGGACATGCAAGGCTGTATCCAGGGCGAGTGCTACTACGTGCCGGATGTGCCGTGGGTCATGTACTTCACCGACTGGGGACACGCCCTCCATGGTGCCTACTGGCACAACAACTTCGGCAACGTGATGAGTCACGGCTGCGTCAACTTACCGGTCAGCTTTGCCGAGTGGCTCTACTACTGGACACCATACGGCACGGCGGTCGTCGTCCACTACTAACCGACACAACTTGCTGGATTGATCTTGAACGGGAGGGCGCCACAATTCGGCGCCCTCCTCAATATCGGCGGATGAACGAGGTCCTTCGCTTACGCTCAGGATGACCATTTGAGGGGTGTCCTCCCCCGGTCATCCTGAGCGCAGCGAAGGACCTCTCTCCGATTCCGAGCTACCGATCAGCAACTCGAAGCGCTCGTCCGAGCACGTAGATCACTTCCCGGCCGGCGTCCCACCCGTCTCACCATCTCCGGCGACGGCATACAGATATCCGTCCTCCGCACCGACGTACACAACGCCGTCCACCACCGTTGGCGATGTCCCGATCTCGTCCCCCGTCGGGTAGTGCCACTGCTCCTGACCGGATCGGCCGTCGACCGCGTACAGCGTCAGACCGCTCGCCACGTAGACGACACCTCCGGTCACCGCCGGCGACGAAGCGATCGCTCGCCCCGTCGGGAAGAGCCACTTCGGCGCCCCGGTCGCGGCGTCGAGTGCGTACAGTCCGCCGTCGTCCGCGCCCACGAAGACATTGCCTCCGACAACGGCAGGCGACGACTCGCCGCCGACCGGGTAGTGCCACACCTCCTTGCCTGTGGTCACGTCGACCGCGAAGGTCGAGCGGCTCTTGCTGACCACGTAGACCCGGTCGCCGACGACGGCGGGCGAAGAGTAGACCTCGCCGCCGGTCGCGAACTTCCACTTCGTCTGGCCGTTCTTGGCGTCGATGGCGTACAGACTGCCGTCGTCGCTGCCGATGAACACCTTGCCGTCGGCCACCGCCGGGGAGGAGAAGATCAGCCCTTCCGTCGCAAAGTGCCATCTCTCGGCGCCGCTGTCGGCGTCGATCGCGTAGACCTGACTCTCCTTGCTGGCGATGTAGACGACGCCGTCGGCGATCGTTGGCGACGATTCGCCGGCGTAGCGCATCGTGTAGTGCCAGCGCTCCTCGCCGGTGTCCGCGTTGATCGCATAGAGGGTGTAGCCACCGCCGACATAGACGGTGCGATTCGTCATCGCGGGCGAGGACCGCACCGGATAGCCGCCGAGGTCGAACCGCCAACGCGATTGCCCGGAATCGGCTTCGACCGCGTAGAGGAATCCGTCCTTCGAACCGAAGAAGACGAGTCCCTCGCCGACGGCCGGCGACGAGCGGACCGCGCCCCCGGTGTCGAACCGCCATTGGCGGAATGGCTGTCCGACCGGACCCGGGCCTGGGTATTCTCCAGTATGCGCCGGGAGCGCGCGAAACATCGGGACGGAGCCGGCGGCGCCTTTCTCAGGCGTAGCGGTGCTCGCCGCCGCCAGCCAGTCGGGCGTCGCGGTCGATTCGGTCGTCGCGACCACCGCCGGGAGATTGTCCGAGGGGGAGGCCTCACGGGTGGAGGCGAGCTGCAGACCGATCGCCCCGAGCGCGGTTACCGCAAGGAGACTTGTCGCCGCCCCTGCGCGGGCGAACGTATGGCGGTCGTGCCGCATCCGCCAGAAGCCGGCGATCACGACCAACAGACCGGCGACCCACGTCGCCGTCCCCAACCAGGAGCCGTGAGAGACGAGGATCGGTATCCCGACCAAAAAAAATCCGATCCAGACCATCCCGCCGCCGGCACCGTCGTGCTCGATGCGGCGGCGCTTCTTCTGCGCCTGGATCAGGTAGGCCGGGATGGCAAAGAACGACTGCGCCGCGCTCGCCGGCTTGACCGCCGGGACAACGTCCGCGATCGAGATACCGCAATTGGGACAGAACCTGCTGCTGGCTGGGTTGGCCTGACCGCAGGTTGGGCAGGACTTGATGGCAACGTTCACCGTTGCCCTCCTGCGCGCCTCGCGGCGCGGTGGGGCAGTTCCGGTATCTAGGGTACCACAGCGGTCGAGCCGAGAGCCGCGCCGGAACCGGTGCCGATCCGCCCGACCGTTATCGCATTATTTCTGATCAAGAATTACATCATGCATTGGGACCGACGAGCATCGACGAGGGGCGTTGGGCCAGGGAATCCCCCTTTTTCGCCAGTTGAACAAAGCTCATTGGAATCTCCGCCCACATATTTGACACCTCACAAACCCTACGCTATCCTGCCCCGCCAGGATCAGCCTCGGGAGAAGGATCGTTTCGGAGCGCCGGATACGGGAGCTTTGAGGGACTCGGCGTGGGCCGTGAGCGCCTCGTGCTACGGCGGTGGTCTCTGATTGGCGGTTCCGACACCTGGCAGAACGATTGGTCGACTGCGGCCAGTGCGTGGGCCGGTAATGCTGCCGGCCGACTTGTACGAGGACGGAGGCAATCAGACGATGGCACGCGAGTGGATCGGTGAATTGATCGCGCAGTTCCACAAGGGGACGATCGACCGCCGCGAGTTCGTCAGGCGCGCGGGCGCCCTTGGCCTGTCGGCCGGCCTGATTGGCCAGGTCGTCGCGGTTCGCGGCGCAGGCGCTCAGGATGCGACGCCGGTAGCCGGCGGCTCAATTGGTGTGCCGGGCGTTGCACATATCACCGACACCAGCAAGGGCAAGATCAAGATCTACTCCTCCTGGCCGATGATCGCCGACTCCGAACAGATCGGCGGCGACTCCCGCGAAGCGGTCGCCATGGCACTTGAGGACTTCGGTTCGGCTGCAGGCGGCTTCGCTCTGGAGTACGAGGCGCTGGACGACGCGATAGCCTCGACCGGCAAGTGGGACCCGGGCAAAGAGTCGGAGAACGCGAACAAGGCCGTCGGCGATGCCGATGCCATGGTCTACATCGGGACGTACAACTCCGGTGCTGCCGCGATCTCGATCCCGATCCTGAACGCGATTCCGATGGCGATGATCTCGCCCGCCAACACCTACCCCGGTCTGACGCAGGCCGTCGAGGGCGTGACAGAAGAGGGCGAGCCGGACAAGTACTACCCGAGCGGCAAGCGCAACTACATGCGCAACACCGTCGCCGACCACCTCCAGGGCGGCGCGCAGGCGAACTGGGCGATCTCCCAGGGCTACAACAAGGCCTACATCCTCCACGACAACGAGCTCTACGGAAAGGGCGTTTCGCTCGCGTTCCAGCTCTATTTCAAGCAGCTCGGCGGCGAGGTCCTTGGGTTCGAGGGCTTCCAGCGCGACGCGCCGGACTACCAGGCCATCGCCACCTCAATTGCCGACAAGGCGCCGAGCGTGATCCAGATCGGATCGATCGTCAACAACAATCCCGGCAAGCTGGTCAAAGACCTCCGCTCGGTCATGTCGGCCGACGACGTGGCAATCATCACCCCCGATGGTTGTTACAACGCGACCTTCATTCAGAACGCCGGTGAGGAGGGCGAAGGGACCTACGCGACCTTCGGCGGCGTGCCGCCCGCGTTCCTCGAGAGCGAAATCGGCCGGGATTGGGTGGCGCGGATGCAGGAGCGCCTCGGCCACGAGCCGGACGCGTATGCGACCTACGCCTACGAGGCTGCCGTGATCGCGATTCAGGCGATCGACGTCGTCCAGGAGAAAGACCGCGCCAAGATTCTCGACGCCATGTTCGGGACGAAGGAATTCCAGGGGCTGTCGGGCAACTACAGCTTCACCGAGTCGGGCGACCCGGACAAGCCGAGCGTCTTCCTCGGCCAGATCGAGGGCGGCGCCTTCGTGAAGGTCGACTTCATCAGCCCGCCGGCGTCTTAAGCGGCTATCTCGTCGGTCGTGAGGGCCGCGCCAACGGGCGTGGCCCTCGCGGTCGAACCTCTATTCGCCATCCGAGGTCTGCTCATCTCACCGCTGCCGACGCGGAATCGGGCGACCTGACAACGACGTCATGGTGACCCAATGCATTTCAACGAAACGCTGTTTCTCCAATATCTGATCCTCGGCGTCGCCAGCGGCGGTCTGATCGCGCTGATCGCGCTCGGCTACACCCTGGTGTACGGTGTCGTCGAGTTGATTAACTTCGCCCACGGCGATGTCTTCATGATGGGCGCGTTCTTCGCCTTGACCGTCGTATCGGCCTCCAGCGTCACCGGGAAATCGTCGAGTCTGGCCATCATCGGGGTAATCCTTGCCGCGCTGTTCTTGTCAATGATGTTCTCGGCGGCGATCAATTTTGGAATCGACCGTATTGCCTACCGACGCTTACGCAACGCACCACGCCTTGCGCCATTGATCGCGGCGATCGGGGTGAGTTTCGTGTTGCAGAACCTTGGTATCTATTGGAAGGGTGCAAACTCCATCTCGCCGCCTTCGTTGATTCCCGCCGACCTCCGCAGCTACAACGTCCTCAATGAGATCTTCAACCTCAATACACGGGTCCGGTTGCGACCATTGGATGTCGCCGTGATCGTGCTGCCGATTCCGCTCCTGATTGGCTTGACCTGGTTCGTCTACAAGACGAGAACGGGGAAGGCGATGCGGGCGACGGCACAAGACCGCGAGGCCGCGGCCCTGATGGGAATCGACGTCAACCGCTCGATCGCCACCGCCTTTCTGCTCGGCGGTGCGATGGCCGGAGCGGCGGGCATGATTGCCCTCTACTACAACAGCTCGGCCAACTACCACATGGGCTTCCGCTACGGTCTGTATGCCTTCACCGCCGCCGTGCTTGGTGGCATCGGCAACCTCGGCGGTGCCGTCCTGGGAGGCTTGTTGATTGGTCTGGTCTGGTCCTTTAGTGACGGCTTCATGAAGGAGTACATCTCCGGCTGGGGAGCGCAATGGACGCCGTCCGTGATCTTCGGCGTGCTCGTCCTCGTGATGGTCTTCCGCCCGACCGGTTTGCTCGGCGAAGCGACGGCTGACAAAGTATGAGCACGAACTCCGCCGCCATCACAGCCCCCCAGGCCAGCTACGGCGATCCCATCGCCGAGCGACGCGCCGCTCGCCGCAAGTTCGGTGTGTTTGCGCTCGTCTTCGTGGTGATGTTCTTCTATCCATTCGTCGACAGGGCGCTGGAGATCAACCGACTCGGCTCCTTCATGTCGATCTTCGTCTTCGTCATCCTGGCGATGGGACTGAACGTCGTCGTGGGCTACGCCGGTCTGCTCGACCTCGGCTACGCGGCGTTTTTCGCGATCGGCGCCTACACGATCGCATTTCTGACCTCGCCGGGCAGCGTCTTCGTCCAGCGGGGTTGGATCCCCGAGTTTTTCCAGCAGTTCTGGCCGGCGATGGCGCTCTCCTGGGCCGTCGCAGCGGTCTTCGGCGTCTTGCTGGGTGCCCCGACCTTGCGCCTGCGCGGTGACTACCTGGCGATCGTGACCCTCGGCTTCGGCGAGATCGTACCTAATTTCTTCTACAACGCCGAGAACGTCACCAACGGCACGAGGGGCGTCAACCCGATCGCGAAACCGAGGACACTCGACATCTTCGGCTACGATTTGGCGTTCGGAGCGACGGCCCAGCGACATTGGTACTGGTTGATGCTCCTCGTCGGTCTCCTCTCCGTCTTCCTGATCAACCGCCTCTACAACTCTCGTCTCGGCCGCTCCTGGGTTGCTATCCGAGAAGACGAGATCGCCGCCGCTAGCATGGGGGTGAATCTCGTCCGCACCAAGCTCTGGGCATTTGCCCTCGGCGCCTCCTTCTCCGGTTTCGCCGGCTCGGTCTACGCGGCGGCGTTCCAGTATGTCCATCCCAGTCAGTTCGATTTCTCTGTCTCCGTGATGATCCTGGCGATGGTCATCCTCGGCGGTCTCGGCAATATCTACGGCGTGATCTTTGGCGGACTCCTGATCGCCAGCTTCGACCGGATTCTTGCCGAAGTCCTCAGAGACCCGCTGCAATCGCTCGGACGGACTATCGGGTCGGATTGGCTGGCGAAGCACGACCTGACGAGCGACCGACTGCTCGTCTTCGGCCTGGCGCTTGTCCTCATGATGTTGCTGCGCCCCGAGGGTCTGCTGCCGAGTGCGCGGCGCAAGCGCGAGCTTCACCCCGAACAGGATGAGATACGCGTTCAGGAGACACAACAGCTTTTCGACATTCGGCAGCAAAACGAGCCCGCCGTCGGAGAACGAGCGTGACCGCGCCCATGACCGACGCGGCCCAATCGTCCGTACCCGTCGACGGACTCCTCGTCGCGACCGCGGTGACCAAGCGGTTCGGCGGTCTCGTTGCCGTCGACAGCGTGAGCTTGACCATCCCCGGCGGCTCGATCCAGGGGGTGATCGGCCCCAACGGCGCAGGCAAGACGACCTTCTTCAACATCATTGCCGGTATCTATCAGCCCACCGAAGGGCAGGTCGTCTTCGACGGCCAGCCGATCCATACCGCCCATGCCGGCCTCTTCTCCAGCGGTTCGCTCCGCCCCGATCAGGTGACGGCACGGGGCATCTCGCGCACCTTTCAGAACATTCGGCTCTTCGCGAACATGAGTGCGCTGGAGAACGTTCTCCTCGGCATGCACTGCCGGCTCACCTCGAGTCCGCTCGGCGCCATCCTGCGCCTTCCATCGGTCAAGGCCGAGGAGCGCCAGGCTCGGGTAAAGGCGCGGGAGCTGCTTGCCTACGTCGGGTTGGCCGGTCAGGACGACGTGACGTCCAAGAATCTCGCGTACGGTGACCAGCGCCGCCTTGAGATCGCCCGCGCCCTCGCCAGCGACCCGAAGATGCTGCTCCTCGATGAACCGACAGCCGGTATGAACCCCAACGAGACGGCGCAGATGACCCGCTTCATCGACCAGATGCGCCGTGAGCTGAACCTCACGATCCTCCTCATCGAGCACGATATGAAAGTCGTGATGGGCATCTCCGACCGCGTCGCCGTCCTCGACCACGGCCAGAAGATCGCCGACGGCACCCCCGCCGAGGTCCAACGCGACCCCCGCGTCATCGAAGCCTACCTCGGCAAGGGAGCGGCCCAGACGGAGCCGTCAGCCGTCAGTCCTCAGCCGTCAGCGATGGCGGCGGATGTCGTGCGTACCGAGGTTCCATCGTGATGCGTGTTCGACGACGACAGAATTGATAGCTGACGGCTGAGGGCTGACGGCTGAGGGCTGACGGCTGTGTTGCAAGTCCAGGACATCCACACCTATTACGGTCACATCCACGCGCTGAAGGGGATCTCGATCGAGGTCCAGCAGGGCGAGATCGTGACGCTCATCGGGTCTAACGGCGCCGGCAAAAGCACGACGCTGAAGACCATCTCCGGATTACTTCAGCCGCGCCGCGGCCAGATCCTCCTCAACGGCACATCCCTCAACGGCGTTCCCGCGCACAAGGTCGCGACGATGGGCGTGGCCCAATCGCCCGAAGGCCGGCGCGTCTTCCCCCGGATGTCCGTCCTCGAAAACCTCGAGATGGGCGCGTTCACCCGCGGCAAGGCCGACCCGAACGATCTCGCCCGCGTCTTCGATCTCTTCCCGCGTCTCAAGGAAAGGATCAACCAGAAGGCCGGCACGATGTCCGGCGGCGAGCAGCAGATGCTCGCCATCGGTCGCGCCCTGATGGCCCACCCCTCGCTCCTCCTCCTCGACGAACCGTCGATGGGTCTCTCGCCCATCCTGGTCGAGGCCATTTTCGCCATCGTCAAAGAGATCAACGCCCAGGGCACGACCGTCCTGTTAGTCGAGCAGAACGCCTTGATGGCGCTCGGCATCGCCCACCGCGGCTACGTGCTCCAAACCGGCCAGATCGTCCTCTCCGACAACGCCGGCGCACTCCTCCGCAACGAGACCGTCCGCAAGGCCTACCTCGGCGAAGAGTAGCCGCCCCCGTTTCGCGCACCGTCTCCGCTCGTGCGACAATCGGAAGCAATCGAAACGAGTGGTGCAGGCGCACGCCCTGCCGTGCTCCTACGGACGTCTGCCTCGCGACCCGCACGTCTGGAGAAGGAACGACCCATGACCGAATTGCTGGACCGCACGGAAACCGACGAATACGCCCTCGACAGTCCCCGCCTGCGGCAGTTCATCGAAGCGGTGAAGACGATTCGCACCTCCTACGACGACCCCAAGGCGATCATCGCCGCGATCCGTCCCCACTTCGAGGCCCTCCTCGCCGACCAGACCTGGCTGCCCACGATGTACCAGGAACCCCACCCGGAAGGCGGCATGGGCAGCGGCATCGGCACCTGGCTGCTCTACCGCACCACCGACGGCAGCCTCGCCCTCTCCTCCCTCGTCGTGCCGCCCGGTGCCCAGACCCCCGTCCACGACCACCTCGCCTGGGGCCTGGTCGGTCTCTATCGAGGCGAGCAAGACGAGGAGGTCTTCGCCCGCAACGATGACGGCTCCTCCGAAGATCACGCCCAGCTCGAGGTGATCGCCCGCAACCACCTCAAACCCGGCGACTTCTACGAACTCCTGCCCGAAGTCGACATCCACCGCGTTAAGACGACCTCCGACGTCACCTCCGTCTCCCTCCACCTGCTCGGCATCGACAACGGCTGCATCTGGCGCCACCGCTTCCTCCCCGAGGAAGAGCGCATCGTCCCGTTCAAGTCCGGCTACGTCAACGTCGCGTGCGAACAGGACGAGACCGCACCCGCCTCCTAGCCCGCCGTCGAGCCCTTCGAGCGTGGCCGTGTGGCGTCGACGACGTGAAACCGACTCGACAAGAAGGAGCAATCGTGTCCGATCGTTCGACCGTCGCCCCGGTTCCCCACCTCCGCCCCCCTTCCGTCACCAAGCGGGCCCCCTGGCAAGACAGCGAAGAGCTCCGCATCAGCAACTGGCTGACGCCCTGGGACTTCCAGGAACCGATCGACGCCGGCTTGATCGGCGCCCCCTATTCCGGCGCCTCCATCTCCGCCTCCGCCGCGTCGGGCGGGCCGGAGGCCATCCGGATGGCCTTCCGCTTCAACACGACCTTCTCGCCCGACTGGGACACCGACATCCAGCGCCTCCGCGTCCGCGACCTCGGCGACATCGGTGGCCACCTGACCGACGTCAACGCCGCCCATCTCCACATCGAAGAAGCCATCAGGGACGCGCTCTCGCTCGGCCGGCGCTTCGTCCCGATCGTCGTCGGCGGTGACCACTCGATCACCGCGCCCGCCGTGCGCGGCTTCTGCGCCGGCAATCCCGGCAAGAAGGTCGGCATCATCAACTTCGACGCCCACTTCGACGTCCGCAACATGGAGCACGGACCCCACAACGGAACTCCCTTCCGCCAAATCCTGGAGGGTGGGATTGGCGTTGAGGGAAAGAACGTCGTCGAGATCGGCATCCACGGCTTCATGAACTCGGCCCGCTACTACCAATGGACCCAGGATCAGGGCATGACGATCATCACAGGGCGCCAGGTCGAGCAGCGCGGGATGGACGCGTGCATCGCCGAAGCCTTGGATCGAGCGGGCGACGGTACGGACCTGATCTACGTCAGCGTCGACATCGACTGCCTTGCCTTCCCTTGGGCCACCGGCACCTCCGCCTCCTCCGCCGAGGGACTCAGTGCCTGGCAGCTCCTCGAAGGCGTCTTTGCCTGCGGCCAGCATCCGAAAGTCGCCGCCTTCGACGTCGTCGAAATCGACCCAACCCGCGACGTCAAGGACGTCACCGCCCGCTCCGGTTGCTCGACGATCCTTGTCTTCCTTGCCGGTCTCTATCGCCGGCTCCACGGTGATCGCGGGTATTGATGAATGGACGATTGCGCGCAGGCTATTGATGGGTGCCGGATCTCATCCCAAAGGCCGGGTGGAGTGATTGCATGACCGAGTCGAAGACAACGCTGGGAGGAAAGGTCGCCATCGTCACCGGCGCCGGCACGGGCGTCGGCCGAGCCACCGCACTCGCGCTGGCCGCCGAAGGCGTCGCCACCGTCCTGGTCGGGCGACGGCGCGACCTCCTCGAGGAGACCGGCGCCCTTATAGCGGCGGCTGGAGGTACGCCGTTGGTGGCGCCGGCCGACGTCGCCGATGAAATCGCCGTCTCCGACGTCGTAGCACGCGCCATCGCCCAATTCGGCGGCGTCGACATCCTGATCAACGCCGCCGCCGTCGGTCTCTATGGCCCGGTGGAGCGGTATCCCCTGCATGCCTGGCAACAGACGCTGGCAACCAATCTCACCGGCGTCTTTCTCTTCTGCCGCGCCGTCCTGCCGTCCATGCGCGAACGCGGCGGGGGAGCGCTCGTCTCGATCGGGTCCGGCGCCGGTAAGCAGGGCTACGCCGATCTCGCCGCCTACTCGGCGTCGAAGTTCGGGTTGATCGGCTTCATGCAATCGCTCGCGGCCGAGGTCGGCGACGACGGGATCAAGGTCAGCACCATCTTGCCCGGCTCGATTCTGACCGACTTCGGTGGCCGCTCCGTAGCGGAAAAGCTGGCCGCCGTCGCCGCCGGCAAACGCTACCTCAATCCCGAGGACGTCGCCGACGCCGTCCTCTTCCTCCTCCGCCAACCGCCTCATGCCTGGACGCAGGAGCTCAATCTCTGGCCGTTCTGAGCCGTCCGGCCACTCTTTGTGTTCTTCAGCAAACGATCAGCCGTCGTTCAGACATCCTTCAGCCCCGGTTCAGCCTTCCTGGGCAGAGTGACGAGTGGCAACCACTCGACGCCTGATGCGCGGTCTCTCGACCACGGTTGCCGCGCGACCATGGAAGGAGAGCTGAACGAATGCGACTCATTGAACGAGGTCGGACACGACTGATCGGCGCGACCGTCGGAACCTGTCTGGTCACCGCCATCGGCGTCACGGGCGCAATCGCGCAGGACGCGACCCCGGTCCCCAGCGGACAGGCGACACCCTCCACCCAATCGGAACAACCGGCGACGTCCGAGCACCGAGTCTCGGCCGCGGAGAAGACCGCCCTCGCGGAGCAGGTCCAGCGTGTGACCGACACCATCGCGACCGTCCAGCAGGACCGCGACTCCGTCGCCGGCACCGCCGACCTCGCCGCGGTCGACGATCTCCTCGCGAAAGCGACAAAACTCCGTGATGCCGGCAAGGCCACGCTGGACGGCGATGACGTCTCGGCTGCCCCGCGACAACTCCTCGCCGCCCACGGCGCAGCGATGGCCGCCGAGTCCCTCCTCCGCGCACAACTCGCCGACTACGGATTGCCATCCCAGCAGGCCGGCGCCAGCCGGACTCTCGTCGCCGCCTACAACCACATCGACGAGATCTCGAAACGCGCCAACGAGGGCACCGACGAGGACGCGAACAACTTCGCCACCACCGCCCAAAGCCTCTACAAGACCGCCTACGACCTCTACAACGCCGGCACCTACGCCCAGGCTGCCCGCACCGCTGAGGTCGCGGCCCATGTCGCTCGGATTGCGGATCTCCTAACCGCCCCCGACGTGTTCTCCGCGCCTCAGCAGCACCTGGCCGTCGTTGGTCCGGAGATGGGCCGACCCGGCTTCGGACCCGAGGGCGGTGAGCACCGGGTTCGCGGTGCTTGGGGTCCGCCCGTCGAGGCCGTGCCGGCACTGCCGGACGGCGGAGAGATCGGATCAGTGGAGGTTTTCGCGATCGGGCCGCGGTCCGAGCCGGGTGGACTCGGCGGCTTTGGCCCCTTCGTCGCTGCCAACGGCCCGGGCGACTTCTCCACCGACACCCCGCTCGAAGTTCCGGCACCCACCTTCGACTAACCCCAGGCCCCATCAGGTCAGGTCGAACGAGGAGAGGTCCTTCGCTACGCTCAGGATGACCAAAGGGAGGACGCCCCACTCATGGTCATCCTGAGCGCCAGCGAAGGTCCTCCCTCCGATTCCGTCACCCAACTTCAACAGGTGCAACGACAAGGGCCAACGACAGCCTCATAGACGAGAAAACCCGGCTCTCCACCGCCGCACGCACAGAGGCACGAATCGAGCGCACGTAATCACCAGCACAGGACCGAACATCAGCCCCACAGCCGCGCGCTGGATTGTCGGAAAATCAACCCGCCACCAATGCCAGCCCCAGATGAAGAGCGCGTACCCGGCCATCGCGCCGGCTGCCCACGCGATCGTCCGTACCACCGGCCAACTCCCCACCAGGACTGCCGCCAGCGCGACGAGCCAGATCAGGTACCAACTCCGGAACACCCACGACGCCGCCAGCACGTAGACGAACATAACCTCGAACCCCGCCTGGGGGAGTCTTTCCGGGACCTGCCAAACACGCCCCATCTGCCGGAGCATGCAGGCGGCGAGGATCGCGACCCCCAGGACCTTGACCGCCCCTCGGACGCCGTCCGGGTCGCCTTGACGGCCGAGCAGATCGAGGACGACGGCCGCCGGCGAGGTCAGGAAGATGTCCCCCTGGCGCCCCACGCTCCTCCCGATCGCGGCGAGGTCGTAGAAGGGCGCCAAACCGATCAGGACGGCCGCCAGCGAGAGCCCCAGACTCGACGCAAGCAGCTCTGCCTTGCGGACAGCCGGACCACCACGCCGCCAAAGGGCCACGGCCGCGATCGGCACAAGCAACACCGTCACGTATTTGATCAGTGCGGCGACGACGAGCAGCGGAATCACCCAGCGATCTCGTCGCCTCTTCCACGCCAGCAGCGCCAGCAGGACCGGCACGACGAGCACCACGTCGTTGTGGCCGTTGCCGACACCTTCCCAGAGCACCAGCGGATTCCAGAGATAGAGCAGCGCACCCGTTGCCGCCCGCTCCGGTCGGTCGACCGCCACGATCCGGTAGATCAGCCACGCGCCCAGGACGACCGAAACACCTGCCAGGACCTTGAAGGCGACCAGAGCGACTCCGATCCGGTCCCCGGCCAGCCAAGTCGCCGGGGCGGCAATCAGGTTCCAGAGCGGACCGTACGGAGAGACGTCGTCGGCCCATTCCGCGGACGCGAAGCGCAGCAACGGGTCGCCGGGATAGGAATTCGGCGTCACGGCGATCGGATCGACTCCGTACGCCGTGAACAGTCGCGAGCGGACGGCATAGATCAACAGATCGATCGCGCTAACCGGGTACATCGCCCCCATCGCGACGACCATCGCCGCGCCACCCGCGAAGACCGCAACAGCCGCCCTTCTCCGTGGGAGTGCCAGACTCGCTCGCCAGGCCACGAGGTAGAGTGCAAAGAGACCGGTCATCCCGCCGACGTAGCCGGCAAAGGCCGCCGGGCTATAGCCCGAAAGCGTGCCGATGTCGGCCAGTTGCCTGCTGTGCCCCGCCAGCGGATAACGCCAGGCGAAGGCGGCCAGGATCAGCGTCATCCCCGCGCCGTAATACCAGAGTCGCACGCGTCTTCCCCGGCGAAACCGCTTCCCCATTCACTCGCCGTCCAGCGGCGAGGAGTACCGAGCTGGCTCTCCGCTTGCAAGTGTCTATCGAGGAGTGCCCCCGCGCCATGCGTGGGCCGTCCCGGTCTTCGATGCTCGTCCAGGACGGCCCATCCGCGACTCGCAGTAGGGGAGGGACCTGTGCCCTCACGTGGTCCTCAGGACCACAACCAGGAGCGATGTAGCACGCGGATAGCGTTGTCCAGACACCGCAAACCTCGGCACTTGACACCATGTGGTTTAGTGCTAAACTCTAGTTTAGAGATAAACCAGGATGGGCCGATGGAAACTGTTGAACTGAGTCCAAGAAAAGAGCATGGAACCGAGCGAGGAGCACGGCGAGCGGCCGTCGTCGTTTGGATGCGCCTGGCTCGCGTCTACCATAAGATCGATCGGGCCACGGCGGAGCATCTCCGTGCCCACGACCTGTCGGTGGCGCAGTTCGACGTGCTCGCTCAGGTCGGAGCCAGGGAAGGGATCACCCAGAAGGAGCTGGCGGCGGCACTCCTCGTCACGAAGGGCAACGTCTGCCAGTTGCTGGACCGGATGGAGGCGCGCGGTCTGGTCGAGCGCCGACCGGCCCGCTTTGGGCGCGGCAACCACCTCTACTTGACCGAAGCGGGCCGCGGCCTCCGCAACTCCGCCGTGCCTGCCCAGGAAGATCTCGTCGCCGGCCGGTTCGCCGCGCTCTCGCCGGCGGAGCAGCAGCAATTGCTCGACTTGCTCCGCAAACTCGACCGTTCGCTCGATCGCCCAACGGAGGAATGATCGTCGTGTCAGATTCGGATTTCGTCACACCAGGCTTTCACCACGTCACCATGGTCTCGCGCGATGCGCGGCGGACCCTCGGCTTCTACCGCGACATCCTCGGCCTCGGTCTCGTCAAGCAGACCGTCAACTTCGACGTCCCAAGTACGTATCACCTCTACTTCGGCGACCCGACAGGCTCGCCCGGCTCCTTGCTGACCTTCTTCGAATGGCCCCAGGCGAGTCGCGGTCACTGGGGTGTTGGCGGCGTCCATCACGTCGCCCTCGGCGTCACCGACGAGACCGAACAGTTGAAATGGAAGCGCTGGCTCAACGACCACGGCGTCGACGTCTCCGGTCCATACAACCGCGGCTACTTCAAGAGCATCTACTTCGCCGATCCCGACGGCCAGATCCTCGAGATCGCGACCGAAGGACCCGGCTTCGCCATCGACGAGCCCGCCGACGCCCTCGGCCGTGAGCTGGTCCAACCCAAACCCGGCCAGCTCCCGACCGGTCGCGACGAGGCGGAAATCCGGGCCGTCACCTACCCCGAACCGGTCGCCGCAATCGATCCCCAAATGGCGCTGACGGGCATCCACCACGTCACCGGCTTCACCGACGACCTCGCCGCCTCTGACGATTTCTACACCCGCACGCTCGGTCTCCGCCTGATCAAGAAGACCGTCAACCAAGACGACCCGAACACCCTCCACTACTTCTGGGCCAACTACGACGGCCAGCGCATCCTCCCCGGTAGCGACATGACCCTCTTCGGCTGGCCGAAGTCGGCTCGGAACGCGCGTGAGGGAATCGGTCAGACCCACCACGTCGCCTTCCGCGCCGCGAACGAGGAGCAGCTGGCCGCCTGGCGCGAGCACCTCCTCGGCCAGGGACACCAGGTCTCGGTGATCATGGACCGCAACTACTTCAAGAGCATCTACTTCCACTCACCCGACGGCCTGCTCCACGAGATCGCCACCGACCCGCCCGGCTTCGCCGTCGACGAAGACCCCGCCCGCCTCGGCCAAACCCTGAAGCTCCCCGCCTGGCTCGAACCCCGCCGCGACGAAATCGCCGCCTCACTCCCGCCCCTATCGTAGTCGCCAGTGGCCCGAGTTCCATCCGCACTGACAAGAGGGTGGGCAATCGAGGTTGCCGTCATGAACGGCGATCTTACCTGTCCGAGCCAATCGGCACAGCCCGGGCGCCGGCTTCCAGCCGGCTTATGCTGATGAGCCCGGCACTTCCAGTGCCGGATCCCCTGACGAGCGGCAAGCAACAAAGTGAAAGCAGGACACCATGCTCCAATACGACCAACACATCCCGCGTGACGCCAAAGACGGCGCACCCCTGATCGTGCTACTCCACGGCCGCGGCAGCCACAAGGGCGACCTGATGGGCTTGCAACCGGCCCTGCCGCGCAATGCCATCGTCGTCACCCCGCAGGCCCCCTTCCCCGGCGCGCCCTGGGGCTACGGCGACGGCTGGGCCTGGTACCGCTTCCTCGGCGGCACGACCCCCGAGCCCGAGTCGTTCGAGGCGAGCCAGCAGGCCCTCGCCTCGTTCCTCGAAGATCTCCCGAGCAAACTGCCGGTCCGTCCCGGCCCGCTCGTGCTGGGCGGCTTCTCGCAGGGTGCGACGACCAGTCTCGCCCAAGCCCTCCGCCGTCCCGGCGAGGTCGACGGCGTCCTCATCTTCAGCGGCTTCCTCGCCTCACACCCTTCGGTCAGTGCGACGCCCGAAACGGTGGACGGCACGCGCTACTTCTGGGGCCACGGCACCCAGGACCCCGCCATCCCCTTCGCCCACGCCCGAACCGGCCGCGCTGCCCTCCAGGCCGCCGGCGCCGACCTCGAAACCCATGATTACCCGATCGGCCACTGGATCGAGCCCACCGAGCTTCGGGACGCCACAAACTGGCTCGACCGCCTCTTCGCAGAGTCCGTCACCACGTCGGCCACGAAGTAGAAAACTCCCCCTCTCCCGCGCACCGGGAGAGGGGCCGGGGGCGAGGGTCCTTCAATGGATGAACCGCGCATCAGCCTGAATCCCGCCGATCTTCCGGGGAATGGCGCCTATCACCTGCTCAACGCCGCCATCGCCCCCCGGCCCATCGCCTGGGTCGCGTCGATGGCGGCCGACGGCACGCCGAACATCGCGCCGCACTCCTACACGACCGTCTTCTCGCCGAATCCCCCCATCGTCGGCTTCATCAGCGTCGGCCGAAAGGACACCCTGCGGAACGTTGAGGCGACCGGCGACTTCGTCTACCACATCGCCGACGAAGCGCTGGCCGAGCGTCTCAACCTCACCGCCGCCGACTTCCCTCCCGACGTCAGCGAATTCGATTGGGCGGACCTCACCCCCGTGCCGAGCGACGTCGTCCGCACCCCGCGTGTCGCCGAGGCTCCCATCGCCTTCGAGGCAACCGCGGCCGAGATTCACCGCGTCCGGCAGACGAACAACTACCTGATCACCGGCGAGATCGTGCGCATCCACCTCGCCGAGCGCATCCTCAACGGCGACCGGATCGACCCGGCCAAACTCCGGCCGCTCGGTCGGCTCGCCGGCAGTCAGTTCTCGCACCTCGGCGACCTCTTCAAGATGGAGAGGCCGACCTATCGGGGGCTGCTTGAGGCAGGCGCCGTCCCGGCTCGCGAGTCCAGACGTCGCTGACACACTGACGCCTGGTGGTGTGCATGCAAGAGTGACCGGGGGTTAACTGCCGCGATGACGCCGGGCTCGCCAAGGGGAGATGAAGACGAGCGAGCTCCGGCGCCCTCGTTCTCCAATCGTCAATGTTGTCACGGCTTCTTTCTAGCGACTTGGACGCCTATGCATTGAAGTCCATGGACAGGTGTGGGCGCCGGCCGCAACACTCGCATCACACCTGGACACCGCAGAAGGAACCCGCGGCGACGACGCCAGCCGCCGGGTAGCGAGCGGTTCGGATTCCTCAGGAGATTTGCCCGTGCGGTCCCGCCCCCGACACCCCGCCCTCCGACCGACCGTCACCAGCCCCCGCCCATGGTCCCGTCGCCGCCGTCGGCTGCCGATCTACAGCGCCTCCACCATCGTCGCGGTCCCGGCGATCGCGCAGCGGGGACGAGGGCTCCCCACGCTGGCAACCAGTGCGGCGAGTTCAGGATTGGACGGCTGAGGTGGCAACCACGTCGAAAGCGTACACCACGGGATAGCGGTCGTCGCGGACGTTTCGGTGAAGCTCCTCGCCAGGCTTGAACAGTTGGATCTGCTCGACGCCGACACCCTGATTCGCCTCCGCACACAACACGGCAACCCTCGTCAACGGCTTCGGCGGCGAACCCGCTGGGCATCTCCACCGGAACTTCCCCCGCTCGTTCTCCGATCGAGATTGATCAGTCTCGAACATGCCCCCAAGTGATTAACAAAAAAGACTATGCGTTCTATTCTCGCTCTCAAGCGGCACACTCGATACGCAGTGCGGGCCTGGGCCGCACCGACGCTGCCTCGGTCGGTCACCAACCACCCGGAGCGCATCCGTCCGTCCCCATCGCCCGCCCAGGGACGCCACCAGCCCGCAGCCTCATCAAGAGCAACCCGCCCCCCTCCTGCGGAGCGGGAGAGGGGCCGGGGGTGAGGGTCGACTCAATGGGACCACACGCACGGATCCCGTTCTTCCGATCGTTGTTCCTGCCCTACGGCCCCGCCATTGCTTGCAGTTCCGACATCGCCGATGCCATCGGAACGTGACCGTTCGGCGGCGGATGATCTGGACGTGTCGGGCGGGCCACAGACCGGTCCTCAGCTGCACGCCGACCCCGCTCCTGCAGCGCCTGCCAAATCCGTCCCGGCTTGTCGACCAGAATCACGACGAGGTCCCCGGGCCCGGCGAGATCCACGGCGACCAGCGATGCCTCGGTTTCATCCAGGATGGTCTCGACGCGGCACGGCTGTCGCCCGGCCTCGGCGATCGCGCTCTTGAGTGCCCGCGCGATCTCACCCCGTTCGCGACGGCGCGTGTCGTCGTCCTCGCGGATGACGACGGTGTCGAACGTCTCGGCCGCGAGACGACCGAACGCCGCGATGTCGCCATCGGAGCGGTCACCAGGAACCGTGATCACCCCCACCGAGTGGGGAGCCCGCGTGCGACGAACGAAGTCCGCCAGCGTCTCCAGAGCGGGGACGTTGTGACAGTAGTCCATCAGCACCTGCCGCCCTTCGATCTCCATCAGATTGAAGCGACCCGGCGTCTGCGCATAGTCGGTGGTGAAGCCTCGCATCGCATCCCGGATGCAATCGAATGGAATGTCGGCCCCGATCGCCGCCGCGATCGCCGCCATTGCATTCTGGATGTTGACTCGCAGTCGTCCATCGAACGTCGCCGGGATCTCCTTCGCATAGATGACTGGTGTGTCCCGTCGCTCCTCGATGAGGGTGATCACCTCGCCCTCCGGCGTCTGCCGCATAACCACTGCCCGACCGCGCTCCCGTAGGTGGTCTCGGATCACCTCGCTCTCTTCGTTCATGCCGAAGAAGATGATCTCGCCGCGGGCGTACCTCGCCATCTGGACCGTCCAGTGGTTGTCCGCGTTGAGGATGCTGCACCCGTCCCGGAAGACCGACGCCGGCACCACCCCTTTCACCTCGGCCAACTGCTCCAGCGTCTTGATCCCGCCGAGATCCAGGTGATCGCTGTCGACGTTGGTGACGACGGCGATGTTGCACCGGTCGAACCCAAGCCCGGAGCGGACGATTCCGCCGCGCGCGCACTCGAGGACCGCGTAGTCGACAACCGGGTTCTTGAGAACCATCTGCGCGCTCTGCGGCCCTGCCATGTCCCCCGCCGCGATCTGCGTCCCGTCGATGTAGATACCGTCCGTCGTCGTCAAGCCCACCGTCTTGCCGTGCGCCTGCATGATCGCCGCGATCATCCGCGCCGTCGTCGTCTTGCCGTTGGTGCCGGTCACGGCGACGATCGGGATCCGCGTCGGTGTGCCGGGGGGGAAGAGCATGTCGACCACCGCCCGGCCGGGCTGGCGCGGCAGCCCTTCGGTCGGGTGCGTATGCATCCGGAAACCGGGCGCGGCGTTGATCTCCACGATCCCGCCCCCCACCTCCCGCACCGACTGACTGATGTCGGGACAGATGAAGTCGATCCCGGCAATGTCGAGCCCCAGCGTCATCGCCGCCTGCCGGGCAATCGCGTAGTTGTCCGGGTGGATCTCGTCGGTCCGGTCGATCGCGGTGCCGCCGGTGCTCATGTTGCCGGTCTGCTTGAGCTGGACAAACCGACCGTAAGCGGGGATCGCGTCGAGACTGAGCCCCTGCCGCGCCAGCAACTCCTCCGTCTGTCCATCGATCGCAATCCGCGTCAACGGCTTTTCATGTCCGATGCCACGGCGGGGATCGGCATTGGCCAAGTCGATCAGCTGACGAACGCTCCGCTCGCCATCCCCAACAACGTGGGCGGGAACGCGTTCGGCGACCGCGACCACGCGGCGATCGATCACCAGGATCCGGTAATCCCTCCCGGTGAGATAGGACTCGACGACCACGTCGCCCGCCCGACTCTCCGCGATCGCGAGCGCAAACGCCTGCCGGACCCCCTCGGCGTCACCGATGTCGGTCGTAACCCCGCGACCGTGGTTGCCGTCGAGCGGCTTGACGACGACGGGATAACCGATTCGCCCGGCCATCCGCACCGCGTCCTCGACGTCCCTGACAACCTCACCCCTCGGGGAGGGGATTCCCACGTCGCGCAGCAGCCGGTTCGTGATCTCCTTGTTGCTCGCCAACTCGACGCCGACATTCGAGGTGGTCGAGGCGATCGTCGCCCAGACCCGCTTCTGGTAGCACCCATGGCCGAGTTGCACCAGCGACCGCCGTGGATCGAGCCGGAGCACCGGAATCCCGCGGCGCTCTGCCTCCTCAGTAATCGCCCGCGTCGACGGCCCGAACGCGAGCCGCTCCGCCAGCGGAATCAGATTCCCTTCGAGTTCAACTCGGAGATCGAAGTCCGGTTCGCTGCCATAGATCAGATGGTTGAGCAGGCGATGCCCGATCTTCCCGGCCTCCAGCCCGACGTCTTCCTGCCGGTACTCGTAGACCACGTTATAGACCCCGCGCTCCTTCGTCCCCCGCGTCTTGCCGCGCGTCACTTGCGCCCCGGCCAAGTTCTGCAACTCCAGGGCGACGTGCTCGAGGACGTGCCCCATCCACGTCCCTTCCCGCATCCGCTCGATGAACCCCCCGGGGTGACCGAGGGAACACCCGTGGTCGTGGAGGGACGGAATCGCGGCGACGAGACGGTCGACGAATCCGTCTATCTTGTCGGTAGGACGGTCTTCCAACTCGCCGATGTCGGCGGCCAAGAAAATGACGGGCATCCGTGCCCACACGTTGGGTCCGCGGAAGACCTTTGTCTGACGGATCTCCAGCATCACGATCGGCCTTTCTCTCTCCGCTTGCCGTGCCGACCTTTCGGCCGGGTCATTGATACATGTCCAGTCGTTGATGTTTTCCGCAAAAGGGATGCCGGTCGCGTTGCCGCTAGCCCGAACTCGTCGCTGTCTGCTCCTGCTTGAGGTGGAGAATCACTCGCCGATTGAGATCGAAGATGCGGCCGGGGGCGAGGACGTGGACCGAGGAGCCGGTGATCGTCAAGATGTCACCGTCTTTGCGGTCGTGGTAATCCGAGTAGACGTCGCGGCCGTCGACAACCGTCACGCTGTTCTCGCCGATGGCCTTGGCCAGCCCGTCGGGATGGATCACCAGCGCCGTATTCTCGTCGATCCCGAACGCGACCAGACCCGGGTTCGCGGCAAAGGTGACCAGCAGCCGTCCGATCCGGCCACGGGTGCTGAAGTGCTGATCGACGATCACGTTGTCGAGCAGACCGAACCCCGCCACGATCTCGACCATACCCTTGTGCGGCGGAGCTTCGCTCTCGCCATTGGACATCATGTGCGCGCTAAGGATCGATGCCCCAGCACTCGTCCCGGCGACGACGACGCCGACCTTGTTGCAGCGCTCGATCGTCTCGGACGATCGGGTGCCGACCATGAGCTTGCTCAGGCGTGCTTGGTCCCCGCCGGTGATGAAGATACCGGAGGCGCGGCCGAGCATCTCGACCATCTCGTCGCTGTTCGCATCCTCGCGCGATTCGATCTTGGCGATCTCGACCGAGGCCGCCCCGATCCGCTCGAAGACCTCGACGTAGTCCTCGCCGGTGTCCGGTTCCGACGACGCCGTCGGGATGACAACAATCTTGGCGTCCGCTTTCCCCGCCAACTCAACGAACGTCCGCAAAATCACACCGCTGGTCGAGCGCTCTTCCGCGCCGCCGATCGGCATTACCGGACCCTTAAGGAGCCGCTCTCGCGCCGGATGCGACGCAACTTGAGCCGACAACTCCCTCACGCCGCCGCCGTTTTGTGCACTGTGACGGTCTGTCTCGATCTTGTAACGCTGGTTACTCACCTTCTGCCTCCTCAGTGGCCGCGAAAGGCAGAATCTATGCCAAGCGCCTTGCTCCAGCCGAAGAATCAACAGAGCATTTTGTGCATATGCCGGGAAAGTAATATCCATGCTCTGCTGTTCTCTGGATTTCCTGCCCACCCTATTGGCACCAACGGTGCAGGACACCTCTTATCGGAGGGCGGTGGTCGTCTACGTCCAGCCGCCCTCATGGCTAGCGGTACGACGGAGGAGGATGCGAGCGATGGAACGGAACCAACCCCTAATCGGCTGGCTCAACGACGCCTACGCGATGGAACGGTCGATCATCCAGGTGCTGGAGAACCACACCCGGGACGCTAAAGACCACCCCGACCTGCAAGCGCGGCTCCAGCAGCACCTCGAAGAGACCCGTGGCCATGCCGAGCAGGTGAAGGGATGCGTGGAGCGGCTGGGCGGCAACACGTCGGCCATCAAGACCGGGATGGCGACGGTTATGGGAACGGTCCAGGGTATGTCGACCGCCCTCGCCCGCGATGAGCTCGTCAAGAACGCGCTGCACGATTACGCGACCGAGTACTTCGAAATGGCCTCATACAAGTCGCTGATCGCCGCTTCCCAAGACATCGGGGACCAGGAAACGGTGAACGTCTGTCAGCAGATTCTGCAGGACGAAGAGTCGATGGCCGCCTTCCTCGATCAACAGCTGCCGATCATCACCATCGAGATCTTCCACGCGCTGAGCACACCCCCGCCGGGCGCCGAGGCAGCAGGGGCAGAAGCCGGACCAATTGCCTGAGCTCCGACGCGGTCGCGAGGAGCTAGCTCGGGGGCGGAGGCGAAGACAGACCCCGCCCCCATCAGCAACCCCGCCTGTATGCCCATGCCGCTTACCGAAAGAGCGCGTCGAGGTCCACGGTCACGCCGGGGAGCGCCATTGGCAGCACAACGCCGCCGTGGTAGACCGATTCAATGTACTCACCATCGGTTTAGCGTCTCCATGCCGTGAGCGTCCGCTCATAGGGATGCAGCAACCAGATCTCCGTGTCGCCGCGCCGTCTGTATTCGGGCAGCTTTGCCACGACGACATAGCCGCCGGTCGACGGCGACCAGACCTCTGCCACCAGCGGCAATGGCTCGTCGTAAATCTCAAGCTCCAGCGAATGCAAACGCTCTGGGGCGACGATCGCCATGGGGATCACGTAGCCATCGGGAATGTAGTAGGTCTTCTCCGTGCGTCAGAGCCGGCCATGGTTGACCCGAACCGCAAACGCTGTTCGGTCGAGTTGCACGCCGAGTTGAAGGCCGAGATACAACGACACGTCCCCATGACCGAACGTCATCGACGGTTTCTCCCGCAGCTTCCCGTCATGTACCTCTAAGCGAACGTCGTTACCCGCCCGTGCCAGCTCCTCGTAGATCCTGTCTCTAACCAGCATGGCGTCCTCCAATTTGCGAAAGCAGACAGTGTAGTAGATTTGACCAGTCCATTCCGGAGCGGTACGCCAGCGCCGCTGAGTCCAGCGCGACAACCAACCGGTTCTGGCATTGACCACAAAAATGCGATTTGTAGCCCGAGATGTCACATCAAACAAACAGTCATGGTAGGCTATCAGATGATCAGGCGCGCCCCACCCACCCGTGTGGCGC